>CAJWGN010000037.1 GCA_913031035.1 uncultured Gammaproteobacteria bacterium
CTGTTTTCTATTCTGGGATGTCGGAAATGTGTACTAAATCTTAGCTGTTGACCAGCCCCTGCCGGCCCTGAACCTTGCCAGCCTTTAGGTCGCTGAGGGCATCGCTCGCCTCGGACAACGGTCGTTCTTGAATTTCAATAGGTGCTATTTTTCCATCACGAACCATAGTCATAAGCTCGCCCATATCAGCAAGGCTGCCAACATAGCTGCCTTCGATAGTCCGCGCATTCATTGGTAGAAATGGGATTGGCATAGTTAAGGCGCCACCGAATAAACCAACAACAACCAACTTACCCCCTTTACGCAAGGTATTCAGTCCATAATTGACGCTCGCTTCTGCGCCGACAAAGTCGATAGCCGCATAGGCGCCACCGACAGACTTTTTCAATGCTCGCGCCGTTTGCGGATCGCTTGAGTTATAGGTGCGAGTAACCCCTAGATCACGAGCTGACTGTAATTTAGCCTCGTCGATATCAACAACAATAGGATCGATGCCGAAAGCCCTAGCTATCTGTATAGCCATACTGCCTACGCCACCGGCTCCAATAATAACGATCTCATCACCGGCTTCTAGATCACCAACTTTTTTCAAGGCCCCGTAAGCGGTAAGACCTGAGCAAGCATAGGTTCCAGCTAACGAGTCAGACACGTCACCTTTATCAAATAAATAGCGGCTATGAGGTATAAGCACGTAGTCTGCAAAACCTCCGTCTTTGACAATACCCAAAGCTTGGCCTGGCGTACAAAGATGCTCATCACCACGCTTGCATGAAGCGCATTCGCCACAGCCAATCCAAGGATAGATAACACGTCGGTCACCTATCTGAACATCTTTGGCATCGGGGCCGAACGCAGCCACCTCGCCAAAGATTTCATGCCCAAGAACCATACCCTCTCGGCCTACTTCCAATTGCTTGCCGCCTCCCAATTCGAACACACCCTCATGCATGTGAATATCTGAATGGCAAACACCGCAAGCTAACATTTTGACAACAACTTCAGCGCCCGTGGGCATAGGAAGATCGCCTTCAACCTTAACCAAAGGCTCTCCGCGAGCAGCAGTTTGATAAGAAATCACTAGCTGGCACCCCGCTCTTTGTCCCACTGAGCAAATGTCTTGCCAGACTCAGCAAGCTCTTTCAACAGCGGCGCTGGCTTCCAATACTGCTCACCATAAAGATCGCGGTATTCGCACATTTTGTCGTACACATGTTTCAGTCCTACGTGATCGGCATAATGCATCGGGCCTCCTTTAGCGGCTGGAAACGCATAGCCAAATACATAGACAATATCGATATCGGACGAACGCTGGGCAATGCCTTCTTCAAGAATCAAAGCGCCTTCATTAATTAACGGATAAAGACAGCGCGCTAGAATTTCTTCGTTATCTATTTCACGGCGTTCTATATCTAGCTTGTTCGACTCATCAACGATCATCCCCTCAACTATAGGATCCGCTAGCCGGCGCCTTGTTTCAGGGTCATATTTATAGAATCCAGCGCCGGTTTTTTGACCATGCCTTCCCATTTCCACCAACAAGGTTCCCATACGGTAAAGCTTGGGATCGTCAGGTAAGTCGGTGCGGCCTTGACGAGCTTTATAGCCCACATCAAGCCCTGCTAGATCGCCCATTGCCAGCGGCCCCATAGCCATACCAAACCCTTCCAAAGCTGAATCCACCTGCGTTGGTAAGCAACCGTCCATCAACAGCATTTGCGATTCACGGCCGTAGCCTCCAAGCATACGATTACCAATAAAGCCGTAGCAAACACGAGATAGCGCACAGACTTTCTGAATCTTTTTACCGATAGCCATAGAGGTCGCTAGAACATCGTCTGCGGTTTTCTCTCCGCGAACCACTTCAAGAAGTTTCATGACGTTAGCAGGGCTGAAGAAGTGCAACCCTAGAACGTCTTGAGGGCGCTTAGTTGCTGCTGCGATCTGATCAATATCCTGATAAGACGTGTTACTCGCTAATATTGCACCTTGCTTACAGACTCCATCTAGCTTGGCAAATATTTGCTTCTTCAATTCTAGGTTTTCGTACACTGCCTCTATCACCATATCCACATCGGCGATGTCGTTGTAGTCAGTAGTACCAGAAATCAAACCTAACAGACCTTCCATCTGATCTTCAGCCAGCTTGCCTTTTTGAACGGTAATACTGTAATTTTTCTTGATGATACCCAAACCGCGCTGCAGAGCTTCGTCTGTAACTTCGACCATAACAACAGGTATGCCGACGTTGGCAAAGCACATGGCGATTCCGCCCCCCATTGTGCCACCGCCAATGATCGCCACTTTCTTAATGTCGCGCAAAACCGTGTCTTTCGGTAGATCTTTGATCTTTGCCGCTAGCCTCTCGGCAAAGAAAATATGTCGCATGGCAGCGGATTCAGGAGATGTTACCAGCTCAGTGAACAACTCTCGTTCACGCTCCAAACCCTTATCCATTGGTAATTCAACAGCGGCTTCGATGCAGGAAACAATTTTATCAGGGGCTATCGCGCCACGTGCTCTCGCGGCCAACTTCTTTCTTGCCGCATCAAAGAAACCCGGTTCAACTGTTGCCGGATCAATTGTAATATCACGAATACGCCTAAGTGGTGCCCCAGAAGCGACCAAATCTTTAGCGTACTGAACGGCGCCAGCTTGAAGATCATCATTGCTAATGACCTCGTCGATTAAGCCCATGCCTAAAGCAGTTTTGGCGCTTACCGGGTTGCCGCTTGTAATCATATCCAAAGCTGCTTTAACGCCTGCTATTCTCGGCACTCGCTGAGTACCGCCAGCACCAGGCAAAAGACCTAATTTAACTTCTGGAAGGCCGACCTTGGCAGAGGCAATAGCGCAGCGGTAATGGCAGGCTAGTGAAACTTCAAAGCCACCGCCCAAGGCAGTCCCGTGGATCGCGGCGATTACTGGCTTACTACTATTCTCGATCGCAGAAAGAACCTCAGGTAGACCTGGCGCCATTGGCGGCTTGCCAAACTCAGTAATGTCCGCCCCAGCGATAAACGTGCGTCCATCACAGCGCAAAACAATCGCTTCAGAGGCATCGCCCTGAGCGGCCGTTACAGCGCTCAAAATACCTTCACGAACTTTCTGGGAAAGTGCATTCACCGGTGGGCTGTTGACACTTACGACGCCAATATTGTCTACAATTTGATAGCTAACTACATCCGACATAGTATTTCCTTCTTTTCGATTAAATTGATTATTGTCTTAGGTTTAATTATTTTTGCATGATTATTTTATAAACAGTGTGACCCATAGAAAGCCTGCGACTGAGCCAGTGGCAGGCTTTCTAGGTATTACTCTACTCGCTCTAGAATGGCAGCAATGCCCTGTCCTAACCCGATACATAAGCTAATTGCAGCATAACGAGCGCCAGTACGTTCTAACTGCCGCATCGCTGAAATAGCGATTCGCGCACCAGACGCACCCAGTGGATGACCTATTGCTATTGCACCACCATTTGGATTGACCCGCGAGTCGTTAAAATCGACTTCTAGCATTTTCAAGCAACCAAGCACTTGTGGGGCAAAGGCTTCGTTAATTTCAATGATGTCCATGTCCGATAGATCTAGGTTAGCTCTTGCTAGAGCTTTTTGGATCGCAAACACCGGACCGAAACCCATAACTCGAGGCTCTACTCCGGCAACAGCTCCAGCAATAATTCTTACTCGTGGCGCAGCCCCTACTTTTTCGCCAGCCGCCCGGCTGCCGACAATAAGTGCAGCGGCGCCATCGTTAATGCCCGACGCGTTGCCAGCGGTGACGACACCATCTGGAAATAAAGTTCGCAAGCCACTTAATGCTTCAACGGTAGATTGAGCCCTTGGATGCTCGTCGGCGTCCACAGTCAATGGCGGCTTCTTGCGCCCCTGCGGTACCTCGATAGGAATAATTTCGTCCTTAAAAAAGCCATCGGCACGGGCAGCTTCGTATTTCGCCTGAGAGGCGGCAGCGAATTTATCGCTTTCTTCTCTGGTGATACCAATGTCACTGGCTATATTATCAGCCGTCTGCGGCATAGTGTCATTGCCATAAGCTGAGGCAAACGCGGGGTTGGTAAATCTTGCTCCCAAGGTGCTATCAGCGATCTCTTGAGTTCGATCAAACGCAGTTTGTGCCTTAGACATTACAATAGGTGCACGGCTCATAGACTCGACGCCACCAGCTAAGAACAACTCGCCTTCTCCTGCTTTGACACCACGAGCGGCATCAATAGTGGCTGCCAGCCCTGAGCCGCAAAGGCGGTTAACCGTCAATCCGGCAACTTTTACTGGCATACCAGCTCGCAACAAAGCAAATCGTGCGACGTTGCGGCAATCTTCCCCCGCTCCGTTGGTATTTCCCATAATTACGTCTTCGTAATTCTCTGGCGCGAACCCATTGCGCTCAACTACAGTTTTTATGACGTGAGCTAATAGATCATCAGGTCTCACCGGGGAAAGCGCTCCGCCATGACGGCCAAAGGCAGACCGCCCGCCGTCGTAAATGAAGGCATCAACTATGGGATTATTGGACATTAATTTCTCTCTGGTTAACATTGATTATTCTCTCATTGAGAGCGAGCGGTATAGCTTAAAATCGGATATACCTAATAGTTTCATAGGGCTATGTGCGGCGACCGAGCTAAGCTTTAAGCCGCTCGCCTTCAGACAGTGGCACTTCTGCTACATCCAATGTCTACCTGTTGCTCGTATTGTCGGATAGCAACTATACAGGGGCTTGGACAGGCCCCATATTCTAGCATAGGCTTTGCATCACAGGTATCAACTGCAAGGCCAGTAACCGCGCAGGCTCCAGTCGCATATTGAAAGCGCATATGCTAGGTTAGCCGCTTAGTTTTAGGGGACCAAAATGATAAGAGATCAGGAAACGATTAAACAGCTTGTCGACATGATCGAGCGCTTCGTTCGCGAACGCTTGGTGCCGGCAGAAAATGCACTCGCAGAATCAGGCAAGTTACCGGACGATATCTTGCAAGAAATGAAAGCGCTGGGTCTATTCGGACTCACTATTCCAGAGGAATATGGCGGTCTAGGGCTAACAATGGAAGAAGAAATACTGGTGGCAATCGCTCTAGGGCGAACCTCACCTGCCTTCCGCTCGGTTATGGGCACCAACAATGGCATTGGCTCTGCAGCCATTGTGTTCAATGGGACAGAAGAGCAAAAACAGAAGTACCTGCCTAAATATGCAAGCGGCGAATGGATTAGCTGCTTCTGCCTCACCGAACCCGATGCCGGCTCAGATGCAGCCTCACTGAAAACAAGTGCCCGCCTTGAAGATGGTTATTATGTGCTTAATGGCACTAAACGCTATATCACCAACGCGCCACTTGCCGATACCTTCAACGTCATGGCCAGAACCAATCCCGACATTAAAGGGGCGCGCGGCATATCATCATTTATCGTCGAACGCGGCACTCCTGGGATCACTCTCGGAGCAGTCGATAAAAAAATGGGCCAAGCTGGCTCGATGACCTGTGATGTTATTTTTGAGGACTGCAAAGTCCCTGCTGAGAACATTATTGGCGAGGAAGGCGAAGGCTTTATCACCGCTATGAAGGTACTCGACCGTGGCCGCCTGCATATATCCGGGGTGAGTGTCGGTGTTGCAGAACGCCTAATTAAAGATGCCTTAGAGTACGCAATGAATCGCAAGCAGTTTGGCAAACCTCTTGCCGATCAGCAGCTAATCCAAGCCATGTTGGCAGACTCGCAAACAGAAATGTATGCGGCAAAGTGTATGACTATGGAAACTGCCAGAATGCGGGATGAGCAAAAGAATATCAGCACTGAATCTTCTGCCTGTAAATTATTCGCAACTGAAATGGTTGGCCGGGTGGCCGATCGTGCGGTGCAAATTCACGGCGGCGCCGGTTACATTTCTGAGTACGCGGTTGAACGCTTTTATCGCGACGTGCGCTTGTTTCGCTTGTACGAAGGAACGAGTCAAATTCAGCAGATTATTATTGCGCGCAATTTGATCAAAGAAGCGAGCTAATAGTCCTGAAACCCCTCTGTACTCGACATTTTTTCTAAGCGTTGAGTTGATTCATCGCCCAGCATTTTCTGGGCGATGAATTTAAAAGCCTCCTATCAATGGGGATGCTGCATGCCTTCAGAAGGAATAGAAGGTTTTTTTGTCGATTACAGTTCTCACAAGATTGCACCAAGTTATCCCTAGCGCTGCCAAGGGTCGCCAAATTTTCATCCCTTACCGCATTCAATGCCTACATTGAAGCTGCAATATCTAATCAACAACGCTTCACCAACCAGACTGCGCGACTCACATAGCATCGTTTACGCCTGATCCGCCCGCTGTTAACGTACCACAACTTGCGACCAGTTGGTGGCATGATGTTGGACTTCCTGCCAGTCTACTTCGGAGACATTATTTGTAGGATCAGCCTCCTCCCAAATAAAATGCGAAGCGAGTTCCATCTCTGCCAGCACTGCTTTATTGAGACTAAAATTAGAGACGAAAAGAATAAGCGGTTCTAGACGCATTTTCATTGACTCCCTCACCCCTGCCACAGGCAAGCAATAGAGAAAACACACTACTAATTTAAATATTTTCTTGCCCATTGCCAGCTCTCTAATACTTATCACGGGGTCTTGCATCCCCAGATTAGCCTGCCTTATTATTGACCTAAATCAGTGACAGTAACAAAACTAACGAAAGAGACTGGATCAATCTTTGTATTAGAAATACTCACCAGCAACTCATTAGTTAATGCATAGCGGGGGAAGGTAACGCAGGACTTTTTTGCAGACATCCGAGGAAGAGAGCATCCATCTTAGCCGATATGAGCTAATTCCAGAGCACATGGGATATTTGGCTAAATCCGAACTAGTTTATTAGTCATAGCTTCACTTTCTCGAAACGCTATTTGGAGATCGATTATCGGCAATACCGCAGAAAAAATATTAAAAAGGTGTTCCTGTGATATTTTGGTGGTGAAAGTTAACCCGGCCTAAAATCAATCGAGGCAAAAATAAGCACCCCAAGGTCAAATCGCGACTGATGATCCCCCATGCGACTGTCCATATTCAATCCCCGAATTTTGACAATACCGCACTAACCTAACAAGGAAGATAGGCGCACGTCCACGCCACCCACAAAAGCTAATCCCAGAATCAGTCAGCCATCAACCCCAGCAAGGTTGCTGAAATACTCGATGGACCGAATGAAAACCTAAATCGATTCAATGAATTACTTGCTGGCGCATTCTCTATGGCACCGATGAGGATTTGGGCAATAACACCCTACTTTTTACTCGACCCTGATTTAGTAGCCGCGATGATTGGTGCTAAATGTCGTTGAGTAGACGCCAAAATACTGTCACCAGCTCGAACCAATCTCCTTATCACTCATCCGGCACACAGCGCAGGCTCCGGCGTATCGTGGCGCGCAGATTGACAGCTCTTTTACAGCCGGTTCACGTCGTTCACACCAAATTTATTCTTATAGGTGATAATTACAGCTTAGTGGGTTTGGTCAATCTTGTCCCCAAAAGCTTACACCTTAACTTTGAGCTGGAGGTTGAAATATTTGACATGGAATCCATCAGTCGACATAGCCGTTATTTTCAAAAAGAACCGGCTAAATGTGAAAAGTTGGGACGACAGACCCTGCACAAAAAATCACAGAGAATAAGGATTCACCAGTCTATGAGCAGACTATTTCGTCGGAATTTCTAATTCTGTTATCCAACAAACAGTGGCGTTGATGTAGATCAAGTGGCATTGTGGGAAATAGCACTTCAATAATAATAAGGAAAGGAACAGAGCAGTAATGAGAATTGGTCTTTAACGGTTTTAAAAGGCACAAAAGTGGAGGTAACACCATGTACAAAAATATACTTGTTGCAATAGATCTTTCGAGCGATACGCAGTCTATTATAGCTAATGCTTTACGTATGGCAGGCAGTGACCCAGGTAAACTAAATTTAGTTCATGTAGTCGAACCGGTGGCTGGCGCATACAGCATGGATATTTATGCGTTAAATATTGGCGAGCTTCAACAAGAAGCCATCGCATTTGCAGAACAACGAGTCAAAGCACTGAGCAAGGAACTGGGCATCCCAGCCGAGCGAACGCATACCTTACTTGGTTCGCCAGCAGCTGAAATCCGCTCTCTTGCCAGTGAAATAAAGGCTGACTCAATAGTCATAGGCAGCCATGGCCACAGCGGCTGGGAGATACTACTAGGATCCACTGCAATTAAAGTCCTGCATGGAGCAACCTGCGATGTTTTAACTGTTTACGTAGGAAGCGAGCCAGATTAGCAATCAGCTAATCTGACTTCATTTCAGGGCAGGTATTAATTTAGCGCCATCAGCTGATCTGGCTTGATTATAAACGCATCACAAGCCAGCGCATCCAACACCCTTTGAGCGGTACTTGTGATAATGACCCTTTTAATTGTGAACGAGAAATCGCTCCTATCACTACCGCGTGCCTCCAATGGCATCAGCAAGTTAATGCAGACCCAAGGCCCGTTAATTTTCTCGGAGCAAGTTTCCCGGGGAATACTGGTCTGTTAGCACCCTTCTGCTCATATCCCAATCAACCCGGGTAGAAAGACGCCTTGGGTATTCATCCAGCGACACACCATACTTGACCATTCTAGCTTTTAGTTGCTCTGCCACCGCAATCAACTCATTCTGTGAGGGAAGCTCGCCGAGCTGAGCAATAATAATTCGGTTACCCGACGTCGGCAGTCTAAAATTATAAAACTCGCCAAAAACCCTTTGGTAGGTGACTGACTCATGATCATAGAGGCGGCTGGTAGAGAACGTATTAGCAACTAAAACACCATCATCGGTCATGATGCTTTTGACTTCCTCAAGAAACTCTTGGGTCAACATATGTTCCGGAATATAATCTCCGCTAAAAGCGTCCAATACGATGTAATCATATTTTTGCTTTCTGATTGAAGCCCTCTTTATGAAAGGTCGGCCATCATCAACATAAACTTTCATATTTTCGTTTTCTTCGAAAAAGAAAAACTGCTTAGCAACGCGTACAACAGCATCATCGATTTCAATAGTATCGATTTGAGCATCTGGAAATAAATCATTAAAAGTAAGCGGTAATGAGCCGCCGCCCAGACCTATGATAAGTATCTTTTCAGGCGCAGGTTTGAGCAATAATCCAGCGAAGCTCATCTTAGTATAATCAAACACAAGCCGATCTGGCTCGCTTACATAAAGACAAGTTTGATTACGGTCGCCACGGTGCACGTTGAAAAGCAAGCAGCGGCGATCCCCATTTTGAGTAACCGCTATATCCCGATACTTAGACCTCTCTTCATGAATGGTTTCGGCGCTGGCCGTCACTGAAAAACTAAACAATAGCAACGCAGAAAAAAATAACTCCACAGACCCGACCGGTCTTAAGGTTAGATATAAAGGTTTATTCATCAGCAGAACTTCCTCGTCGATTTACTAACGAATTCACCGTTAGGATAATACCGCCTGCCACTACAAGAGCCCCTACTGCGCCCCACAGAATCTGATTAACTTCTAGCCATAAAACGAAATAGAAACTAGTACCCAATGTGCCAACAGCGCTGCCTACTGTAGACACGAAAAACAATAGCCCCGCCACATGACCGCTTTGTTGTTGCGTCTTAACCATGAGGCGAACTGAGTAAGGCGAGATCATACCAAGAATACTAGTGGGTATAAAAAACAGAAATATAGAAGCAAACAAAGATCCATAGCGTGGATCTTCAATTCTCAGAAAAACCGGCTCCATAACCGCATCCGAGAAAAGCAAAATCGGCAGCAAGGTCAAGCCAGCACCAATAAAAAACCCACCATACAGTGCCGGACTGGGGCTGCGAGTGGAGAGGCGACCGCCAATCAGATAACCCGTCGCTAGTGCCAACATAAAGATGGTAATAATGCTGCCCCAAACCGAAAGACTACCTCCGAAATAAGGCGCCAATATCCTAGCCCCCAGCATCTCGACAGTCATAATCGTAAAGCCACTGACGAACGCCATGCAAACCACTAAAGTTTGCGGTAACGATTTTTCAGACGCTAGAGAATTTGAATTTTCTTTTGATTTAGTCACGTGGAATTTCAACCTTCACAGCTTCTAACCAGTATGATCGAAGACAACACCGAACAAAAACTGGTTAATAAAGGCGTAAGGTACCACTGATAAGCTGCGATGAGAAAGACTCATCTCACCGTTAAACTTACATCAGCGTCCGTCAATCGCAGGCGTTAAATACCCGCTACTATCGTGTGCCCAGATGAGAACCACCATCTAAGGCTATAATCTGACCATTCAAATACTTAGAGGCGGCGGAAGACAGGTACAAAGCCAGTCCAGCCATGTCCTGTGGGTTACCGATTCTACCGAGAGGATTACCATTCTCAATCCGCTCCTGATGGGCAGCTAAAGTAGCTTCCATCATCTTGCTTTCGAAGGGTCCCGGCGCAATGGCATTCACCGTTAAGCCTTTTGGAGCCAGCCGCAATGCCAGATTTTTGGTCAAAAAATGAACAGCCGCTTTACTAGCGCCGTAGGCAAAATTATCCGTGGTGGAGACACTGAGCCCATCGATAGAACCTATGTTGATAACTCGATGAGGATCCGCCATAGAGGCACCATTCGTTAATAAGGGCATCAAATCACGAGTCAGCAAAAAGATCGCTCTGACGTTGATGTCCATGACCTTGTCATAGCCCTCGTCAGGATAATCCTCAAATGAGGCGCCCCAAGCGGCACCGGCATTATTAACCAAGATATCCAAACTTTCTTCCCGCTTTTTTAGCTCCGCAACGAACGCGCTTCTGCCCTCGTCGCTTGCAAGGTCTGCAGGAATCGCAATGCATGTACCGCCGGATGCTGACAATTCTTCTGCGGTAGCCTGGCAGGCATCTGCCTTTCTAGCTGTGATATAGGTTTTGACGCCATTGGCGACAAATCCTTCAGCGATCATTTTGCCAATGCCTCTAGAGCCGCCAGTTACTACTGCGGTTTTGCCTGCTACCGAAAACAACTCGTTTATTGAAAATGACATAATGACTCCTTGCAAACTAATTAGTGACTATTCGTTCTGATTATTATTGACCTGCAACTAGCTTTCAATTTTACCGCTAACAATGAGCTCGCACATGTTCTGCAAAACATGTGCCTTTTTAACAAAACCTTTAAAGCGGTGATCTTTGGTCAATCCATTATAATAGCGGTAGTAAATTTGCTGACCGATGACAGCCAGACGGAACAAACCGAAGCAAAAGTAAAAGGGGAAATTGTCGACCCCAATACCGGTTTGCTGCTGGAATCGAGCAACTATCTCGGCTCTAGTTGGCGCGCCGTCAACGTCACTTGGCATGGAACGAAAGTCTCGAAAGAAATCTGGGTCCGATTGCTGAGTCCAGTATCCCAAGGTACAACCAAGGTCCATTAACGGATCGCCTACTGTGGACATCTCCCAATCCAGCACTCCAATGACTTGAAGAGGATTCTCGGCAGAAAAAATCACATTGTCCATTTTATAGTCGTTGTGTATCACACTGGCTTTGCCACTTTCGGCAGGCATATTGTCATAAAGCCACTTGATTGTTTCATCACAATTAACCGTGTCTGAAGTAAAAGCATCTGCCCATCTACCAGACCAACCATCCATTTGCCTCTGCACATAACCCACAGGCCTGCCAAAAGTATCCAGTCCGGCTTCAACTAAGTCCACCGAGTGTAATTCCCCCAGCACATCGAAGAAGTTGAAGAGTTGCTGCCGAATTTGGTCTGGAGACAGGTTTAAATTACTTGGATAATCTCGGCGAATGACCAAACCTTCAATATAAGTCATTAAATAAAAGTCGCAGCCAAGAATATCGTGATCTTCGCAGAAATGAACTGGGGTAGGACCGTAGGGGAAAACTTTCTCTAATGCGGAGAGAATTTTAAACTCTCTAGACATATCGTGAGCAGATTTTACCGTGCTACCGAACGGAGGTCGCCTTAGCACCCATTGATCATCGCCACTGCTCAGTAAATAAGTTAGGTTGGAATGCCCTCCGGGAAACTGCTTAACACTAAGCGACCCGACCTTGCTGCCTAATATAGGCTCCAAATGCTGTTTCAACTTATCAAGGTCGAGTCCCTCTCCTTCCCTGATATCACCGGCGCGATCTACTAGATCCTCTGTACCCATTTTTTTCCCCGTCTATTCTTATTCGGTGTTTTGTTATCGGTAGGTAACCATATGAGCTAAGTCATTACTCTCTAAATGAGCCAGATTGTTAAACTGTGACAAAGACAGTCTACCTCGGCCATATATAATTCTTGTCACTGCACTGTTATGCACCATCCAGTTAGTTGTGATGACATGTTCATTAGGGAATTGTAATACTCTTTGCAAAGCCATGGCTATGACCCCGCCTGACGTAGAAATCAGTATTTTGCTACCGCTTTGATGATGGCTCATAATTTCATCCATCACGCTATGAACTCGCAGCTGAAACGCCTGAAAATGCTCGAATTCGGTATCCGCATCAGTTGGCACAAGCTCGCCGACTATCCACTTGGCTGTGGCTTTTTCAAATAGCAGCTGAAACTTCTTGGGATCTTTGATGGGCAACTGGATATCTTCTTCAGATTCACCGCGGTGATCACGCAGGTAAATACGAAGCAGAGGGTCGCCATTATATTCATTCAGGGCAGGTTTTATCGTTGCCGAACTGGGCTCGCCATTGACCAAAGGTAACAGCTCGGCCACTGTTTCCCGCTGCCTAAGCAATGTTCCGCTATAAGCGTGATCAAAGCGCTCCCCCGTCGCTAGCCAGTGACGGGAAAGTACCTTTGCTTGTTCAATGCCTTTATCGCTAAGCTTGTCATAGGAGGCCTTCCCGAAAGAGGCCTGCCCATGACGAACCAATATCAATTCGCTCATTAAGTGAATTCGACTAGTTTAAAGCGAGAAGAAACGTGCAGTATGATAATCAGTATTGCCGTACTGCATTTCAAGCGCCGTAACACATTTGAACAAATGCCCGACATCCAATTCCTCAGTGGTACCGATGCCGCCGTGGATTTGCACAGCTTCTGGTCCAACCTTATTGATCGCTTTGCCCACTCGGCTCTTAGCCGCTGACACAGCTTTTGCTTTCTCAGAAGCACTTTCATCGCTGTCCATTTTCATGGCAGCCATAACAACAATCGAGCGCGCTAACTGGCATTCGATAAACATATCTGCCATGCGATGCTGCAAAGCTTGAAATGTACCGATAGCTGTTCCGAACTGCTTTCGTGTTTTGCTGTACTCAACTGTCTTTTTCAGTAAAGATTCCATCGCACCAAGGGCCTCCGCCGCTGAGGCTAGGGTAGCGCGATCAATAGCAGATTCAAGTGCCTCAATAGCACCGCCAACCACACCAATACGCGCGGAACTTGGTACAGTAACGCTACTGAGTCTAATTTCAGATGCACTCTTACCATCCACATTGGCGTAGGTATGCATGGTTACGCCATCTGCATTTGCGTCAACAAGAAAGACCGATATGCCACTGCGATCAGTATCCTCGCCAGATTCGCGAGCAACAACCAATAGATTGTCAGTCCCGCTGCCGCTCAATACAGCAACCTTAGTACCCGAAATAATGACGTTATCGCCGTCTACTTTTGCAGTCGTTCTCACGCTAGCAGCATTAAATCGACTGCCCGCTTCAGCATAGGCTAAAGACACCTGCATACCGCCTTCCATTATTTGACCAATAAGTGCAGCACGTGCGTCGCCTTCAGCAAGCTCACTAATTAGTCTTCCTGCAAGAATCGCTGTTCCTGCGAATGGTTCGACCAACATAGCCTTGCCAAATTCTTCCATCATCACGACCATGTCCACAGCGCAGCCGCCAAAGCCGCCGTCGGCCTCATCGAACGGCACAGTCAACCAGCCAAGTTCCGCGAATAGCGACCAGTATTCTTTGCTGTAGCCATCATCGCTCGCTATGATTTTATTGCGCGTAGCAAAGTCATACTGATTCTGTACAAACTTCAACACGCTCTCTTGGAGCATCTGTTGTTCTTCGGTGTATGAAAAATCCACTTCTCTTCCTCTTTATTTGTTCGTTTTAATCCATTCGATCCAAAGCAGCGACTTTAAGGTAGTTTAAAGTCCAAGCACTGCTTTACTTATGATGTTCCGCTGAACCTCATTGGATCCGCCGAATATCGTTAATTTCCGATTATTGAAATAGGTCAATGATGCTGAAGCCGAATTTCCTGGCCCAACAGCGTGGCCTTCGAAACCGTTTTCAAATTGTTCAGGAACAAAAGGCAGACTGTGATTGCCAGCAATTTCCACGAACAAAGCATCAATGCTTTGTGCCAGCTCGGTACCAACAATTTTCAGAATTGAGCTTTCCGGGCCCGGCGCTTTTCCCACACTCAAGGCTGCCAGCGTTCGCAGCTCTGCATACTCAAGAGCCTGAAGTTCAATTTCAGCTTCAGCAATTTTCGTCTTAAACGAAGTGTTTTCCAGCATATTGCCGCCAAAACCGTCATCCGTTTCCAACGCTATGCGTTTAAGCGCTTTTAGTCTGCGCTTGCCACGGGGCACACCAGAGATATTTGTTCGTTCATGGGTCAGTAAAACTTTAGCGTAGGTCCAGCCTTTATTTTCTTCCCCAATTAAGTTTTCAGCAGGCACTCTAACGTCATCAAAGAAAACTTCATTGACCTCATGATGACCATCAATCAATACAATAGGCTTCAACGTTATACCCGGCGTCTTCATATCGATTAGAAGAAAGCTTATACCTTCTTGCTTCTTTACCGTGCTATCGGTTCGCACCAAGCAAAAAATCCAGTCAGCGTACTGACCGTAGGTATTCCATGTCTTTTGGCCATTGACCACGTATTCGTCGCCGTCTCGAACTGCAGCTGTTTTTAAAGAAGCTAGGTCTGAACCAGAATTCGGTTCGGAATAACCCTGACACCACCACACGTTACTCTCTAGGATGTCCGGTAAGAATCGCTTCTTTTGCTCCTCGTTGCCGTAGGCCATGATGACAGGTGCAACCATTTTCATGCCAAATGGTATTGGCTCAGGCGCGCCAATCATGCCCAATTCTGTTGCAAAAATATGGCGCTGGGTAGGAGTCCAACCAGGACCTCCATGCTCTACAGGCCAGCTAGTCGCAGCCCAACCCTTTTTAAATAAGATTTTTTGCCAATGAGTAAGTTCCTCTTTGCCCAAACGGATGTTGGCATCTACTTTGGCTTTGTATTCGGCTGGAAATTCATTTTCCAGAAAGGTTCTAACCTCAATTTCAAATGCCAGTTCTTCGGCAGTATAATCAGCGTTCAAGTCGATTCTCCTTAAGCCCGACGTTGGTGTTGAATCGAGGCCTTTTGGTCGAACTTAGGGGCCTGCAACAGAACTTAGGTCTGGGCAATTTTCGGTGTTTGGGGGATTTTGAGCTACCAAGACTACCATCGAAAGCTAGCCAAAATAAACAAAAATCGAACTGTTGCTCGACATTAAACAAACCTAAACGCTCAAAATTGACAATGGATTGACCTAATTTTCAATGATGCACAAAATAGATTCTTGTTCTTGGAAATGTACCCACAAATGGGGTATGCTTTGCGCGACGGTTAAGACCTTGTAATTTCATTGAATTTTACGCAGATTTGTTAATTCTTCGTTTATCCCGTGAAGTAAGTTCCGTCTCATATTTTGTTACATTTACAGCTAAACGTTTTGTAGCATTTTTTGCCATATTTTCTGTCACACCACCACCGGCGAAAGACCGGAACAGGAGCAGCCATGAACACTTCTCAGATTGCCAGACTGGCACTACTTTTGGTTTCACTTACCGCGTTTGCTGCATGCAGCTCAACCAGCGACGAAGCAGCTGCCGAGGCGACTGAAGAAGTTTCTGAAAGTGGAATTGACGGCACTACTCGACGTGCTCGAGAGCAGGCAGAGGCCGCTGAAGCCCGAGCCGCCGCCGCCGCAGAACGTGTAATGCGAGGCGCATTAGAAACCACCGTCTTTTACTTTGACTTTGATATCGCCGAATTTCGCGCGGCAGATAGAGACGTACTAAGCTTCCATGCTAAAGATTTAGCAGCTAACTCTAGCAAGCGACTTCGCTTAGAGGGTCATGCAGATGAGCGCGGCACTAGAGAGTATAACCTTGCTCTAGGCGAACGCAGAGCATCAGCCATCCTGAACTACTTAATAGTAAATGGCGCATCACGCAGCCAGATCGAAGTAGTTAGCTACGGCGAAGAGCAGCCAGCACAGCGAGGCACAGGCGAAAGTGCTTACCAACAGAACCGTCGAGTTGAACTAGTAGCACGCTAGCAAGCTTAGGCTTAAAGTTTAAGCCATCAAAAGCAGATTAAATTAGCAAAAAAAAGGCCAGAGAAATCTGGCCTTTTTTTTCTTAAGATTTATCCGCCACCCCGCTGACGACAAACCTACTCCAGTGCTTTGCGCACTCTGAGCCCCATATCTTTTAGGCACTCCATTCCCGCAGCGATTCCTCCGGAAAAAGAAATAAAGCCATGAATCATATCTGTATAGCATTCATGCTCTGCCTCAACGCCGTGTTCTACTAGCCTGTCAAAGAATGCTTTACCCTCATCTCTCAGGGGGTCAAAACCGGCAGTCATTAGATAGGCTGGCGGCAAACCTGTCAGGTCATGCTCTAGAAAGTTCAGAGACGCATCATTTGACTGCGCTTCACTGTCTAAATAATGATGGCGAAACCAATTCATATTGGGCTTAGTCAAAAAGTAGCCGTCAGCAAATTCTTCAATAGATGGAAAAGTCATAGCCAAATCAACCGAGGGGTAAATAAGCAATTGAAAGGCAGGCATGGGGTAGCTCTCCCGCTTGCAGGACAGCACAACGCCAATGGTTAAATTCCCACCCGCACTATCCCCACCCATAGCAACTTTCTCAAGATCAATACCAAATTCAACAGACCGCTCTCGAATCCATTGATAAGCTTGATATCCCTGCTCATGAATTTGTGAAATTCTATGACGAGGGGCAAGAGTGTAATCAACCGAAAAAACCACGCAACCACTGTGAAAGCAGAGCTGTTGAGCAACAGTATCGTACTGCTCTACACTGCCGATGACATAGCCGCCGCCGTGATAAAAAACCAACGCGGGTAGCGATCCGGCTGTTTCTACCGCTGGCCTATAGGCACGTATATTGATAGCGCCAGATTCTAATTCCGCCCTATGGTCACTTATATCAGCAAGCTCTGCGGAAGGTGGCGCAAACGGATTACCCGCGGATTCCCGTGCTGCGCGAACCTCTTCCGGCGTACTTCCACTCATAGGTTTTAACCTAGCAGCGCCGCGCGCAACTTTAGCCGCATAGGCATCCAGTTCTGTGGCTCGTTCGGCAGTCTTACTTTTAAAAATCGGCATAGTGATTCATCATCCCTTTTAGAAAAACGTAGTTCTCGGTCTGGTTGGCTCGAAACCTACCAGCCATACAAGCGCGGTAAACAAAAAGAAACCAGGAACGACATTGAACAAGACACCATCTAAATGTTGGGCAGACAATCCAAAAACAGCAGCAGCCGTGTAAATTACCATTCCAATGGCATGGGCCAAAATATAATAATTAATAAAAGGCAGCGTGTTGTGATCAGTAGGCCAAGGCTTACAAAGTAAAAACCAGCGCAGAGCGACCAAAATACCAAACAAATCCGTTGGCCAGAAAAGCAATAAATTTAGATTGTGATGTAAGTCTAAGTGATCGGATATAAACCAACTGCCCAGCATCAAAAGCCCGTAAACACCGCTAAAAATTGCCGTGAGTAGCCCCATCAACCCAAACAACCTGTAGTTTACGCTTTCTGCTTTCAACCCCAACCGCGAATGAGTCGCAAAGTATGACATTGGGATTTTCTTCAGCATCAAAAACAAAAACAGTACTGGCCCTAAAAGAGCCATCGAGGCCGCCCGATAGCCTTTCGTTTGAATCTGTGGCGGAGGGAATTCCATAACCATTTGGGGAGCAGAGAGTAATTCAAGCTTGTCTCCGTTCTCGGCGACATTAGAAGGTAACTGACGGAGTCGATCGCGAAAATTGATGGGCAAGAACATATTCTCCCACTCGGTCATAGGCCTATCGATATTACTATTCATTAAAATATCGAGAGAGAAGTCAATCAATGCTACTGAAGCATAGTGCGATCTAACCTGATCTCTGTAGGTTGAGCTCGCAGTGCCGTCATAGCTCGTTGCGATTTCTCCGCCCAGCGCCTCGTTCAAGTAGTCCCGAATCTTAGTAGTGCAGTTATCGAAAAAATATTGGTATGAGTACACAATATTATCTGGCTCCAAGTTCCACATCAGGCGCCGATACAATATTTCTTTTTGCGAGTTGGTTAGGTTGATTTTGTCTTGCCAAACAGCCCGCTCTTGCCGACGATATTGAGCGAACTCGAAAGCTGGCGTATTCGTGACCAGCGAGTAATTCATAATCCCCTTAAAGAAATTGTAGGAGAATCCAATAACCCCACCGCTCAGATTGAAATAGCCCCAGTTAAATACTGTATCCACATTGCTATTTTCGTCATACATACGCAGAGCAGTGTGACCGAAGTTGTCCCACACAGAGTCTCCAACATCCACTGTGATCAGATAAAAGCTGACCCGGCTCATATCTGAAGGCAGCCGATAGCGCTCGGGGTTTTCAATGACCGGTAACGATTGAGCTAATGCAGTTTTAGGGATTATCCACGCACACAGCACAATCGCTAGCAACCAGAGAAGGTCAGATTTACTGATAGATGTTCGTAGATGAGATGTCATAAAGCCTGACTGGCCTTTTTTAATTCTTGTAACTTGAATAAAACCAATCCTATCAAAGATTTAGATTAGATCAAGTGATCATACAAAGGATCAGGGATTCCGGTCACACAGGTTTGAGCTGCTCGCTTAGCGGTAATGCTAGATACGCAATAATTTTGGTCAAAAAAAAGCCAGCAATCGCTGGCTCTTCAAATAAGGTGTCTGCTCGACTAGTTATCAGTCGAATCAGCCCCTTTTATTTCTAGCGGCGCATAGTAATCGCCACCGGCATTCTCAACATCCTGAACCCGCTGCTGCCATGCAGGTCCCGCAGAGCCACCTTCTTCATAGACTAAGTCCTGACGTAGATAGTTCCAGCTTGTCGGGTCGAGTTCTTGCGCCATCGTCCAATACTGCTCGGCTTTAGCATCATTATCATTGCTAAAATAATAAGTGCCTAACCTAAAAGTGGGAGCAGCCATTTCAGCTTCTGGTGTACGCTGAACAATACTACTTTTGACCTTATCAGCATCCCATACGTGCTCACTATCATCACCGTTGGCGACCCAGTCTCGTACGATCGGCACATACTCATCGGTACCGAAAGCACCGTTCATGTACGACTTGGCGTAGGTACCTTCATTGATACGCTTCACCCTGCCTTCTTCATCAATCCAAACGCCTGAAGGCACATTTACCAAGTTATATAGCGCACTGATGTGGTGATTCACGTCAATTAACGCTGTGTAACTTACCTTTGCGGCGTCAAATATAGGACCCGCCGCTTCTTCGCCACCAGTATCTTGGGCGACAGAGATAATTTCAAAATTTTGGTCTTTCAGCTCATCGTAGATTACTTGCCACACGGGCACGTCAAGTCTACAGCCTCACCAAGAAGCCCAAGTTAGCAAAAGAACTTTCTTACCGCGAAAATCTGACAAGCGAACTGTATTTCCATCTCGGTCTTCAAGCTCGAAATCAGGGGCCTGAGCACCGCGAAGAAAAGACTGACGCTCTAATGGCATAGCTCCGAAGCTCCAAACACCATCAGAAAAATCTGTGGCATAGGCTTGCTGAAGCTTATCTGCCAGTCCCGTTAGGTTGAACCAACCCTGGTCTTGGCGAGTCACAAACATGTCACTGTCTCGGTCTTGCAAGACAGGAATGCAAAGAGCATCCAAACACGCGCCTTCCGGTTTCAATACAAAATCATTAACCCGAGTTAAATCTTCCGGGGTAACCCAAAGCTCAGTAGCATCTGGCAGGGTTTGGTCTATTTCTACAACTCGCTCGTTGTATAGCACTGTCGCGCTTTGTGCGTTTACCAAACCACTGACAAACAAACTGCCGAGCAAGAATAACTTGCGGTTCGTTCTCATTAATAACTCCTTTAAAAGTACTGCGGGGGATATAAAATTTTTACATAACAAATATTTCAACTGACATTCTTTCGACGAACACTTTTCTGATTTTAGTTTCCTGCTTTTAATTTACTGCTTTTAATTTCCTGCTAATAATTTCCTGCTAATAAAAAGGCCAGCTAAAGCTGACCTTTTATTTTTCTTAACTCTCTAATCAACAGCTATTACTGCTCGCCTTCTGCTTCACGTTCCTCAGCAATTCGCTCACCACGCAGCGTATTCAACAGACCGTAATTACCTTCATGACAGGCATATTCATACATCAGTCCATCCACTTTAGACATTGGAACCATTGCCACGATTTTATCTGTAAAGGTGCTGGGATCTTCGACAGTGAATTCATATTCAACAGTAAACTCATCAGTCCTTGTGAATCGCTCAGTGAGAAGCTTGTTTTCAGCAGACCCGTAAACGCCAAAGCTTTGGGTTAAATTGTTGAAATTCCGAGTTTCTACAACCAAGGTTTCACCATCCCAATACCCTCTTGAATCTCCTGTCCACAAGCGAACATCTTCAGACAAAGCAGGTTTGTCAGTCAATGGCACTATACGCGCGTCGTGGATCATTTCAGTCATAAGCACCGCAGTGTCTTTGGACTGAACTATTTGCACGTTGTTATTGTAAAGATTAGGTGTAAACGGCGGCCCTGAGTTAAAACCGACAATACAGCGCTCTGATATACCGCGATCCTCGGGTCCGTCTTTAGATATTCCACCTACCACCATACGTGTTGGCCTAGTCCCGGGCTCGTCTGGACCAAGTCCCCCTACCTGAATCGCAACACCTTCAACGGTTGCCGGCATTCTGCCATTTTCTGGATACATAATGAGAGAGGTTCGGTTATCCCCTGTTCCGCCCATTTCTGTCCAGAATGTATTGTAGCCACCAACACCAATGTTATTGATCGCCTGCAAACCCGCTTCAGTCTGAGCCTTGATCCCAGCGAGATCTTGTGCTGTCAAATAAGCTTTATCAGCGAAGAAAGGCGGTCGCTCCATCGGTATAGTCGAACTAAAGTTCCAAACACCTTGGAGGTCCGGCTGTCCCCATTGTGTTTTGGGAACTTCATAATCTTGGGCCTGCACTGCCCCACCAATTAGCGCGCTGACTGCAGTGACTAACGCGAATTCAAGTAATTTCATTAAAAACCCCTTTCCTAATACACTGTTGCGGAAAAGTCTAAAGTTTACCTTATTTATGATGAATTGGCAGTCTTATGAGTAAAGGAAGCAGTATTGTGCGGTGCTGGCAGGCAAGCGATAAAAAAGCGGCTCATTGCTCACAATCAGACAACCCAAAAACACCCCTAATTTGCTAAACACCCCATGAATAGGCAATATTCATGGCTTCGAGAAAATGCGCCGCACAGGACGGCGCACTCTCTACTCTCCGCAGTTTTTTGTCACTCGTGTTTAATGGGTAAAATGCTATTATGTCGAGCTTATCCAGCCATCGAGCGGCGGCACAACCCCAAAAGGAAAAATAACATGAATGGTGCTACAGCGTTGATTGAAACACTGGCCGATTGCGGAGTAGAACTCTGCATGGCCAACCCAGGAACATCCGAAATGCACCTAGTGCAGGCATTGGATAGCGTGCCTCGCATTCGCTCAGTACTCGCATTGTTTGAAGGCGTGGCTACCGGCGCCGCTGATGGCTACGGACGCATGACTGGCAAACCTGCGGCCACTTTGCTGCACTTAGGTCCGGGCATGGCGAACGGCATAGCCAATTTGCACAATGCACGCAGAGCTAACGCACCAATAATTAACCTGATCGGTAACCATCCAAATTTTCATGTTGGCTATGATGCCCCTCTTACTTCTGATATCGATACCTTGGCGCGCAATTTTTCTACTTGGATAAAATCCAGCAGCACCGAGAAAACCTTAGCCCAAGACGGTGCCGACGCCTATACCGCGACGCTTCGTCAAAGCGTCGGTACTGTCGGACAAATCTCGACTCTGATTTTAGGAGCAGATGCCGCATGGGGGGATTCACTGGGTAAGGTCCAGCCAAATCCGCTACCTCTGCGCAGTAAAATACACGATCAAACTGTCGAAAATGTAGCGAATACAATCCTGTCCGGCGGCAAGACAGCAATGTTGTTAGAACATCACGCCTGCGACCAAGCGGCGATGGAATTCGCCAGCAAAATCGCAAGTAAAACCGGCTGCACCTTATTCAATGGCACGTTCCCTGGACGCGCAGAGGGCGGCCCTGGGCGGGTTGCGGTAAATCGCCTGCCCTACTTTCCAGAGCAGATACTTGCAGCACTAAAGTCTTTTGATAACGTAATATTAGTTGGCGGGCAAATTCCTGCGAGCTTCTTTGCCTACCGCGGCGTGCCTGGCCAACTGATCCCTGAGGGCTGCAAGGTAAGCCGTCTTACCTACCGAGAAGATGATGCCATTGACGCCTTAGAGCGACTGACGGCTCGCCTAGATGCCAGCTCTTCTGAAATTGTAAGATTTCAAAAAGAGGATATTCCTAAGCCCACCGGCGAGCTGCACAATGTATCGATAATTCAGTCCATAGCAGCGACTCTGCCAGAAGACGTAATCGTGACCACCGACTCTGGTGGCGGCAACGCAGCCTACGGCATGTGCCAGAAAGCGGCACGCAATACTTGGTTAAGTCTGACAGGTGGTGCAATTGGCCAAGGCGGACCCTGTGCGATAGGCGCTGCACTGGCCTGCCCAGACCGACAAGTACTGGCCTTATTGGGTGATGGAGGCGCCGCTTACACGAACCAAAGTTTTTGGACTCAGGCGCGAGAAGGCCTAAACGTAACGACAGTGATCTTTGCTAACAACAAATACAATATTCTCAACGTCGAATATGGCCGTATAGGCGTCAAAGAAATGGGCGACACAGCAGCTAGCTTGTTCGATATAAGCAATCCAATTATTGACTGGGTTGCAATGGCGGCTAGCATGGGAGTTCCTGGAGGTCGGGCTGACACCTGCGAAGAGCTGTGTGCTCTGCTTGAAAAAAGCTATGCGACACCTGGCCCGTTTCTAATTCAAGCGAGCGGAGAACTCCAGCGCTAGCTTCACTAAGATCGAGTTAGACTCGATCTTAAATAAGGTAAACCAAAAAAAAGGAGCACTTAGTGCTCCTTTTTTGGCTATGCAATTTAGGAATCTCAGCTCTGAACAGGTTTCCCCAATTCTCTAAGCGCTCTACGCCCAGCTAAGGTTTTTTTGAATGCGACCAAGCCGCTTATAGAAAGATTCAGATTTATCATCATCTTGAGCGGAATTCGGAAACAAAATCGTTAGCACAGGAATGATGGTTAAGGGCAACATTAACGTCAAGAACGATGGATCTCTCCACTCACCAAGCATATTGATTATCTCATACCACCACTGCGCAAATCCGCCAGCGGTTGCATTTTCAGCGCCATCGAACAGCGTATTGAGAAGCCACATCATAAGGCCTCCACCAAAACCGGCAACCATACCCCAGAATGCAGCAAACTCTGTGGTTTTCTTCCAGTAGAAGACATAGGTAACAGCAATAGCCGGAGGAACTACCATAGCGAAGCCAAGAAGCAGCAACTGCAAGACTGAGGTAATATTTCCAACGTACGCAATAACAGCCGCGGAAGAGCCGTAGACCACGGTGACGATTTTATAAGCCTTCAGTTTCTTCTCATCAGAATAATCTTTAGACGCTGGAATCCAATCGTTAACAAACATGGTCGAACTTGCCAAAAGTATCGGTGCACCAGAGGAGATTACCGCAGCCAGAACCGCAGCCAGAGCAATACCACCGAGAATTGGGCCGGTATCAATAGCGAGCTGGGCTATATTTAAATAACTCGATAAACCGCTATCAGCGCCATAGGTAGCCATTGTCAAAACCCCAATAAAGCCAGCCACTAAAGGCATTATGGCCGCAATAACACCGGCTAAAAAGAATCCAGGAATCAGGTATTCTTGCTTAGCTGCCGAGCTTGCGTAGTTGGCGTAAACAGAGGCACCAGGGGTGTGAATTGTCGCGGAAATGAACAAAGCAATAATGGTCGCAAGCCCGATACCAGTAAAGCTCCACCACTTCGCCTCATCTTTACCAGAGCTTTCCAGCGCAGCATTTGCCTGCACTACAACCTGATCCCAGCCGCCGATGTTTTGCATGGCCACATAGCCAACTAGGCCCAAACCAAGAATAATCACGGTACAATGGACTACATTTGTAATGGCAGTGCCTTTAAGGCCGCCCATCACAGTAAACAACACAATGGTGAAACCGCCCATTGCAACGCCAACAACAAACGGCAATCCAGTGACACCGCTAACAATAGAGCCAATGACATAGGGCTCGATTATGTTGACGACCAAATACTCTGCTTGAACGCAAAGGCTGGTTAGCCACTGACAGCGACGCGAGCCCCAGCGGCGGCGAATGCGCTAGCAAGGCCGCTGCCTCCGATTTGGAGATCTTGTTGGTCTTAGAGGCCTCTTTCAAGCGCTGCTGCATCTGAGACTTGAGCTTGAGCTGGTATGAATAGTACGGCGCGCCTGCAGCACCCACCATGCAACGCACCATC
>CAJWGN010000038.1 GCA_913031035.1 uncultured Gammaproteobacteria bacterium
ATTTGCATTTCCCCTGGACAAAATATCGATCCGCTGTGTATTAATAGTCACACCTGGACCTAAGTTGGTCGCCATGCCAACAAATAACACGGCAGACCCAAAGGCTTGGGTCTCAACGCTTCGTCGATCCGCGGTCGCAGGAGTTACGGTGTTATGGTTATCGTTGCCTTCTTGAAATATAGACCCCACCGCCGCAGCTATTTGAGCAGCGGACAAGATCGTTAGTACCCTACCACCGCCTTCGGTCTGGAGAGTAAGCGCGCCGACCCTTTTCCCTAGGTTTCCAGCGGTTATTATTGCCCCTGTGGTTGCGTTCACAACGTCCATCCTGGCGTTTTGCTTAAAAGTTGTTTGTGGATCGAAAGATTTTATGGTTAGCTCCATGTTTTGCCCGCTAGCTTTTCCAATCTGTATCGATAGGGATGAACTGGTCACTGCGGCAGTGGAAACCGTGGGCGTATCACCACCGTCCATAACAGTTATTTCGTTCCACGTAGTCTGTGTCGCGATCCTAGTCATCTCTGTCATCAACTCGCCAAATTCCATATCTAGCGCAGCCCTATCGGTGACCCCGTAGGTGTCTGATGCGGCCTGAACAGCGAGTTCTCGCATCCGCTGTAAAGCGACACCGATTTCTCGTGACGAACCCTCAATCGTTTCTATCATTGAGATTGCATCATTAGTGTTCCGGGTGGCCATATTAAGCCCACTGACCTCAGCCTCCATCCTTGAAGAGATAGCCAGACCTGCGGCATCATCCGATGCGGAATTAATACGCAGTCCTGTGGAAAGGCGCTCCATCGCGACCTCTTGAGCTCGGTCGTTTGCAATAATCGCATTCGTAGCAATTATGGCTGACATATTAGTATTGATTACACTCACGATTCTGACCTCTAGATTATGTAATTTGATCAGAAATATAGTATTTAATAAAATATTCCAATCTGCATGTGGAGCCTATCGACACCACTAGCCTTTCTTTTACATTGCTAAATGCTCGCGGATCTTAAGCCTACTGTAGAAGCAATAAAAAATAGTTATTATTCTTTTCTTTGCATTGCAAAATTGTTATCCCGCTGCATCGAACTTAGAAAAATAACCTCTACATAAATAAACTTATTTGGCTGGCCTCACTGACCTCTAGGCTCTGACCTCTAGACTCTGACCTCTAAATTTTGCTTCGAGCGACCAACCAAATAAAGTTTACCTTGCTTCAAACCTGCTCCATCAATTTCTCGATGGCTACTTCTGCCCCGATCGTCATTAACAAGTCATTCTTTAATTTATAAATTCTTATATTAAAAAAATAAATATAACGCCTTAGGAATATAATCAGTCATTCGACATTATATGTAGAGACTTTACTCTCTGAATAGAATCAGACCTTTTTTTACAAAAACCTATGAGCCGTAGTGACTGCTCTATCGTTCTAAAGATTCACCCTCTATCTATAGCTAAAAGAAAGTAACCTAATTAAAGGTTTTTGATAAAGCTCAAAGGTATTCGTCCGATTAGGTGTGTACTTACTCGAAGAAAGCTTGGGAATTGAAAATGTACTCACAAAATAGACGCGGAATATCAGAATATAATTTTGTTGCAAGCACAGCACATGAAACTCGCGACCCGCACGAGCTAGTACAGCTTCTTTTTATAGGACTAACTGATCGCATAGCCATGGCTAGAGCCGCGCTGGCGAAAGGGGATCGAGAAGCTAGGGCCATAGCCGTAACTAAAGCTCAAAAGATTCTTTTTGGCTTAAGTGATAGCTTAGATTTTAAGGCGGGCGGAGAGCTGGCCTTAAACCTAGACAGTTTATATAACTACTGTCTACGCAGGCTAACTAAAGCCCACTCAACAGAAGATGATGAGATTTTTGCAGAAGTTATGGATTTAATGGTAAACATCCGAGATGCTTGGAAGGAGATTCCTACAATAAAGAATTTGGCAAGCGTGCAATGATCAAGCAGCGTCGTGGATGGCACTAGAATTTTATAGATTTAAAATATACTTTTTGCATCCTAGCAAGTTCTACTCTCTTTACCCAACTGATACTTGGATATTTTTTGTATTAGAGATGTCCTGCCTAGCTGAAGCAAATCAGAGGCCTTGGATACATTCCCATCAGTTTGCGTTAAGGCTAGGCGGATTAAATTTGCCTCTACGTTGTTCAAAAAATCTTTCGATGAGACCCCCTCAACCGGCAATTTCGAAATTGAATTAGAAAGCCCAATGATTTTCTCAAAATCATTTTCATATAAACTCTCAACCTGATTGGCGTCGCTTCCTATCTCATACTCTTGTAGCGACTGACTTTGCGGACAGATATCTGCTGTTGCAATGTCAACGCTAAAACCCGCTGATTCAGGTTCACGCGTCTTATAAATCTGCACCAGTTCGATCAGTTCTTTTGTAAGAAAATCGTCTGGAACCCTTGCTATGTCAATGATTTTTCCAGGATATAAAACTGAAAACCTTTGAACAAAATTAGCTAGCTCTCTCACATTTCCTGGCCAAGAATAGGATTGCAGCATTAGCAGTGAAGACTCAGAAAATGTTATTTGGCCGTCGTCACCACCAAAAACATTCGCAAAATGCGCTACTAAGATGGGGATATCCTCTCTTCTTTCGTGAAGAGCATGGATACTTATCGGGAGGACATTCAACCTATACAGTAAATCTTCTCTAAACGTTCCCTCAGCGACCATTTCTTCAAGGTTGCGATGGGTAGCGGCTACTATTCTTACATCGATTCTGACCTCTGCTCCACCGCCTACTGGTTCAACAACCTTCTCTTCCAACACTCTAAGAAATTTAACCTGGAGCTGAGCGGGCATATCTCCAATCTCATCTAGGAACAGGGTTCCCATGTTGGCAAGTTCAAATCTCCCCTTCCTGTCACAAGTAGCGCCAGTGAATGAGCCCTTGCGGTGACCAAAAAGCTCGCTCTCCAATAGCTGGTCCGGTATGGCTCCACAATTAATCGCAACAAAAGGATGAGGAGCTCGCTGAGAGCTATCATGTAAAGCTCGGCTTACCAATTCCTTTCCGGTGCCTGACTGCCCCCTTAAAAGCACAGGAGCACTGGAATTGGCGCACTGACTAACGATAGCGCGCAGCCGCTCTATCGCCGTACTTTTGCCTAAAATGCTATCCAAACAATTGTTTTTGCTTTGAATCATTAACTGCCTGCTTTTTACTCAAATAGCCCCCCTTAGTTAATAATCAATTAAATCAATTACTTAAAAAGAAGATTATAAAAAATTTGGTAGATCCACCCACTAGAGTAACTGGATACTAGCGATTTCTGGCTATGAGGTACAGAATTTTCCTACAAAATACTGACTTAGTCCTTTAGTGTTTATGCTTAATCATTTCAGACGATCAGAAAAAGCCTTTCTCCGAACCTATGAAAAACAACAGACACGCGATTAACCGCCCTTGCTAGCCAACCCTCGCAAATGGATAGTATCTATGAGGAATAAATACTAAATAATAAGTAAAGTACCTCTATGTAGTGTCGATGGAGAGAGTATCCGATAAACAAAGTCGAAAAGGTCACATAACAGAACAGCTTTAAAAAACATATCAGAGGTCAGAGGTCAGAGGTCAGAAGCTCCCAACTCTTACTTATTCCCTTTAAGGAATGCTCTGATGAAGTATGTAACAAAGACCACACGCATAAGCGATTTTCTTGCAACTCGAGAAACACGCAAAGACAGGGTGCATCCTCAAAATGAGGGCAGCCTGTCTATCTATAGCACCTTTGTGTGCTCCGGGGCGATTACTGCCCCAAAGACCCTATCGACAGGCAAGATTCCTTTCTCGCGCGAACGAAATCTCCTTTGTGAAATACGCAAAGTAGGTGCTGCGCCAAATTCTCAGTTTTTTCTAAAATGTAAGAAGATCCTCAATCTTCTCACCTGTGCTGTCACCCCAAGAAATCACAGACTTAACCGCTTGCCAAACACAATGACCCCTGCTGGGAGTCCCTTACGTAAGGCTCGAATAAGCAGCCAATGCAATTACGGTCTGAACTTTTACAATCTTACGATAAACCTTACCGGGCCCGTTAAATCCTATTTCTCGCTGACAACAGCAAAGACGATGGCTAATGGCAACCCTCAGCCAACCTTAATCATGTTTCATCGTGCTTTTCATCGAGCCTCACTCCTCTCAAACATCACAGAATACATTAGACCAACAGGAACTCCTGCCCCCTTAAATTCGGGCTGAAAATAAATTTTACTAAAAATAAAATCAGAGAATAATTTTATCATCATAATATATCGACCAGTCGATATACAAAAAGGAAATTAATATAAGTAATACGAAAAAAACATAGCCTTTCTAAAAAAATTCTTTAGCCAGGCGAAGAGAAAATGAATTTGGCTTAATATCCATGCAGACTGATTCTTTTTCCAAAAATAGAACTAACAAATTAAAGTAATTTTTTTTTATATCAACCAGTTGATATATAACAAGATTATTTAAATTCAAAAGTCATCAGCGAGCCGATTTAAACCTACTATTTTAGGCTGCTAGTGTCAGAGATAGGTCGGCTTGAAATAGCCAAAGAAAACAAGCCGAACGTGCTAGGCACGTGGCTTTTAACTTATACAAATATCGAAGAGAGAAATAAAAATGACGACAATTAATTCAAACATTCCAGCACAAATTGCATCTAACTCTCTGAGAATTAATAGCCGAGAAATGAGCCGAGCAATGTCGCGCCTCTCAACTGGCAATCGCATCAATTCAGCTCAAGACGATCCAGCTGGATCAAAGGTCGCCTCAAGCCTTGAAGCGGCCTCACGTGCAAACCGCGCTGGTGTGTCTAACGCAAACAGTGCCATCACGATGCTCCAAACTTATGCAACCGCCGGACAAAATATTGTAGATGTAGTAATACGAATGAAAGAGTTAGCAGTATTGGGCTCCACCGGTACATTGAGCGAAGATGATCGCCTAGCAATTGATACTGAGTACTTCATGCTTGGGCGCGAGTGGTCACGTATAGCCACCCAAACACAATGGAATGGGTCAGCTGGAATGGGAACATATAATTCCAGCTTTCAAGTTCGTCTTGGCGAGGGGACGACCGCAGCCTCAACGATGACAATGGAGCTTAGGAACTGGAATCCAACAGATGAGACGGTCAATGAAAACGTTACAGGAGCAACCACGATTTCAAGCGATGACGACAACGTGAATCCCTTGCAGGCGTTTGAATTCATTCGTGACAACAACGAAAACACAGTCGCCGCTATCGCAAACGGAGCATCAGACGACCATATCCAAACTAGAATCGCAGCTAGCGCTGCCGTAGCAAAACTCGGCACTGCAATCACAGGAATGAACAAAGAGCTCGCCAAAAACGGATCCTATATAAACAGACTTATAGTGGCTACAGATAATCTAACAGCAGTCGCCACAGCTCAGGAAACATCGCGGAGCAAAATCGTGGATGCGGACTATGCGGCAGAGACGACTATACTCGCACGCACACAAATAGTGTCACAAGCGGCTACCGCCATGCTAGCTCAAGCAAATGCAGCCAAACAAACAGTATTATCTTTGTTGCAATAAGTATTTCTCGCTATCGATAAAAGTTAAGCGTCAGGCAGACGTCAACAAAAACTATAATGCAAACTAAAAATAAGCACTAGCTTTACTGCATAAGATTTAATTAATAAGATTTAGGATAGAGCTAACACACGGGCCTTGACGAATAGAATTTTTTACGCTTCCTAAATCAGAACCCAATAAAAACATGAATATTTTAAGAATCTTAGTGTACAAAAACGCTGAATAACCATCAAGAAAATCAGAGGTCAGAGGTCAGAGGTCAGAGGTCAGAGGTCAGAAAGTAGGAAAAAGAGTCTTTTTTAACAAACCATAAATTAATAGTACTATCGCTCAATAAAAGGAAATTCTAATGACATCGATCAACTTCAACCCAGCAGCCAACAATGCGGCTAACATAATAACTAAAAATCAAAGATCCATCGACCAAGCCATGACGCGGCTTGCTTCAGGGACAAAGATGAATAGCGCAGCTGACGACCCTTCTATGCTTGCTTCATTCAACAATCTGACGGCATCGGGTGTGGCAAGTAGGGCAGCTGTGCAATCTTTGAATCACGGCATAGCGTATCTGACGACCGTTGATAACACTGCCGCCAACATAGAGGGGGTTCTGGTGAGGATGAAGGACTTAGCAGTGCAGGCTTCAAGCACCGCAATGTCCGCGCAAGAAAGATACGGCCTGGATTTTGAATTCCAACAACTTGGCGTAAGATGGATAGACTTGACTTCCAACACTCGGTTCAATACCACACAGGTCATGCAAGGAACTGACTTAACAATAGGAGTAGGCGCAGCTGGCGGTACTATGACAGTTACAATTGATGATTATCGACCCGACGCGAAAAATGATACCGCCGGTAGCGAGGGTCTCGGAATAGCGTCTGGCGCAGACACTAAAGGTCTTATTAGCTCGGGTGGTACAGCTGCGGGCGCTATGCTCAACTTTGGTAATATTGTCGCAGCTGGAGCTGTGCCCGCGACGGGCAGTGAAAGAATAAGCAGTGCAGCCACCGCAGTACTTTCATCTGCTAAACTTACCAACTTTATTGCAAATTTTGGAAATTCGAGAGCCAAGCTAGGAAGCGCTTTGAACGCAATGACTTCCATATCAGATAGCATAAGTAGCCAAGCTGTAGGTTTTGAAAATTCAGCAGCGAAAATAGGAAACACCAACTATGCCGCTGAAACAGCCAAACTCTCAGCGAGCCAAATTATTTCACAGGCATCAACGGCGATATTAGCTCAAGCAAACGCCCAAAGTGCTACCATTCTTAGCTTATTGAAGTAACATGAGGCGGTATCCTAAAAATCAGGAGACAAATGATGGACAACATCCAACCATTAATAACGGCTAAACCTATACAGGCCGATGCGGTTAAAGTACCCGCTAAACTTGTACAGGGGGATGCGGTTAAAGTACCCGCTAAACCTGTACAGGGGGATGCGGTTAAGATAAAGAATTCACAAAAAGCCTCGGTCGCTCAATTGGAATTAAATCAATTAGCACCTTTCAAGGAAGCGGCTGAACTTCGTGCAGAAACACACGCGGCTCGTGAAGAAGCATCGAAAAATCAAGATACGATTCGAGACAGGCTTAAAGAGATATCGATCTCGCTTAATGAGGATATCAATATTAGATCAAAGAATCTAAAGTTCTCTGTAGGTGATACTCCGTATCGTTCGGTAGTCGAGGTCGTAGACGCAGAATCTGGAGAAGTCATTAGACAGATTCCTAGTGAGGCCATACTTAAGGTTGCACATAATCTGGAAGCTTTAAAAGGCATTATCTTTGATGATAGTTATTAAGATAAAGATTTGCCCAGATTATGCTATCAACTCTAAGTCATAAGGATTAACGTTGGCTCTTTTTTCAGTTGGAGAAAGAGCCAACTTATTCTTAGTACGTTAAACGTGTTTTCATATTGTTAAAATAACACTCACTTAATTATGCCTAATAAGATTTTTTTGAAAAATTTTACGCTGGCGGCGAAAAAGATAGCAGTTGAGTTAATCGGCACCGTTGCCTGTGGAATGGCAATAGGCCTGCTCGTTGCGGTCGCCGCAAATGCGTTCCTCGAAGCGGCAGCTTCGGCGAATCAGTATCGCACCTCTTTAACTTGGATGAAGCTTAACCTAGGAGACCAAAGCTACTCTCTATCAGGCATAGCTGCGCTCCTGCTCGTCGCCACCACAATTACATTGCTAAAGAAATTGCTTAAGATTGACCATTGGGCTGGCCCAGCAGACTCTATATACGCAGCACATAGCGAAAATTCGTCTCTGGACACCAAGAAGGGCCTCGGGTCTACCCTGGCAGCACTTATCGTGACTAGTGGCGGCGGATCCGTTGGCCTTTACGGTCCCCTCGTTCACTTCGGGTCAACTATGGGACTGGCCCTTAAGACTTCTCTTAGATTACGGATCAGTCCCGATATCTTTATTGGATGTGGTGTAGCCGCTGCGATTTCAGCAGGCTTCAATGCCCCCCTTGCTGGCGTGTTATTTGCACACGAGGCTATCTTAAGACACTTCTCTCTCCGCGCTATTGCTCCCATATTCGTCGCCTCTATTAGTGCCAGCGCCTTTAGTGATTTTTTTTATGGCCCATCAGCAAATACATTCAATCTCTTGCAGGTTGTTCCCCCGCTGAACAATATTTTCCCGATACTTATCGCACTTGGCCCGATTTTCGCGGTTATTGCGGTCATTTTTATGTATTCTCTAAGAGCGGCGAAAACTTTTGCCGGGAAATCTGGTCGGTATAAACCTTTGCTGCCATTTGTCGCCGCGATCACCTGCGGCTCAGTTGGGGTTTTCTTCCCTGAAATACTTGGCCCAGGAATAGAAACAATTAACGAGCTAATTGAGGGCGATGTCTCTTCAGGTAAGATAGGCGCTTTGCTTATAGCGAAGATCAGCATGACGTCACTGTGCATAGGTTTTGGCCTGTTTGGCGGTGTGTTTTCACCGGCCCTGTTTATTGGAGTAGCAGCGGGCTCGTTAGCCGCGGCGGCAGTATCGCTTCTCGGTTATGCAGGAACGGAACAAGTTATTGTAATCGCTGGAATGGCTGCTATTAGCGCTTCAGTTATAGGCGCGCCCATAACCAGTGTGCTTATTGTTTTGGAGCTTACAGGCTCTTATGATTATGCCGTTGCCGCGATGCTAGCCGTCATAATTTCTAATCTCGTTACCTATCGCATATTTGGACTTTCCTTTTTTGATCGAGAACTGCTTGATAGAGGTATCGATATGAGACTTGGCCGAGAGTCCATTGCCTTAAGTCAAAGGCCAGTAACCACTTGTATTGGATCAAGCTATGTTAAGTTAGACTCGAGAGTAACAGGCGATGAGGCCTTTAGCCTGATGAAAAAAGCAGGAATGGTAGAAAGCTATGTTGTGGATGAATCCGGAAACTACGTAGGAAAGTTAGATATTTTTAGTGCCATTTCCGCATCTAGCAATAACGTTTCAAATTTTTTAGCCGTAAAGCCCATAACATTATACGAAAATGAGTCACTTCAAACGGCAATGGCCAAAACTGTAGATTTTGTCGGGGAAGGAATACCAATCTTATCAGCTGATAAAAGATATCTAAAAGCTGTAGTTTCCGAGGGCAGTATCTTTCAAGCTGTTATAGACGTACAAAACACAGTATCTAAGATGGAGAAGGTGTGATCCTAACAATGAAGCGTGCCAACTATAATTTATCTTTTTGGTTATTATTAAGTTCAATTGCCTTCCATTCGGTAACTTTTGCTCAACAAGATAGATTCGAATCTGGCCTGGCGGCTAAAGACAGAGGCCACTACGCTACCGCATTGAGGGCATGGCTGCCGCTAGCTGAATCAGGAAATGCACAGGCTCAGAACAATGTCGGCTATATGTACGAGGAAGGGCTAGGCGTCCCGCAGAATTATCTACTAGCGATGAATTGGTATCGCCAAGCTGCGGACAATGAACTCGCGCAAGCGCAGCACAATATGGGGATGCTCTATTACCATGGCTACGGAGTGGCTCAAAACCTTGAAGAAGCATTCAGGTGGTTCAAAATGGCAGCGAATCAGGAACTTGCAGAATCTGAGTACATGCTTGGCCTGGCTTATGAGAAAGGCCAAGGGACTTCTCTGAATTATAGCGAAGCCAGACGGCTGTTTCTTAGTGCAGCGCGAAAGAATTACACGCCAGCGCAGATGATGTATGCGTTTATGTTGCAAGCTGGGGAAGGTGGCGACTCTCAGCCCTTTAGCGCTTACGTGTGGGGTAAAATTGCCGAGAGTAACGGCTCCGAGTCGGCAATTGACATTACGACTATCTCAAGCCTTCAATTAGACGAACGTGACGTGATAGACGCTAACAAAGTTATTGCTCAGTGCTTAGGTGCGAGTCTTTCTCTCTGCCCAAAATGACCTCAGCTTAATTAGGTAATACGACCACTTCTATTCTACGGTTTTGAGAACGCCCTGTAGCAGAATCGTTAGATGCGATTGATTTTGTGTCGGCAAACCCCTTAACGACCATACTCCCTGGCGATATACTGCCCCTTTCTTGGAGGTAGTCAGCAACGCTTGCCGCACGCGCCGAAGACAAATCCCAGTTGTTTCGGTATCGATTACCAAAACTCATAGCGACATTATCTGTGTGCCCTTCGATTTGAATCAAACCGGAGGCTCCGGTAAGTGAATCGCCCACAGAACTTAGCAAAGATGTGAAATCAGATCTTAAGCGCGCCGAACCACTTTCAAAACCACCTCGATCTGTGAGCCTAATAATAATCGATTCCCCATCCTGAAACACTTCAGCCAGCCCCATGTTTATTTCATTCGATAAGTTGGCTCGAATCTGCGCTAACTGATCCTCAGCCTGCTGAGAGATGCCGCCGGCATTAACTTGATCGATATTGCTTTGTGCAGATGACGTGAATTGGGCCCCTTGAACACGGACCAAGGCATCTGAGTCTGATTGAATGGTAGATATCTTTGCTAGCAACAAAATAGTGTCTTGATTAATTTTTCCAGTATTGCCATTTAGATCATTCTGCTCAATGGCATCTATGATTACCGTGCCGTCGACAACCGATATCAGAACCATCCCTTCTGCTATTTCTTTTGCTAGAACCTGCTCAACTTCTTCTTGTGCATTAGTTTTGGATTCACCAGGACCATCATCCATATCTAGCTCATCCTCCTCTGATTGCTCCTCTCTGGTGCGCTGTTCTTCAAGTACATTTGCAGCCGTAGTATCAGTCACCATCTGCCTGTATTGCGTCGCGACCATATTATCCGCAGTCGGAGCTTCAACTATAGGCACCAAATTTTGGACCCCAAATCTAGACTTCATCGACCCACTTACTTCTTTATATTTGGGAACATTAACATGTGAAAAAGAAAGGATCAGCACAAAAAAAGCCATCAATAGCGTCGCCATATCAGCAAAAGTTGCCATCCAGGGGGGAGACCCCCTTTTACAGGGTGGACACTCAACTAATTCGGGCTCGGGCTCCGGTTCGGGCTCGATTTTTTCAGAGACAGGTTCAACTACATCGCCCATTGCCGAAGTATCATTTTCGTCAGGGACTCCTTCTTCCTCTATGTCTAGATCGTTTTCACTCACTTTCCAGCACCCAATATTTTATAAGACTTATGGTATCTATTCTAATCAGCTATCCTGATTTCTATACGACGATTACGGCTTCTTCCTTCAGAAGAATCATTGCTGGCGATGGGCAGGGTTTCACCGAAACCAACAACCTCAACTCTTTCGTCGGGTAACTCTGACTTACCCGTTAAGTAGGCTGCTACTGAAGCGGCGCGAGCCGCAGATAAATCCCAATTTGAAGCAAAGGTATCACTAAAGCCTACTGGAATATTATCTGTATGCCCTTCTATTCTGACACTCCCCGACTCCTGATTAATTGTCTCGCCTACCTGGTCAAGCGTAGAGGTAAAACTTTGTGCAACTCTAGCGCTACCAGAATCAAAAGAACCTTGACCGGCTATACGAATCACGACTTCATCACCCTCCCTTTCAACTTCGAGAAGTCCGTTACTTATTTCGGCGTTCAGATTAGCCCTTATATTTTCATATCTATCATCTTGTCGCGCTTGCGCCATTTGTCCCAAATATATACGATCTTCATCTGATTCCGTCTCTTCCATTGCCTCACTATTACTCAAATAAATACTGATCTCTTGGATAGTCGTCGCCTGTACCTCTGCCACAATTGTCGCTGTATCTATCAGTGTCTGACTGACTATCCCCTTATCATCCTCGCCACTACCAAAATCTGCCCCTGCAACGTCGTTATTATTTACCTTAACTATAATTTGCAGACCATCTGTGGTTACAGTCACAAGCCCAGCCGCAATTTGATCGGTTAATGCTATTTTTGTATTCTCCAAATCCTCAAGAAACCTCTCTGGTGAAGTCTCTGTCCTTCGAACCAAAATATCTGCATCACGATCGAGCTCTCTCTGACGCGGATCGGATATAACAGTAGGAGCCGCCTCGTTTGGCGTAAAGTTTTCCGCGAGAATACTGCGAGCTGCTGGAATCTCTATTCTAGGTATTAATTTTTTTACACCAAACCCATATTGAATAGCCCCATTGATGTATTCGAATCTTGGAAGCTCGGTATCTGAAAACGATAGAATAAGAACAAAAAACGCCATTAACAGTGTAGCCATGTCTGCAAAGGTAGCCATCCAGCCCGGCGCGCCTGTTTTACATTCACACTCGTCGCCCCCAGACCCAACAGGCCCGCCAAAGCCAATACCTGCGCCTAAGGCATTGTCTACTGCAGCCTCTAGGGCTGAGGAATCGACCAGATCGCCTGCTTCGCTGTCAGTATCCGTCGATGTAATTTCATTATCAGCCATAATATGTTTTAAATTTTAATTTGGGTTTTATACGCTAAGCAGCGGCAGACAAGCGTTCGCGCTCTTTTGGTGGCACAAACGAGATTAACAAGTCAGTTAGTATCCGCGAGTTACCACCCTTCTGGATAAAAAGTATACCTTCCAGTATTAGCTCGCAGTTTGCAGTCTCGATCTCAGATCGGTTGATTAGTTTTTGCGAGATAGGAATACAAAAGCAATTTGCAATTATTGCCCCATACATAGTGGTGAGGAGGGCGATCGCCATAGCTGGTCCGATAGATTTAGGGTCGTCCATATTACCCAACATCTGAATTAGTCCGATCAACGTTCCAATCATTCCCATTGCCGGAGCCACTTCACCCCAAGAGCTAAATACAGCAGCACCTTGTTTATGGCGAAGGCGCATACTCTCGATATCTTGGGTTAGAGTCTTTGTTATCACATCCTCTTCAACGCCATCCACCAGCATCCCTACTGCCTTATCCATAAAGCGATTATTTATCTCCTGTCCCTCGAGTGCGATCATGCCGTCCTTTCTAGCTACGGCAGCAAACTCAACCAATTGAGAAATCAGCGTATCTGGCTTTTCTAACCCCTTACCAAATGCTTTTCCCCCAACCATGATCGCGTTCACGAATTCTTCTAGTGACGACCTTAGTAGGACGACCATTATGGAACCACCAAGGACAATGGCGAGTCCCGCGACATTTGTATAGGCCTCAAGCCCGCCGCCGCCCGACATCATCGACCAGATGATGAGGCCAAAGGCCCCTATAAGACCCCCAAGAGTTGCAATATCCATGTTTTTCTCCTGCAATATATGATAGTAACTAAAAAAATTTTAGCTTAGACTGTTCTTTTATACAACGCGCTATAATTAAACGAAAAAATGCTAAATGTTCACTTTATGTTAAAAATTCTTCGCACCGCGGGGCTCCTAACGCTTTCACTATTTATTCTTTCTGGTTGTGATTTTCGATCCCCACAAAACTGCTCTGCACTATATCAAGATAGACCTGATTTATTATCCAACTTTTCGATAGGTCGAAATGGGCTAGCTAATAGAACTAGCTCATCATTATCCTGGGCAAGGTGCCCTGCTGGCATGCAGCTCTCTAGCCTTGGAAATTGTTCCGGCTCTCCTCTCTTCCTTAATTTTGACCAAGCACAGGTATATGCAATAGAAATATCTGAGAAGTCGGCCCAAAAAATTCGCCTCCCAACAAGGCGTGAAATGAACTCGATAGCCGAAAGTAATTGTATAAACCCATCTCTTAACCCTAATGTCTTTCCGGCTTCCACCGTCGATAAATTTTGGACTTCAGAACAAAACATGCTCCGCAGCAACTTGGCCTGCACTGTCTATACCTATCGAGGCCGATCGACATGCAATGAATCCAAATTAATTGAACGTCCTTTTATGCTAGTTGTAGAGCGTGAAAAATATTAGATGTTCCATTTTTAAACTCTAACATTAATTTTTTTATTTCCGCCTTTTCTTTTCTTTAGATTTTCCTGCAAAGCCTTTTTAGCGCTCGACACCGTGTTTTTACCTTCGAAAGACAAGCAATCCCTACCTTCAATTACTAGGACATCTATGCAAGGGAGTTTTTCACTTATAAACCCCATTGCACGACAACCGTAAGGAAGTTTTTGATTCCAAGTGATATAGAAATATTTGCAAGAATTACAACCTATAAGCTTAGGTTTGCCTGCTTCCTTTATCCCCTTACTTCCGCTTGCGCTCGTCATAATACTTCCACGCTACCAAACTAATAAGGCCCACCATAATCGCAGTCGCGAATATATTTCCTAGATCCAAACCTTTAAAGATATTAAGATCAGGCTGCATCCATGTAAAAAAAACAATAGGCACACCTATCATAAAATACCATCGAATATATTTACACACTTGGCAATCTTCATTTTTATTGGCGGCCATGTCCCCTCCTATAAAAGAGCATTAAGACTAATATGAGTTGTTAGTTACTGTACATACTTTCCATCGCTTTAAATTGACCGGTCAGATAATCCCCAGTATTTTTGCTGCGCTGAACCAAGGTCTCCATTGCCGCAAACTGCTTCAAATAACGCTGTTTTGACGATTCAAGCCGCTCTTGTAACTCTACTAGCTGATCTGTATACCTTTTAACTGAACTTTGTGCAGAAACTTTACTAGTTGTTATAGGGCCTGTCGTGTTAATCATCGATTCAAGGAAAATATTGGCGTCTAAAGCTAACCCTTTTTTCGGAGAGACACTTGTCGCTAGCTGATCATTGGTATTAGCAGTCAGCATCGTTCTGATATCAGAAAAATTAGTTTTAACTGCCGCAGCAAATACAGTCTCTTTTAGCGATAGCTTGCCCGAAAGCGCAGCAGTAATCCCAAGGTCTCGAAAAGTTTTGAATTTCTCTGTGGGGCTCGATGAGGGTATGGAGAGGAACGCTCTCGCTTTATTAAGCAGTTGGTTTACGGTTCTTTTGTCAGTTGACAGGGAACCGGCCAGCTTGTCATCAGGGTCTTTCTCACCAATCAAGTAATCGGTAAGCGTTATTAAATCATTATACGTGGTGATTAATCCATCTATGGAAGTTTTCAATGCTGATGTGTTGGCAGAAACTACAACCTTCCGTGTATTTCCTGACGCCGCATTCTTAATGTTGAGCTGTACCCCATCGACAATATCGGCAGGTGAGTTGTTGTCGCGAAAAATATCTGAGATACCATTAACTGTGAGTTTTAGGTCCCGAGCCGACTGCGGCTCAGCTGACGAAAGAGGTGAACTTGCATTTGTAGATATAACAAAACCATTATTAACCCCAGTTTTACTTTCTATTAGGATGGAGACCGCTGTTCCAGTTGAAAGTTTATTGACTAAACGAGCCGTTATACCATTAAAACTGCGAATGTTAATTGCGTCCACGATACCTTGCGGCGTTGCAGGTGAAACAGGTATTACGACCGCGGAACCCACGTCTGGATTGATGGTTACGTTAGTTAAGCCACCAATAGTAGCTGTCGCGGACGCAAATTGTGAGTCGCCGTTAGTGGTTAGTTCAGTAACTTGCTTTCGCGCTAATAGGTGAACAATAACTTCTGTAGTTCCAGCGCTAGCTGAGCTTTGTGAAAAAATTTCAGCCTCCATGGCATTTGGGTTCGAAGTAGCCACCGAACTCGTTAAAAGGTTGTCTTTATCCTCTAGCGCTTCAAGCTTTGCTTGTAAAGCTGAGACACCATTAGTAAGAACACCATAGCCGGATATAGCAACCGTAGCAGATGCTTTTTTCGCTGTGACCGAGTTTATTTGAGGCAGCGCCTCAGCCTCCGAGAGACTGGTGGCCAGCTCGTTAATATCGACACCTGAACCAGTCTTCAGTGCCATAGTGATTTTACTGCCGATGCCATCTGTACTTATTTCAGCCATAACGGATTACCTCAAAAAGCTAAATAGAGACAGCTGAGAGACCTTTGCAAAGGTACTCTGCGCCGCTTCGAGCGCAAGCATATCGGATGAAAGTTGGGTGATGGCCGTCGCATAATCGACATCTTGAGCGTCAGAGAGAAGCCCCCTGTAGATTATTATTTTACCTTCTGCTATTTCTTCCCTTTGATTAACAAGGTTCTGCCTTAAACCATTATCAACGATATTTATCGCAAGGTTATTTTGTACGGTGCGCAATTCATTAATGGCCTTACCAACAGCCGTCCTATCATCCGCCTTAAGCCCCGTCACAAAGTCTTGCATCACCTTAAACATGTCAACGCGCGAGGTAACCACACCCGCAAGATTCTTTCTTTCTATGACACCTGACAACTTATTGCCGGAGATACTAAGTGGCAGCTTGTAACCAGAATCCAATTCAAGCTTTGGTTCTGTCTGATTTCCATTGTAGATGACAGTGCCATCGGCCTGCTTGGTAAATGGCATAGTAGTGGCCTTTGTGCCAGAGAACATAAAGTGTCCATTTGAGTCCTTACTATTTCCTAGCCCTCTAATATCGTCCATATAGCTTTCTACCTCTACAGCAAATATTGCTAAATCAGTACTGCTATATGTATCACTCGCCGCAGATATCGAGATATCTTGCATGCGCATAATCATATCTGTCATTGCCATCATAGTGGCTTCTTCTTCCCTGTAACCGGCATTTACACTCTGCAGATTAGCTATATCATCTTGCTGGCCCGATATGACTTCCGATAGCTTCAATGATGCAGTAGTAGCTTTGACGTCGGTGCTGGGGGTGACATTTTTTTTACCGACAGAGAGCTGTGCCTGCAGCTTTGATATCTTAGCGTGCTGCTCAGACATGAGGTTATTCATCGTCGTAAAATATTGGCTAGTTGATATTTTCATATTCTTAAAATTCGTTAAGTAAAATTATTACCTAGAAGCCGATAACAACATATCAAATATGTCTTGCGACACCTTGATAATTTGTGCGGCAGCTTGGTACGATTGTTGATAGCGAATTAAGTCCGCAGCCTCAGTGTCCAGCGTGACTCCGGTAGTATTGTCCAATAGCGCTTGGGCGTCATCCTTAACCACCTGCAATGCCTCGGAAGACATCTGAGCAAGATGATGCTTATTACCAATGTCAGAAACTAGGGAAATATATTTTTGAATAGGAATCTCGTTCCCATCAACGCCTTTCTCCTTAACGGCAAGAATCCGCATTATATTTCCATTGTCACCAATAGCTCCCTCGTTAGCTTTTATTGTAAATACGTCACCTGTTGTCGGGGCTTCCTCAAAAACAACTTTTACATCATTTACCAAAACACCACTTGGCCAAACATAGTTTTTCTTGGCCATAATCGTATTTGAAGTTGTATCGGTAATTTGCACCTGAGTCGGAGTTAAAAAGGTCAATGAGAAGGCAGGCTCTATTGAAACGTCAGGAAGCACGGGCTTAGCCTGAATGTCATATCGAATCTCAACATCGTTGGCCGCGCCAGTGACATAAACAAGGAAGTCATCATCCAAGCGCGTGCTGGATGTTATTGTCGTAGCCAACCCAATCCTGCTCAAATCAGTCGCCTTTCCCGTCCCTGCGCCGTGATCCTTAAATCCAAAATTAATATTGGTGCCTTTTGCTACAACGGCACCCGTGTTTGTGTACTCAACGCGGCCGGTATAGATGCCATTAGCCTCACCTAAAAAATTAGTTGTCTCGGCTGCGGTCGGGTTCCCTAGGACAATATTTTTCCCGGCATTGGCAGCTGTTGGTCTTATCAGAATCGTCCCGTTTGGATTCACAACACCTTCCACTTCCTCTCCCGCAGAATATGTCGCCCCGTTTATTAAGACCGCCAGAGCATCAAGGGTTGCGGGCACTCCTAAATTGACAATTGTCACCCCATTAATTGACAGCTTTCTTGTTAGATCTAAATCACTGAAGGTATAGGTGCGCGTACTATCTGCTTTAGCTGTCACACCTGTATTGGCTGTAACTGAGCCGGCAGCGCCTCCCCCGTCATTTATCCATGCCGCTACGTTAGCCGCTGACAAAGTTGAACTTGCCGGTATATTAAGGACGGATAAGTCGACGCCGTTAAGTGTCAAGTTGTTGGCAGCGATCGCAGCTACGGGGCCGGCGGTCGCGTTAGTTTGAATTGGTACTAAGAACGAAAGCCTCTTATCATTTGCATAACTTCCGAGGGTAATCGTGGTGTCTTTATAGCCGGACACCCCTTGCTCATTCACATAATTATTTATGAACGTTGTACCAGCTTCTATAGAGTTCGCCCCCGCCACGCCAGCTTTGAAACCAGCCGCCAGCGTATCTGACCCCACCAAATGATTATGCTCTGAGGTAAAAAGCTGAATCTGATGATCATCTGTAAACAGCGGCTGAATACTTACAGTGAAACCAGCAACATCTCGCGGAATAAAGAGGGCTGGTTCGGCTGTATTGGTGTTAAAAGTCTTGGTCTGCCTTACCCCAAGAATAGTTCCTGTATCAAATGCAGCGTGCCCATTTAGCGCTAACGCTCTTTTATCATACTCCAAAGACGGCTCAGTCTCTTTTGTGTTCGCGATAGCACCTTCAATTTGCAACCTATCAGCCGTTGCTATTTGTGCTGTATTTAAGATGGACACCTTAAAATTATCAATAGCACGCAGGTCCGGCCTTATTAAAAATGACTGCCCGTTCTCCAGAGTCGCATTTGCCGATATACTTTCTTGATTATAGGTGAAACCGTTATCACTCGCTGAGTTGCGGGACACATAAGAACTCGTATTAGTTTCCAGGTCAGTGACCGACCACCTGCCCTTATCTGCCTCCCAAGTAGCCTGAATGTTGATTTTTGGCGTGTCTGAGGCTGCCGACACTGAAATTGCACTTGATAATGTATTGTCGCCCGCATTTGTCGCGGCGTATTTCAAAGTGAGGTCGAACAAATTAACTCCAACTGCACCCGTTTTGTTGAGGCCTTGCTTGTGGATATTGTTAATCGAATTAGCAATTGTTGTAACGAGGGTGTCTAGGTTATCTCTTAACGGCTCAAAGATAGTATTCCTAAAACTTAGGGTCCCCCCTATGGAACCGCTTTGTACGTCTCCCACATTAAGATTCTTGCCATACGAGTCAAGCACAATAGCTATCGGCCCACCTGAGACTTTAGCGAATTTAGGATCCAACAAGTACGATTTATTTTCATCTACAAATCTCATAGTCTTACTACTACCGGACAACTTAACAAGCGCCCTGCCCTTAGCATCAATTTCAATATCTAGACCTGCATACTTTGACAGGTCTTTTAACAGAAAGTCACGCTGATCTAAGAGCATTGGCGCCTGTTTTCCGGCTAAGGCTGTTTTGCTTAGCTCCTTATTGACAAGCGCTAAACTTGCTGCTGTTTTATTAAGCTCAGAAAACTGAATTTTAAGCTCACCAGTTACTTCTTTATCGAGGCTGGCTAGCTCTGCGCCTATCGACTTAGAGCGTGAAGTCAAAAAATTTGCAGCCATTAAAAATTCTTGTCGAAAAGATTCTTCTGCGGAATTTCCTGATAAGTTAGATGTGGCAGAAAAGAAGGTACTAATCCCGTTACTAAGGCTTCCTTCTTCTGAACCCAAAAGATCAACCAACCTATCCGTATAGCGCATTAGTGGTTCTTGTTCATTGACCTTGGTAATAGCTACACGGACATTCGATGTGGCAAATTCGTCAAACGCACGAAAAACGCCCTTTGAGTTAACACCCGACCCCAAATAACTAACACCGTTTAACGTGGGTATACTTTCTTCGGCCCTAATCTCCTGCCGCGAATATCCATCTGAATTTAAGTTAGCAATGTTATTACTCACTGTAGAAAGCGCCTGCCTATATAGCTCGGTAGCTGCTGCGCCTATGTTAAGTAAGTCACCCATCGTAGTTATTTATTACCTTCCAAATATTTAAATTATATTAAGTGTTTTTTACTTACGTGTTTACTGCCGGTACGTCGATTGTCTAATAAAAAAATACAATTAAAGTTGTCGGCATTAAATAAATCCTTTGTTTTTAACAAACCTGACCCTTTATATCTACAATCTCTAAACTATTTTTTATGTGCATATTCTTTGCAGATAAGGCTAAGAGTTTTTAAACTATTTTAAAACTTTAGGGGAGGCTGCGATTAATCCCGATTTAGGCGCTTGCTTATCTGTAATATCGTTCAGCCAATCTACCAACCCTAAACCTTGCGACTGGGCGATTTTATAGGACACCTCGTCATAGAACATGCCTTCGAATAGCTCCATAGATTCATTATTTATTAGATCGCTTTTAAAAGGCTTTAAAGAGGCGCGCATAGAATCTGTTAACTGCTTTAAAAACATTGATTCAAACTCTGCGGCAACCTTCGCATTAATTTCCTTAGACTTTTCAAGATCGCTAGAGCTATTAGCCTTGAGACTTGCTAGCCCCTGAAAGTCGTATCTACTTGCTACAAAATTTTGTATTCCTGACATTTAAATCACCACCAATTCAGCTTTTAGACTTCCAGCTCGTTTTAACGCTTCTAATATAGCAATTAGCGCCGACGGAGAGGCGCCAACCTGATTTACCGCGTCAACGATTTCTTGCAATTCGATACCTGGTTCAAACAGGAACATGTTGCTATCTTCTTCTGTTACCGTTATTTCTGCATTTTGCACAAGAGCTGTATCACCGTCACCAAAAGCATTTGGCTGAACTACCCCGTTGAACGCGTCGACCCGAACCATCAATGTGCCATGGGAAACCGCTGCGGCTCCGACCCTAACGGATCGGTTAATAACAGCCGTACCGGTTCGGGAATTAATAACAACCCGCGCAACTGGGTCCCCTGCATCAACTTCCATCAATTCAATGTCACTCAAAAATGCGACTTTTTGCGACATATCTTGCGGGCCCCTTACAACAACTGATACAGAATCTAACGAAGTTGCGGTGCCGGCCCCATAAACATCGTTAATTGCATTCGCTATCGCGTTCGATGTACTGAAATCAGAATCACGTAAGTTCAATATGATGTTCTCTGTAGTCTCAAAGGAAGAGGGGATTAATTTTTCTACAATCGCTCCGTTAGGAATCCTTCCAGAGGTTGGAACTCCTATTTGTATGCTGCTACCGGCAGCATCTACTGCCACCCCAGTCACTGTTAGTGGGCCTTGGGCTAACGCATACACCTGCCCATCAATACCCCGAAGTTCAGTTAGAATTAAATTGCCTCCACGTAAACTTTCAGCGGAGCCAACGGTTGAAATATTTACATCAATTCTCTGCCCTGGTTTCGCAAAGGGCGGAATTTCCGCCGTAACCAAAACCGCAGCAAGGTTATCTGTTTGAAGCGGCTGCTGAGCTTGCTGCTGAGCCAGTCTCACAATATTATCGCCTAGGTCATACTCTGACACTGGTCCGTCAACGCTTACTCCAAGCCCGGACAAAAGCGATGTCAAACTTTGTCCGGTAACCCTTAAATCTCGGCCATCTCCAGTTCCTGAAAGCCCCCCGACGAGGCCATATCCGAGTAGTTGATTGCTACGCACACCAGCGACATCAACGATGTCTTTAATCCTGTCTGCGTGACTCATGCTAGACGTTAATATCATAGCTAGAAGCGAGCATATTATTTTAGTAAGACGTGTGTGCATTATTATAATTTCCCTAATCCTTTAAAATGGCCATAAACTAAATAGGATATTTGTTATCGGTGGCACTTTAGTTGAACGAGCTAATGCCCCTGCACCGCTATAAGAAAATTGAGCGTTCGCGAGTCGTCGCGACAATATAGTATTATTCGGCTGGATGTCTTCCTGCCTGACCACCCCACGAACTCTTATATATTCACTTCCCTCATTCAATTCTAACTGCTTCTCTCCAAATACAACTAAGTTACCGTTACTCATTACCTCGACTACAACCGCAGAGATACTCCCCGTTAGTGAGGCAGATTGTCCGGCGGTACCATTGCCTTCACTGCTAATGGTAGACCCCAAGTCTGCAAGGTTTGCATATTCATCAAAGAGAGTTTTTGCCGGAAATACGCCCGGCGTAATTGAATTCGTCGACACCCTTTCTGTCGACAATCCATTCACGCGAGAGGCTTGTGCAGATTCAGCCAGAACAATTGTTATTATATCCCCCACGCTAGCAGTTCCGGTCGAATAGGCACGGCCCGCAGGATAAAGGTTTGATCCGTTATCCAAAATAGACCCGGTTATTTGTGAAGATAAAGGAGCGGACTCAGGATAGATTATCTCAAAGTCGTCCAGCCCATTCGTTGGAATGAATTGCGTCGATGAACAACCAACTGAAATCATGCTAATCAGACTAATCACTAAGGCAGAAGATTTCATAACTAAAGTAATCCTATGTTAATCCTAAAGGTTTTGATTTAGGAATCTAAGCATGCCGTCAGCCGCAGAGATTGCTTTTGAGTTAATTTCATAAGCTCTTTGAGTCTCAATCATATTAACCATTTCTTCTACAACATTTACGTTGGAAGCCTCCAAGGTCCCTTGCGAGATCATTCCCGCGCCCTGATCACCTGGGGCGCCGACAAGGGCTGGGCCACTTGCATTCGTTGCGGCATACAGATTACGGCCCTGTGCCATTAAACCCGCATTATTTACAAATCTTGAAATCTGAAATTGACCGACCTGAACAGCGCCACCACCGGCAGCAAGCTCAGCTGTCACCGTACCATCTCTACCCACCGATATACTTGTAGCATCTTGAGGGATATTTATTGCTGGAATGGTCGATTCTCCAGACGCAGTAACTATGGCCCCTAAACTAGAAAGCTTAAAAGAACCATCTCTTGTATACGATATCGTCCCATCAGCCTGCTGGATCGGAAAGAAACCATCGCCCGCAATAGCCAAATCAAGAGAGTTCTCCGTAGAAATCATATTACCTTGACGGTGTATTTTTTCAGTTGAAACCACGCGCGTTCCCGTTCCAAGCATCAAGCCTGTAGGGGCATCTGCTTGAACATCCGCCTGAGCACCTGGCTGCGAAATCCTTTGATACAACAGGTCTTCAAAATTCGCACGATCTTTCTTGAAGCCAATGGTGTTTACGTTAGCTAAATTATTTGCAATCACTGTCATTCTGGTTGACTGAGCAGTCAGACCAGTCTTTGCGACCCACATTGAAGCGTCCATTTTTTTCTCTCTCTAAGCCTACTTTGTTAGTTAGCTCGCCTGCATGAGGCGAGCACCAGTTTGGTCTAACTCTTCGGCACTTTTAATAATTTTCATTTGGGTCTCAAACGACCGATAATAATCCATAAGGCTTACCAACACCTCAACCGCATTCACGTTACTACCCTCGAGTGATTTCGCTGTTAACGAGGCTGCCTCTGGTCCGGGCGCAATATCACCGCCGGCTCCGTTAGCGCCAAACTCTTCAAACAAGCCGTCTGGCCGCCTTTGTAACGTTGTAGCAGATGTATCTCGCATCAGCAGCTGACCTATTGCGAGTGGCGCCGCCACTCCGGCAGCATCAGCCCCATTAAAAAACACAGTGCCATCAGGGGTTATTGTTACACTGCCTCCGGCAGGCACAGTTAATGGACCTCCACCCTCTGCAGCCACTAGGTAACCGTTTGCAGTTTCAATAAATCCCAGCTCCGACACACGAAGATCCCCGCGCCGAGTGAAAGCTATCTCCCCCTGCTCACCAAATACGCCGAGTACCGTCTGATCATTAAAAGCTACATCCAGCGGATTACCAGTATCCATTCTTGTACCGGCGGCTAGGTTGATTATGTCAGCCTTATTTTCCATTAACGGCTGAAACCGTACCGGAAAACCGGGCCCCGATAACTGCGTTGGTATATCTCGCTGAAATGATGCTTTCTTAAACCCGTTAGTAGAAACATTAGCCAGATCATTGGTCAACATAACCCGCCGAACCGTGCCAGTCTTAGCACCACTCAACGCTGTAAATATAAGCTTATCCATTGACCTATTCTCCTAAAACCTAATGTTTAACCACGAATGTTCATAATTGCGCTACTCATCGCGCTATTCGTCTCAATCGCCTTAGCGTTTGCCTGAAAGTTACGTTGCGCGGCGATCAAATCGACTAGCTCAGTCGTCAGATCTACGTTGGAACGCTCTTTAGAACCCGCTCGAATTGTTCCATAGCCAGCTGCGCCAGCCTCACCGAGTCTCGCCGCACCAGAATCCGCGGTCGCGGTCCAAGACGAGTCCCCTTGCTGCTTTAAACCTGCTGCAGAATTGAAGTTAGCCACCACGATCTTTCCCAGCGATACTGATGAGCCGTTAGAATAACTCGCTGAAATAAGCCCATCTTCAGCAATACTGATCCCGTTAAGGTCCCCCTCAGGAGAACCATTCTGCGATTGGGATATCGCTGCGAATGCAGAGTTATATTGAGTACTTCCGGTATACGCTACGTTAACGGTATTTCCTGTAACATTTGCACTTTCGAGTCCAAATTTTGCTTGAGGAGAAACGAGTGCTCCTGAACTGTTAAACGTAATCTCACCCCGATCCAAA
>CAJWGN010000039.1 GCA_913031035.1 uncultured Gammaproteobacteria bacterium
TGATAGTTAATAAACCATATAGTCTCGACTTATTGGCCGAGCGTATTCGGGCCGCGTTTGATGACGCTTAGCGCGCGGCTATAAGATTCTTGCCGTAAACTTGTATCCAGCGCCCCGAATGGTTTTTATTATCGATGGCTTGTTAGGATTTTCTTCAATTTTTTTCCTCAGCTTACCAACCAACACATCAATGCTTCTGTCATTCGGCATCCAACCTCTTCCAGCAATCCTGTCCATGAGTTGATCTCTGGACATAACACGATTCGGACTTAGGGCGAGAGTTTTTAACAGTTCAAACTCGTGGCTCGTTAATATTGTTTCTTCCCCGGATGTTGATTTTAATTCGTGGGATGTGGTGTCCAGTATCCATTCGCAAAAACAGAGGATATCTAATTCTGTACCCTCGCTGTTTTGGGATGATTCTGTCACTCTTCGAAGGACGCTTCTGACCCTCGCTAGCAGCTCTCTTTCATCCACAGGTTTGCTCAAGTAGTCATCTGCGCCACCTTCTAAGCCTACAACTCTGTCTACATTGTCACCAGTACCAGACACTATAATGATGCCGACCTTAGTCGTCCGTTGAAGCTGTCTGGTTAACTCCAGGCCATGCTCTCCTGGCAGCTGCAAGTCAAGAATAACGAGGTCAGTTTTCTTAGCGGTCATAAACTCGCGCATTTCACTGCCATTTCGAGCCGTGTTGACAGTGTACCCCGCCGCTGTAAGTAAGCGTGTTAATACTCTTGAAACTCGTGGGTCATCATCAACAATTAGAATTGAAGCGCTTTCATGCATTTCGGAAACTCGTGGGTTTATTGTAATGTTATGCAATTATTGTGGCATCGTAATAAAAAAGCAATAAGTCATTAAAGTATCTCCGATATAGGGCTTTTCTATGACAACGCCAGGCGTTTTTTTGCTGCTATATCGATGAAAAGCCAATTTATACTCATTTCGCATTCTGTTTTGTAGTCAGAATTAGCGATGTTCGGTAATTCTAAGGGTGGCAGGAGGCTTTTGAGTAAGTAGGACCTTTCCGAGTCACGGTTGTCCGGCTACCAAAATATTTTCAATGAGAACAGCCTCCAAGAAATGAAAGTAAGTCCGCCATACCCATTTTGAGATCGCTGAATATTGAACATTTAATTTGAGTGATTAGTTGTTGCCACCCCCGGCTGGACGTAATGATCGAATCAGTTTGCTTATTCGGTATGTGAGCTACTTGTCCTCTCTTAATAAGATCTGTAGCGATATTTACATAAATTTATAAAAAGTACCCGGTGTTGATGTGAGTGGGGCGCACCAAGGCTAGAGTAATTAAGAGATATTATAAAAACACTAAAGAGCCTATTAACTAATCTACACCCGAGACAGGCGAATGACCAATTTAAACCTACCCAAAAACACTCAAGCTCTTGAACAAAAATTGTTAGCAACTTTGGCAAATGGTGAAGGTTCATGCTTGTCCTATAAAGATCTTCTAGGTGCAACGCTGGCGTCAGTATATGCGACTGAGAATGTTAAGTTAATAGGAGATTTTGAAAAGTACGCAAGGGACAGAATTTCCGCTTCAGAGGTAAAGAGCGCAGAAATGGGTGCCACCGCCGTTCTTCTAGCGGCGGCAAGCAAATCTTCACAAGGGTATTTCTCAGGGAGTAGCTGTTCTGAGAGATGCGTTGAATCGATCATTGATGAAAACGTCTCTGTTGCTTCAAATATTGGATTGATCCGCGGTGGCAGCGAAGGAATGGATGTTTTGCAGCTGGCCGCGAGTTGCGTCGTAAACATCCAAAATAGCGTTGAAATTGGTGTTCGCTACATCTTTGAAAGTGCCATAAATAAACAGAGTGTCATTGCGATAGTTAATATTGCGATATTGATTAAGGCTATAGCAGAAAAAGTTGACCAGCATGAATGTAAGTCATATCGGGTTTTGATAATCGCTGATGAGCCACGATTGAGCAACTCTTTGTAGAGATCTGTAAAAACGCACTAGCTACAGCGTTAAAGTAGAAAACAGTAATAGGAAAGCGTTAATATTGGCACAAGAGTTCAAACCAAAATTAGTTCTACTTAGCCTGTATATGGCGGGCCTCGGCGGTGAGGAATTGGCTAAAGAAATCATAAAAGACCCTAAGCTTTCGAATACTAAAATAGTATTCTTGATATGGATAATTACAAGCCAAAAAGCTGGGGCTAACGGGAGACAATCGGGGGGTATTTGTTTATTGCCAAGTAAATTGATGCTGGCGTTCTTGTGAATGCTATAAAAGAGCAAAGGGTAGCTTAGGAAACAGCAGAGCCATAATAAGTTGGTAACTTAACATTACACGTCTGTCGTCAGTCTAGGATCAAAGGTTACTTAGTAGTCAATTCGAGCGACTTTAACCTGTGGAACAGAGCTGATGTCGGTCCAAGTTATAAATACTGAATTTCCTACCGCTTCAATAATTGGAAAACCACTACGGCGCGATTCACTGCTGCGAGCAACTTCGGTATGCCCTAAAAACTTTCCATTTGTGTCGTAGCGCGAAAGCATGATTCTTGCCGCGTTAGTGGTATCTATCCAGCTTACGACGATGCTGCCGGAATCCAAAATGGCGGTGCCAACTCGGCCGTTGGTATTTGGGGTCTCTACTACTAATGGCTCAGAGAAGCTCAGGCCGTTATCGTTCGACATTACCAGTTGAACTTTCGGGGTATCGTCTTTAGCACTAAACCAAGCAACAGCAACTCTGTTGTTTTTAGCCGCAACAGAGGGGCCATTGACAGGGCAGCCGGCAATCTGCCAATTGTCATTGTGGATTGGTTTGGGTGACGTCCAAACGCCATCTATTAAGTGTGTAGTAAAGATATCTCGCACCTCTTGCGCGGTGCGATCGCGATACACAACAATTGGGCCTTTCTCCGTCATCGCTGAACTGGTTTGGCAGCAATCGCAAACCCGATGATCCAACTCCCACTCTTTAACTACTGTTCCAGCCTTATCAAAAACTCCAGCCCTCAGCGTCATGGCTCCCGGCGTGTCGCCACGCTTTGTTTCCCGTCCGTCCAGCCATGTGATTAGGGTGGTGCCGTCATCTAGTGGCAGCATTGAAACAAACCCGTGCTCGGCGCTAATGCCATCTGTGTGAACTGTTTTGGGGTTAGTCCAAGCTTGGCTGTTCCGAGAATAAAATCGAGCTCGAATATCATAGTCGTATGTACCTTGCGCGCTTGTCTGCAGCCAATGGGCAACCATGCCACTTGAATCCACCGATAACACTGGAAAATCGGCCCAGTTAACAAACCAGTCGCTACCTTGGCTGATCACTTTAGGGGTGTTCCAGCCCTCACTGGATAGCCGAGAGTAGGCCAGTGTTGCCTGTCCGGCATCCTGGCTTACCCATGACAGATAGATTTCTCCAGATTCATTGGCGACAACCCGTGACAGGCTGCTATTGCTGGGAGCAGGGGATGGTAGGTTTTGTAATTGCGATTGGGCGGTCGCGCCTGAAGTAACCCCAAAGCTCCATGCAAAGAGGGTAACAAACAGGGCTACAATCGGAATATTTATTGGTTTTTTCATGTGTATCATTTCCAGCTAGGCTCGAGGTTCTAGGCAATTCTCATTGGTTCAGCAGAGTTAGGCCCTGACGTGTTAATGCATCAATAATATCTTGTTCGCTTTGCATTCCTATTAATTTAGCCATGACTTCATTTGCTGGCGACAGCAAATAAGTGGTTGGTAAAACGTCAGGTGGCTTCAGCCCCAGCAGATCCAACTCTTGTTGGCTCAAGGTTTGAAATTCAATGCCCATATCATCAGCAATCTTAAGCGTTAAATCCCTAGGATCTTCATCGAAGTTCACACCCACAATAATCACATTGCTTTTGGCCAAACGCGGGCTCAACTCATTGAACATCGGGATTTCTACTCGGCAGGGGGCGCACCATTCAGACCAATAATTTACAATGCGCCAGCTGTTCTTGTCAGCCGCTGATAGGGGCTGCAAAAAAATGGTCATGCTTGCGAAAATCAACACCAATAAGCGGTGTGAAACGGCTGACTTTTTAGGCTTAAGCTTAGTCATAGTTAGCCACGGCTAGTTTGTGAGTCGAGCGTTAGATTTTGCCCCGAAATCTCTTAGGTGTCTTGCTTTTTTTGGTGATTTTGACAAATGACGATAGATATCGTGAGTATATTGGGCAGAAAGGTCTGTGACTTGGGTCGCCCGTGTCAATCAGTGTAAGAAAATTGAAAGGGTATGCCATTATATTTTCCGTAAGTAATTTGATGCCAAGAACTGTTGGCTAACTGATGATTACAATAAAAAAGGTCTTGTTAAGCTATTTCCCTGACAGTGTCCCTGCTACATTTTCCACTGACATAAAAGTATTATTTTAGGGACATTTCCAATGGCAAGGCTACCGTAATCATCGAAGTCAGCTAAGTTTTTTGGGAAGGGCGCGGTGGCAAGCCTTACCCGAGGTTTGTAAGTGAATGGAAGTGTAGATGCCTTTACACAAGTGCAACTTGTTCTTTGTTGGTCGGCAATAAAAAGCGATTCTGAGTCATTAGAAACAATGAGATGCCTTACTTGTGAGGACCTAAATTTCGCTGACGCGCCTTTCTAGGAACCTATTCTCACGATCCCCAAGATAAAAAGGCCACAGATTTTTGATGCTATTATCGTAGCCAAGCTCTGAGCCTGATTTTGCTTGTTAACAAATGTATGACGCCATTGAGCGAGTGGTTTGAATTGTTCTTCGCCAACATCTACTACATCTCTATTCGCGAAGTCAGTTCTGTTGGCAACTATTTTAGTTGTCAGGTCCATAGAGGGCAAAAAGCCGTCAGGAAAATGTGTTTTTGAATGAAGTCTACATTACGACTGTAGTACCTGAATCGTTGGTCGGCGATAATGATTGCCTGCAGCATTAAGCGGCCATTTGGTTTTTGTAGGCTATTTAGCCTTTAAAAAAAATAAGGCAGATACTTCCTGGCTACAACTTATATTATTTCCGCAGCGATTATTTTTTACATTTGCCGATAAGCAATCTGTAGTCTTGGTTAAGAAGAGTAGTCTTTTTTTTTAAGCCTTTCGTTTTGATGACCTCTTGCGCAAATTTAAACTGTGCATCAGAAATTCTCGCGCTGGTTACTTTGCAGCCACAGTTAGTCCCCGTAAATATATTAAGGCCGGCCCATACCGATCCTGCTTTCAGTAAATGGTCGTCCTCTATCAATTCGAATTACTCTCATAGTCTGACTAATTTGCTTTCTTGGGCTTCGGTAAGGCTTTCCTGGCCGTTATTGTCTATTGCGCAGGAGCATTGCATTTTAGGGTCCAAGGAAGACTGGTAAAGCTTTTTGGCTAGATCATAATAGGCCGATATATTTTTCTGAGCTTGAGATTTTGTGTCCGGTCTGTGGAGCGGTTTTATAAGACCGAGCGGCTTTAGGCGTCTGCCAAAGCGGCTAACTCTCAGTTCGCAGGAAGTCGGCAAATCAATTAACTATTTCGGAAAAAGTTTCCCTATCCGCTGCAGCTAGTTCTTTTATTTGCATGCGAACCGACCTAGTGCACTGCCAGCTATTTGATGTTTCGGGCTTTGTTGAAGAGGGTTGTTGCCTATTTGCCGCAAGCGCGTGTGGTGTAACTTGCCGGAGCTGTTTTAGTTGCGTGCAAATGTGGTTATTGGCCAAATAGTAAGAAGCTGCTCTACGTGTACTCTTAGCAATCTGTTTGTGCTGCAGGATCCAGCTAGTGACGGCTGTGCCGTGCCGTTTTCTCGGAAGGGTCTTGCCCATGGGCAGTCAAAGCCGTTATTTATGCGTTTTCAGCTAATCAAGACGACTGCCTGCGCTGGCTAAGCGCGGGCCCGTTTTCAATGAATGGCTCAATTTTGGCTAAAAGAGCTTTGAGAGCGGCCGATTTCAGTTCTCGGGATCGACTGTTTGTTGCCAAACCGCCTTATCAGGCTGTTCCCACGGTAAATGGCGAGTTGCTAGCACAGCCAAATTGTCTTTACTTATTAATGTAGGTGACGATCGGTAGCCCAATATATCCTCCACTGGTTCACCAGGTCTATTTGCAATAAGAGCCAGTTCATCGGATGAAAAATTACACAGCCCACGTGCAATCTCGGTTCCTTTTTCATCGTATACATGCAGAACGTCGGCCTTTTGAAAAGAGCCGTGGGTGGATACTACGTCGTAGCAGACAATTCCATTGCCAGAATCGTCAAGTTGGTCTGCGACTTCTTGCTGGATGATTAGGCCGCCGGCCATTTGTAAACGGTCAGTTAGCCAGATTCTCCAGTAAGAGGCCGGCGTGTTATGAGCTTTACATACAGTTCCTATGCGCTCTCCAGACATCACCGCACTAATAGGCGCGTCTAAATGGCCGCGGGCTATGATCGTTGTGCAGCCAGCGTTTTGTGCCATATTGGCGGCTTGCAGCTTGGTAAACATGCCTCCGCTGCCTAATGTGCTGGTTCCGGTTGCAACCTCAAGATATTCACTCACATTTTGAATTGAGCGCACGAGTTGAGCCCCTTCTTCGTCAGGGTTTCTGTCATACAAACCGTCTATACAGGTAAGAATCACTAAATGTTCAGCATGGACCATTTGTGCAACTTTGGCTGCCAAGCGATCATTGTCACCAACTCTTAACTCTTCGGTTGTGACGGTATCGTTTTCATTGACAATTGGCATAACCCCTCGCTCAAGCAGACGAACGACTGTATTTTTGGTATTCAGAAAGCGCTTCATATTCTCAAGGTCTTCTAAGGTGACTAATACCTGAGCAATATCAAATCCGTATTCCAAAGCAACCTGCTTATAGGCATTCATCAGGATTGGTTGGCCGCATGCTGCAGCAGCTTGCTTGTCTTTGATAGAAGCTTTTTCGATAGTAGAGCGGATGGCGTTCATCCCCAGAGCGACGGAGCCAGATGATGTTAATATAACTTCGTAGCCGTTTTTTTGTAGCGACGCGATGTCGCTAAGTAAGCCATGAATAAACGCGTAGCGTGGGGTGAGGTGTTCGTCGTTTGCAAGCAGGCTGGAGCCGATTTTCACAACCACCCTAGGTTTGCTATCGGTGACTTTATTGAACGAAACTATATTTGATTCTGTTAACGAGTCCATGATCTCCTTTCGATTTTTATTAAAAATTTGAAATAGGCAAGCCAGACATTTAAAATTGTACCAGTCAGTCAACTAAAGAGCTTGAATCAATAACATATCGACGGATATTTTAGAATGTTTAGTGCCTTTAGACTTAAAGACAAGTTTATGGTAGCATATCTGCTGTATGTACTCAATCAAAGTAACACTTACGCTAAGGTTAAGAGCTGAGACAGTAGTCTTTGTTTTATCTAAACTAAAAAATGCGTCGTCAATAATTTTTAAAAATTTCTCCTACCTAAAGCGCTGCGCGCCTCTTTTACAGTGTAAGCTTAGAGTATCCGGAAATTCGCTTCCAGGGTTTTATCTCCTTGATCTTCTAGGCTTCCAAGAATAGGTGGCCAAGAAAAACGTACTCGAAAATCCCTATTCATCATTCAAATAAACTGGAGCGAACTATGTCACTACTTGTCATCGGATGTGGAAAGATGGGAGGGGCTCTCGTATCTCGCTGGGCTAGTAACACCGAAATTTCAATCACTATTGCCGATCCATTTTTGGACGCTGCCCCAGCGGGCACTGCCACTGTCCGCGGCCCTGCTGACCTGAAAGGAAAGATATTTGATAATTGCGTGATCGCTGTCAAACCGCAGTTAATTGCGGATGTGGTGCCAAGCTACTTACCCTTTATTAGTGAAAGCGCTTGCGTATTTTCCATTGCGGCAGGTTTCTCTATAGATTCGTTAACTAAGATCGTGGGTAAGCGCCCAATAATAAGAATGATGCCAAACCTGCCAGCAGAGATAGGCAAAGGTGTAACAGGATATTTCGGCAATCCAGAGGCCTCGCCAGGTGATGACGAGCTAGCTAAGTTGCTGACCGAATCCATAGGCTTGAGCTTGCAAGTTTTGCAAGAGGAAGATCTTGATAAAGTAACCGCTGTTGCAGGCAGTGGCACCGGATACGCGTTTGAAATTATTCGCTGTTGGATACAAGCGGCTGAATCCATTGGGCTGTCTGCAGACACATCAAGAGAGGTTGTATTGGCAACTATTGGTGGCGCGGTTGATTTAGCGTCAGTGAAATCCAATAGTATAGAGCACCTGCGCAATTCGGTGACCAGCCCTAATGGCACTACTGCAGCAGGTTTAGCAGAGCTTCGTAAAGATGAATCTATGGAAAAGTTGATAAAAGCTACCGTTGACGCCGCGTTGTCGCGGGCTATTGAGTTGAGGTAGGAATGTCTCGGAAAAGATGATCATCTATAATCCCAACAAATAAAGATTTAAAAAGGAATTTTACATAAATGAATACGCCGACGATCCTTTCATTGCTAGCTTACTTCTTGTTGATGATAGCTATAGGCGTGTATGGATATTTTAAATCCACGTCAAATGTTTCCGAATACATGTTAGGTGGCCGAAAGTTGCATCCAGCAGTGGTTGCACTTTCTGCAGGTGCGTCCGATATGAGTGGGTGGATGCTGATGGGGCTTCCTGGTGCGGTCTATGTGTCGGGCCTAGGCTCTGCATGGATTGCCGTCGGGCTTACAATAGGCGCCTATTGTAACTATTTACTGGTTGCTCCTCGCTTGCGTGTTTATACCGAGGTAGCTGATGATGCTATTACAATCCCGGACTACTTTGAAAAACGCTTTCAGGATAACTCTCATCTTTTACGGGTTTTCTCATCATTAGTAATCGTTGTCTTCTTTACGTTTTATACGTCAGCGGGAATTGTAGCTGGAGGTAAATTGTTCGAAGCTTCATTTGGGCTTAGTTACCAAATAGGCATAGTTATAACAGCCGGGGCTGTTGTTAGTTATACGATGTTCGGCGGCTTTCTTGCTGTCAGTCTCACTGATTTTGTTCAGGGGTGCATCATGTTTGTGGCCCTTATCCTTGTGCCGTTTGTTACCTTGCAAGAGCTCGGTGGAATAGCGGCGGCAAGTCAATCTCTGGCTGTGCTAGAGCCGGATTATATGTCGTGGTTTTCAGGAGTTACCACTATTGGTCTCATTAGCAGTCTATCTTGGGGATTGGGTTACTTTGGTCAACCGCATATTATTGTGCGTTTTATGGCAATTCGATCATTAGGGGATATGAGTACTGCACGTCGAATCGGTATGACCTGGATGATTATTGCTGTCATCGGCGCTGTCCTAACTGGGTTGTTAGGTTTTCTTTATGTCAGGCAAACTGCAACTGTGCTGGATGACCCAGAAACGGTTTTCATCCTTTTGTCACAGGTTTTGTTCAACCCTTACATCTCAGGGTTCTTGCTGGCTGCTATTCTTGCTGCGATTATGAGTACTATTTCGTCACAGCTGTTGGTCTCATCGAGTTCGCTTACTGAAGACTTCTATAAGGTTTTTTTGCGCAAAAAAGCAGAGCAATCCGAACTCGTTACAGTTGGGCGCCTTTCGGTTCTAGGTGTTGCGATTATCGCGACTGTGCTTGCGCTGGATAGCGACAGCTCTATCTTGAATTTGGTTAGCAACGCTTGGGCTGGTTTTGGCTCAGCTTTTGGCCCAGTTATTTTACTCAGTTTGTTTTGGGCCGGTTTGACTCGTAATGGTGCGCTTGCTTCGATGTTATCGGGGGCAACTACAGTATTATTCTGGATCTATGGACCGCTTACGATCGCAGGTGAGCCATTGACGGCGACAATTTATGAAATCATCCCAGGTTTTGTTGTCGCGACAGCAGCGGCTGTAATCGTTTCAATCTTTGATACTGCGCCGAGCACTGAAATTAACGAAAGACATCAACATATCTCCTCCTTGATGGTGGGTAGCAAAAACTAAGCTACCCGTCACGATTGACAAAAAATTGCTCGTATATTTTTTTGTCATCCAGTAATTCACCTTTTTTTTGCGTGCAGGGGTTGTTAATGCGACCCCTTGCGTACATTCATTCAACGAACTCAATTCAATGGATACTATGTATTTATCAGATCTCGACTCAATAAGAGAAAGCATTCAGAACTACTTTTCTGCAGATGAACAATGGACTCTTGAACAATTAAATTCACCCAACGTGCTGTCAATGGAGCAGCGTCAGAATATAGGTGAGCGTGCAGTAGAACTTATTGACTATATTCGTCATTCAGGAAAGCCGGGAATGATGGATCAGTTTCTTGGTGAATACGGTCTTTCCACGAATGAAGGAATTGCGCTGATGTGTCTAGCGGAGTCGATGCTGCGCGTTCCTGATTCTGGCACTATCGATATCTTGATTAACGATAAAATCACCCCATTTGACTGGGCTGACCATCTTGGAAAGTCAGAGTTTGGCATTATCAATGCGGCTACTCTCGGTTTACTGCTTACCGGCAAGGTTTTGGACGAGGACAACAGTTCGAGCATTACCGGATTATTAAACAGAACCGTTAAGCGAGTCGGCGAGCCAGTTGTTCGTATGGCAGTGCGCCAAGCGATGAAGGAGATGGGGAACCAGTTTGTATTAGGTCAAACGATTCAAGAGGCTATGAAACGGGCCAAGGCTGAAATCGATAAGGGCTATCTTTACTCCTTTGATATGCTTGGCGAAGCCGCCCTTACTAAGGAAGGAGCGGATGCCTATTTTGAATCTTACGCTGAGGCAATAAGGGAGATCAGTACGCCGGAGCCTCAGACTTCGGTTATAGGTCGTCCAGGAATATCAGTAAAGCTGTCGGCGATTCATCCCCGCTTTGAATTTTCTCAGGCCGACCGCCTAGAGGCGCAGCTGGTGCCGAGGCTTAAATCGCTGTGCCAGCTCGCCAAGCAAGGCGGCATTCCTTTAACCGTAGATGCAGAGGAAGCAAGCCGGCTCGAGCCGCTGCTTGATGTCTTTGAGAGTGCGCTTCGTGACGATTCACTGGCTGGCTGGGACGGTTTTGGTATTGTTATACAGGCATATGGTAAGCGTGCAGTTCCTGTTATTGACTGGCTGAACAGTCTGGCCACTGAGTTGGACCGCAAAGTCACAGTCAGGCTCGTTAAAGGGGCGTATTGGGACTCTGAGATAAAAACGTCGCAGGTCGTAGGTGCTGAAAATTACTCTGTATATACCTCTAGAGCTGCAACAGATATTTCCTATGTGAGCTGTGCAAAGAGGTTGTTTGAGTACAGCGATCGAATCTATCCGCAATTTGCTACACACAATGCGCAGACCGCCGCGACAATTCTCGAGCTCGCCAAAGGTCGTCGCTTTGAATTTCAGCGCCTTCATGGCATGGGAGAGAGCCTTCACAACCATCTGCTAGAAGACACGGATGCGCCGTGCCGGATTTATGCGCCAGTAGGTCCACATGAAGACCTATTGGCATATCTGGTGCGCCGGCTGCTGGAAAACGGAGCTAATTCGTCTTTCGTCAATCAGATAAACGACAAGAAGCTTCCGTCTCTAGCCCTCGCAATTGACCCTTTCGAGATGCTTGAGACCAATTCTATGGAGCGGCCTTCGCAGCTGCCTTTGCCGCCAGAAATTTATGGGCCTACCCGACTTGCATCAAAGGGTTGGGATGCCAGCAATCCGACAGACATTGACCGCATTAATCAAAGCCGCCGCATGTTTGACCATAAGGTTTGGAGGGCTAGGTCGCTGCTATGCAATCCAATCGGAATAGATCCTGAACCCGGCAGCCCTGAACTGATTATCAATCCAGCGAACCATGACGACACAGTAGGTGAAGTTCTCTCGGCAAGTCGGGATGAGTTGGAATCAGCGCTCGATTCGGCAAAGCCGTGGCTTTCTAGCTCGGCAGTTCAGCGAGCGGCAACTTTACGATCCGCGGCCGAACACCTTGAAAGTAACTCAGGTGAGTTATTTACGATGCTCTGCAGAGAGTCGGGCAAGACCATCTCAGACGCGGTTGCCGAGCTGCGTGAAGCAGTCGACTTTTTACGCTACTACGCGAACCAGTGCGAAGGCTATGAGGGCGCACCTCCCCGAGGGATTATCTGTTGCATTTCGCCTTGGAATTTCCCTCTCGCAATTTTTATGGGACAAGTTGCAGCGGCCCTAGCCGCTGGGAATGCAGTTATTGCTAAGCCTTCTGAGCTGACTCCTCTGATTGCTTTCCGGGCAACCGAATTGTTGCATGAGGCAGGTGTTCCTATTGCAAGCATGCAATTGGTTCTAGGAACAGGGCAAGAAATAGGTCAGCACATTGTAGGAGACAACAGAATTGCCGGTGTTTGTTTCACCGGCTCTACGCAAACAGCGCAAGGTATCCATCAAGCGATGGCAATAAATTTGGCGCCGGAGGCTTTGCTAATTGCGGAGACTGGTGGCCTTAATGCAGGGATAATTGACTCCACCGCCCTACCTGAGCAAGCGATTCGGGACACGGTAGCCTCGGCATTTCAATCTGCGGGTCAGCGTTGCTCAGCGTTGAGAATTTTATATGTTCAAGAGGATATAGCGGATGATTTACTTGAAATGCTTTATGGCGCAATGGACGAGCTAAGCCTAAGCGATCCGAAACATTTGTCTACAGATATGGGCCCGGTAATATCGAATACAGCGAAGCTAAAAATTGATACATATATTGCCGCCGCTAACGCAAAGGGCAAATTGCTTAAACAAATGCGTGCCCCTGAAGGTGGAAGCTTTGTAGGTCCTGCCGTAATTGAAATAGATAGTATCAAGGTTTTGGGAGAGGAGATTTTTGGTCCAGTTCTGCATGTTGTGCGTTTTCAATCAACTGAGTATGAGAGCATCATTGATGACATAAACAGAAGCGGCTACGGTCTGACTTTCGGTCTCCATACTCGAATTAGTCAGCGCGCCGACGCCATCCCGCATCAGCTGAGGGTTGGCAATGTTTATATTAACCGCAATCAGATTGGCGCGGTTGTAGAAACACAGCCTTTCGGCGGTGAAGGGATGTCGGGCACCGGTCCAAAAGCCGGCGGTCCTAACTACGTACGCCGTTTTTATCTTCCTGCTCGGCGTCTGCACACCTGTTCCTCGAAGGCGAATTCCGTTTCGAATAAACAGTTGCAGACAGAATTAGCTCACGCCAATGAGCAGTCCTTAGAGTTGCTTCACTCTATAGAAATGCCAGGTCCAACAGGTGAGTCCAATACGCTCAATGTGTGGCCAAGAGGTGTAGTCCTGTGTTTAGGACCCACCGCTGAAGAAGCACATATTCAGGCAGGTATGGCCCGAAGTTTTGGTTGTCCTGTTGTTGTTTGCGCTCCAGATGCTACTGGCTACTGTTGTATTGATGGGCAGCTAAAGGCAAGTCAGCTGGCAGATCTTGAGGGCTTTGAGGTGGTTGCATTTTGTGGACCCGAAGCCGAAGCGAGAGAAATACGGAAGGTTCTTGCTGAACGCTCAGGTCGCATAATACCCCTGAGCGTTTCTGACGATATGCATCACCTTTGTATTCAAGAGCGGCACACTTGCGTGAACACCACAGCATCCGGCGGCAACACTACGCTGCTTTCTTCAATGCAAAACTAGCCTAGATTTTTTCACGTTAAAGCACTCGGAGCTAATATTCGTGCTGTACGTCAAGATGACTTCAGCACGAGAACTAACAAGGAATAGAAAGGCCTGACGGCGAGGCTGAATTTTTTAGATACTAGCTCCTCAAAATTGTAGAGAATTTGATATCAATGTATCCGTGGCTCGCCTTTCACTATGCGATAGCCTAATTTATATTGTGTAATTTTTTGAAGATATAAATTGAATAATTCATCACGGTTGTCTGAACTTTCTCTAAGCCAGTCTACCTGCTAGGGGATCTTGGGTTCACCTAAATACTGAGCTACTGCAGGTAGCTTTATGCTAGTTTCAAAAGCAGTATAAATTTAAGTGTCACAGTGGCTATAATTCACGTCGGTCCAGACCGTAATAGCCAGTACATCTGAAAATTAAATTACCGCTCCCAGTTAAAGAGAGAGAAGTGCTTGTTTCTGTTTATGCTGCTGTTTGGTAATTGCTAGTAGGTCATATTGTTGGTAAGAAGCTCTGCTTTGGGAAATCTTTGGCATTTTCCTGTACCTAAGGTATTTTACAGTAATCTTCAGGCTGAATTGATACACGGTTTTCCCGGAAAAAAAGAGCACGTAATAACTGGTATTTCAATACTAATTACGATTGCTTCTATAGCAGGTTAGATGGTCTGTGAAGGCGATTTCAGCAGTAATAATACCAAAGATCGCAATAATACTTTCTTGTTATAAATAGCAGCCAGATGTAGGGGTGCGGACTAGTTACGACCAGAATTAGCTTTCTATTTCCGTTGGATGACCATGACTATGGTCATCCCTTTGGATCTGGATAGTTAAAAGAATGACCCACTCTCACTTGTACAATGCGCTTTCCTGCATTGGAACCTTTCCTATTGAGTTAATAGGTCGCGCCGGTTTTAGTTCTCTACCAGAACAATATTTTTTACATTGTCTTCGGGATTTCGATCAACTAATTTGTTAAACGGGTCTATGCCTACGGAAATGGGTAACGTGTCCACCGTAAAAACAAAGCTTTGCTCTTCTTGATTAACTCTTAGTTTTTCAACATGGATGACTACGGGAACACCAGTCTCTTCATCTTCTTCTCCAAGTACGGCGACGTCAATAAGTGTGTCCATACTTAATCGAGATTCTTCACCTTGTCCATCGGCTTCAAACTTTAAGGCAGAGGTATTCACCGTAACCTCAAAGCGTCCGTCGGGGAGTTGGCTATAAAAGCTATCCTCAGCGCGTAAATCAAAAATGATAATTTTTTCAAATAAGTCAGTTATTACTGACTGATACTCTGGCGGTGCATTCTCTCTAATCTTGGCAAGCAAATGTCTTGTAGTCGGATAGGGAGCCCCTTTGAATCCCCACTCATCAATAAACTCGCTGAGTATTTTATTCACCACGTCTTCACCGAGATAGTCTTTAAGCGCGTACATTACCAAGCTACCTTTTCGGTAGTGGATGTAACCTTGGTTTTCTACTAGCATTAACGGTAACTCTTCCAGAATTTCTGAACCTCGGTTAGACAAATAATTGTCCAGTTCATATTTCAAGAAGCGTTGCATGTAGGCTTCGCCATACTCTTTTTCCATGACCATGAGGGCGGAATACTGTGAAAGGGTTTCAGTTAGCACAGCGTTACCTTGAACATTTGCCCCGATTACTTGATGGGCCCACCACTGATGAGCGAACTCATGGGCGGTGACATAGAAAACATAATCAATATCTTTGGGATCACGAATATCAGCAACAAAGCCTATGTCTTCTGAAAAAGGAATCGTATTCGGAAAAGATTGAGCGAATACACCGCGCTGCCTAGGAAATTCAAAGATGCGGTATTGTCGATATTGATAAGGGCTGAAGTTAGCAGTGAAATAGTCCAATGACTTTTTCGAAGCATCAATCATTCGATCAACATTGACCTCGTGTTTGTAATACACCTCAAGGTCAACGTCGTTCCATTTATCGCTTTTCATTTCGTAATCAGCTGACAAATAGGAAACAAACGGCCAAATAGGTTGGTCCATTTTGTAGTGAAAGTAGCGCCTGCCATTTTCTTCCCATTCGCGGACTAGATATCCAGGGGTCACTGCGGTTTGATCTAGAGAAGTGCTCACGATTGACTCATAAGTTGCCCGGCTTCGGGTGCCTAGTCCCATATCCCATTGGCTCTGGTCATCTATTTTCGCCATGCGTTCCGCTGGTGGTAGATCGTATTTTCGGCGACGATTGTTATCCAACAGCTGCGCACCTGACTGATAGCCGAGCAAAGGAAAAGCTTCTGCATTGTTAAAAAAACTGCCACTGCTAAGTAACCTTGTTGTTGGAGAGCTATTGACAAAACCAGGAGTGAGCCAGTCAACAGTAAATGACATATCCATTACAGCGCCAGGTTGCATAGGACTGTCGAGGGAGTAAATGTAGTAGCCTAATGCAGAATCAGAATGGGTTAACAGAGAATTTGGTATATCAAGTTCTACTAGGGTCAGTGCAGTAGGAAAAGTGAAATGTAATTCAGAAATATCTACTGGCTGATTGTTCTTTAAAGAGTAGGTCCCTTCAATATGTGCCTCACTTCGAGCAGGGAAGAAGTCTACTTCAGTATAAAGACCGACGACGTCAGGGAACTTTAAATCTTCGTATTGACTGTAGGTTTTCTCATAGTCTGCAGCATTCTGTTCAATGTCGATGACACTGAGTTTTTGGTTGAGTACATTAGTGTTGTAGAAGATAAAGCTGCCTGTGCTAACAAAAGCGAATAGAGTCACGACAGTCAAAGCTGATACAGCGGGAGTGAAGCGGGGCCCAATGCTTGCCCATCGGAATCGGCCCTGCAATTCGCTGCCTCGTTGCCATAGCAGTTGCGTGACAATAAGCAGCAGTAGGCAGAATAAGCTCCAATACAAAGAGAACCATAAATAGCCGCTAAGGTTTGGACCGAATCCAGTAAAAATTGAATAGGGGATCTGTGGTGTGGCAAACAAGTATAGGTTGTGATCAAAGCCTTGTTGCGGCAGAAAGAGAGTGCCGGCAAAATAAAGTACAATGACAAACATTCCGATATAACGATTTCCGCTAAGGACTTGAGCAAAAACGGCTAACACGCAGGTAAACCAAATGGGAATCTGGAAGAAGGAAAATAAGCCTAAAAGGTACTGCAAAATATTAAAATCATAATAGCCCTTTAATACTTGAACCAGTATGGCAGCAAGTATTGCCGCAACCAACATGACCGCCATTACTGTCATCAAGCCTATGGTTTTAGCCAAGATGACTACCCAATTCGGGTGCGGCATGGCATCAATCATCTCCGACATGCCGACATTTCTTTCTCTCACTAACAATTCGGCAGAGTAGAAAATCAATACTACGACTAAAGGAATCGTAAAAGTGCCATTTATGATGGTCACCAGCGCTGTAGTGGTGGGATAAACTTCTGTTCCGAAAATCCCAGACAAACCAAAGTATGAGCTTAACGATACTTGGACCATACCAATCAACGCCATCATTAAAAATGCCTTGCCAATAATGATGTTGTGAAACTCAATTCGTAAAAGTGAGAAGAATTGCGCAAGTTGGCTATAAAAACCAAAGCTCTGATGGCTGCTGTGCGGCAATACTTTGCTCTCTGCAGATTTCAACGGTACAACCAATTGCTCTTTCTCTATAGTCTTGTGTTTGCGTTTCATCCACGAGAACCAACTGCGCTTGTTGCTCACAAACTCTAGCGAAAATGGAAAGTAACGGTAAGCAGCACCAAGGAATAAAGCCATCAAAGCGACTGTTAGCAGGCGATTGTAAAGAAGATTGCCTTCCATCGGCATGATCAACGAGTTCATTTCAAATGGTGTCCAGTAGCGTGTCACTTCAGCTAAAGCCACCTGACCAAAAGGGTCTAACATACTAAGCAAGCGGATATCATCGGGATCAACTAGAGAACCAATTACGGTGCTAAGGACAAGTATTAGAACCAAAGCCACGAAACTTGCCGTTTGGCTGCGGGTCAAAGTGGCGATCAGAAACACCAGGGTCGCAATCAATAATATATTGGGAATTGCAATTGCCCAGGTCGCAAACCAGTAGGCTTCTAAACGTGTTTCACCAAGTCGCTCTGGGTCTAGCCAGGGCATAAATTCGCCTAAAAATATACCGAGTAGCGCGGCGAAGTAAGCAACAAAACAGAATGTTACCGCGCCGCAAAATCGACCAAATAAATAATCGAATTTATTAACGCGAGTGGTAAAAAATAGCTCGGCAATTTTATGATCGAAATCTCTCAAGATTGGGTTAGAGGCATAAGCAACGCCAGCCACTAGCGAGACAATAAAACTAATACTCGAGAGCACTAAAATCACATTGTAAGGTGAATTAATATTGATATTGCTTACCGAGCCACCGATAGAAATGTTGTCTGAGACCGTGGCTGCGAAGCTCAAGAGAAACAGGACCGAAGACACTACGTATATAAGAGGCTGGCGTGCATGAAACGCTAACTCAAAGCGAAAAATATGGCTAAACATGGTGGGTGAATTCCTAGACGAATCTGTGGTAATTAGGCGGCGATACTTATTTGATTATCACGAAGAGTGGAAAAGTAAACATCTTCCAGATTAACCTGTGTTGCGCAAAAACCTGCGCCAGGGTCTGAGTCGGCCACTATATTTAATTTGGTTCGTCCGCCTACCAGCGTGGAAAAAAGAACCTGATAATTAGCTTCATAGTCGCTTAATTCATTACGCTCAACCACTTTGCTGTAAACCGATCCCTCCAATTTGGCTATCACATCTTTCGGTTTTTCGTTGATGAGTATTTTTCCGTTGCCCATAATCGCCATGTCGGAGCAGAGGTCACTGACGTCGTCTACAATATGGGTGGACAGGATAATGACAGTGTTTGAACCAATGTCTGCCAACAAATTGTGAAAACGGCGGCGCTCTTCAGGGTCCAATCCGGCGGTGGGTTCGTCAACAATCACTAGTTTAGGATCGCCGATCAAGGCCTGTGCGATACCGAAGCGTTGTTTCATGCCCCCTGAATAGTTGCTGACAGCCATTTTGCGTGAGTCCCACAGATTCACCTCGTTTAATAGGTGATTAACTAATTCCTTGCGTTCTCCTTTGTTGACTACCCCCTTTAATACCGCGAAATGATCCAACATGCGCAGTGCGGAAATACGTGGATAGGTGCCAAATTCTTGAGGAAGATAGCCCAATACTTGACGCAAGTTTTCCTTGTCATTAAGAATGTCGATATCGTTAAGAAAGGCACTGCCTGTATCTGCGTCCTGCAGGGTTGCTAATGTTCGCATCAATGTAGACTTGCCTGCTCCGTTGGGGCCTAACAATCCAAACATACCCTGAGATATTTCCAGACTCACGCCATCTAGCGCTTGTTTACCATTGCTGTAGGTTTTGCTTAGGTTTTTGATACTTAACATAGTGATACCTTTTGATTCGTTTTGCGCTGGGCTTAACTGTAGCCCAGCGTTGCAAAAGTAAGCTGAGTCTAATTAGGACGCAGTCTGTTAGATTTGGTTACAAATTTATTCGCTGTGCTCTGGACTTAACTCTAGCTCAACGTCGCAAAATTAAGCGCAGTCCAATTGGGACGTAGGCTGTCGGATTTTGTTACAAAGGCAGGTGAAAAAAAATTTCGGAATACTCAAGCTGAGGTTCTAGCAAAATTATAACTCATGCAAAGACGCCATCAAAGTCGTACCATGCAGATAGAAAGAGATAAAAGAAATAGTGGGACCGGAGTAAAAATGCAGTGCTGCTCCGTCGATCTTATTCCATTATTTAAGTCAACAGTTTTAAGTTCTTCTAACGATTTCCGTGTGGTTATCGACGATACCTTGACGAACTGCAAGGATGCAGCTTTCCGTCTTTGAGCTCGCTTTTAGGTTGCAAGGAGTGGGTGTGGGGGTGAACTAAGCGAGTAATCTGGCCGATTATCGGGGGGCTGTAAGCGACAAGATTATTCGATAAAATAGTTCAAAGTATGGTTAATGACGTGTATCTGCAGTACCACTTTTGCTCACGCCAGCACCTTAAAAACGCTTATGGATAGAAAGCCGTTTTTTTGGAGTAAATCCTATGCGACCGAATATGAAATTTCGACTTACCTGGCACATGGGAAGCAGGCGTTACCGTGTCTGGCGCATCACTTTCGTTGATTTTACTGATTATCTTCTTGCCGCATACTGTCTTTGATTTAAGCTAGCGAGGACACAGGTAATTATTGTGAGTATTTCAATGCCTAGGTTAGCGTCTTTACCCTGCAAACCCTGCAAACCCTGCAAACCCTGCAAACCCTGCAAGCTCAACACGGGCAAAATCGCTGACTTTTATTACGGACACCTGCACCCGATGAGCTTAGAGCGTTGGCATCAATACAGAAATAGGTTCTTGCTACGGGCCGACGTTTTGTTGCTTTAAATACATTTGGGATGACAAACACCCAAAACATTGGCCGTTCAATAAGCATACATCAGTGAGTGTAAGGTCTTAATCGTCTATTATCGGCAAATAGCTGCCACTGGCGGAAATAACGAGAAGGTTTTATATAAGTATCTAGCAAGGGCGAAATGTTTGAAACGAAGGTTTAAAAAAGCTTACAGCTGGTATGGAGTGAGCCAAAGCGGTCAGCGATCCCGCCTCCCTGCTGCCTTCAGCAAAGTAATCGTTAGGCGCAAGTGCAAAAGTTTTGCAGAAGGTGTCAAAAGTTAACATTTAATACCCGCTACTGCCAAAGGCCTGCCCAAGAGTCAGCAGTCCACTGAAACCGAACATTCGAAGCCTTTCGCTGCGTAAGCTTATTGGGTGGGCCATGCGAGCTGTACAAAAAGTGGCGAAGCCACGAAATTTACCTTTTCACGCTAAGGTTTGGCAGGCTCAAGCTGGGCGAGTTCTGTTTCGCTAGAGCTCAGGTCGATTCGCGAAAGGGAGCGTGAATGGAGTGAGCCCATTACTGAATAAGAGGTAGCAGAGCAGTTTAAGTCTTGTTCTGAAAAAATGGAGCCTACATAAAGAAATTGAGCTCTATGATCCGGTTTAAGGATCTTGACGGGCACGACGCTTCGATAAACAACCGTCAGTGAAAAAAGACTAGCACTTACAGCCTTCAAGATATGCCCGAGTTCTATTACGCCTTATTAAATGTTCGATTTTTACTGAAAACTGATCTATCCGCACTTAAACCAAATTGCTGAGCAACACGTACTCTAAATCCATATACCCTACGTTTTAAATATAGGGCCACTTTTTGGTCCGTAACCTTGAGCTATAGAAAACCCTATGCATCTTATATTTTTTGATTTAGACGGCACGCTGTTAAATGATGCATCTGAAATATCACCCTTCACTAAGGAAACGCTGATCCTGCTAAGTGAAAACAATATAGCCCATACGGTAGCAACAGGGCGCTCTATGCTGTCGGCGAAGAGCATTGTGGCCGGGCATGATTTTGCTTTACCTCAAATCTACAATAATGGGGTGACAATATGGGACCCTAGAAATCTGCAGCTAACCCTTGAAAACCTGCTGAGCAGCGCCGAGATTTCAACAGTAATCGACGCTGCGGTATCCGTGGGAATTACTCCTTTTGTTCACGCCATTGATTATAATCACCACTATGTTTTTCACCCCGCGACACGGCATGATGTAGAAAAAGACCTTATTGATAAATATTTTTCGCAAAGCGATGTCAAGCTTCTGTCCCTAGACGCGCTATCTAATGACAGCCAAGTGACTAACATTAGTATGATTGGCTCTGCCGATGCTGTGGGCGAAATGTGGAGAAAAGTAGCTGCACACGAAAATCTAACTGCTTATTCTGGCGTCGCGTTAGAAGGCAGTCACTTTAGGTGGATGGATGTCCATCACTGCCTTGCTAATAAAGGCGCCGCTGTTACCCGTCTAAAAGCGCAATTGGGAGCCAGCAACATAATTTGTTTTGGCGATAGTGATAACGATTTAAGTATGTTTGCGTTAGCTGATGAAAGCTATGCCCCTGAAAATGCGAAAGACGAAATTAAAAATTCCGCGAGTGCTGTAATTGGGCATAATCATGCGGACGGCATAGCGCATTTTTTACGTGAGCGCTTCTCGCTATAACATAGCTCTACGTGCTCTAACGAGCGATCAAAGTAAATCAAAAGAGAGTCAAATTAGCCGCAGGAATCGGCAATAATTAATCCAGGAGGCTCAACAAGAGCTTTCTTTAACTAAAGACTATGTGATGCCCTGGCTAGAACTAACGTCATTCTCCCACTGGTCTGGCCTTTAAGAGCGGTGCCATGGAAGTGCGCTTCTGGCTGGGATAGCTAACTGCTTAGTCTCGTCCAGCTGTGCTTTTACAACCTTTAGAAATTGCCGTCGAGCGTCACGCTAACCCCTATGATTCAATCTAGTCATCGATGTATGAATAGGTGTGGAATCAAGTTTATCTGATGTCTTTAGCAGCCATCACCAGTGATGGAATAGGTTGCAGTTGCGGTCTTAAAAATTTACAACGTTATTTATGGGTGAACGAATTTGTAAAGTCACCATAATGATATTCTGCGCAATAATCTTAACAGGTAAAAGAGAAGCGCAAGCGCTGTCTCAAAGCAATTTAGTCCTTCAATTGAAGGTGATATTGCCCCCGCACTATTTTAGCGCAACGGCATTGATCGGAGTAAAAGGGGTGAAAGTGGTATAACAGGATGGATATGGAAAATTAGGTTTCTTTCTAAACCTAATCGGCCGCAGAATATAGTACTAGCCTTTTCCAATGCTGTTCCTTTTGATACTCACTCGTAGCAGGGTAAAGTATTTCAAACCTTGATAAATCTGCGCGCTCGCTCAGTGCGTAGTGCTACTAACATTGGAAAAGAAATGAAAACCCTCTACTGGCTGACTCACGACCTCCGTCTCGACGACAATCCCTGTATTGCTCGCGCAGCAGCAAGCGAGAGTTTGATTATGGTGTACTGCATTAACCCTCGTTGGTTCTCACCATTTCGCTACCACTTGCCTTCTCTGGGCACTCACCGTTGGAATTTTTTGCAAGAAAGTATTTCAGACTTCAATCGATCACTTTTAGATCTTGGACAGAGACTTCTAGTTGTCTACCAACGCCCGGAAATAGCGTTATGCGAGCTAATCGATCTGCACAAAATCGAAAGACTTTGTGTAAGTCGGCAGTTTGGTTATGACGAAATTGAAGCTCTTCGCTACATAGGGAAGACAAGGCCGGAGCTGGTCATTGAGCAGGTGGACAGCTATACCTTGTTCGATGATCTGTTAGAAAAAGAGAAGACGCCTTTTAATCAGGGAAAGTGGCCCAGTACGTTTTCTCAGTTTCGTCGCAAAGCGGAGCAGCTAGTAGTGCCTGACCCAAGACCAATTCCAGCAGCGCTTCCTCCATCACCCTTAAACACAGCTCAATCCACGCGAGTTTTACAGAGGCCTGATTGGGTGCCTAGCCCTTCAAGCTCGGGCTGTGAATTTAGAGGAGGGGAGAATGCCGCTGAAAAGCATCTTAGTGATTACTTAAGCGGCGATTTGCCTCTGCATTATAAAGAGGTTAGAAACAGTCTAGACGGCTGGGAGAATTCGTCGAAAATGTCGCCATGGCTCAACAGCGGGTGCCTTTCCCCGCGGCGGTTAAAAGCGGCTATCAGCGACTATGAGGAAAAAAATTACGCCAATGATTCTACCGAATGGCTTTTTGTCGAGCTGTTGTGGCGTGAATACTTTCAATGGACAGCTTTACGGCTCGGTACGGGGCTATTTTCATTCAAAGGAACGGCAAAGGCATCGCCACTGACAAGTTATTATCCCGAGAGGTTCCAGAAATGGTGTTTTGGAGGAACTCCTTACCCTTTGGTAAATGCATGCATGAATCAGCTGGCGGAAACAGGCTATCTTTCTAATCGGGGTAGACAGATTGCCGCTAGCTGCTTGGTTAACGAATTGGAAGTAGACTGGCGTCACGGTGCTGCTTGGTTTGAGCACCAGCTCGTAGATTATGATGTTGCGGCAAACTGGGGGAATTGGCAGTACATAGCCGGTGTTGGAGCTGATCCGCGGGGCGGCCGTCATTTCAACCTAGACAAGCAAACAGAGATGTTTGATTCCGACGGTCGCTACCGCCAGCGCTGGGTTAAAGTTCCTGGGAATGCGGTTTTAGATACCCGGGACGCCGCCGACTGGCCTATAGACATCGGCGAAACCTAGATAAAAGCCTCATCAGAAACTTACAAAAGTAAAAAAGGGTGAGCGTATTAATTCATCAACTATTGGCTAGGTCGATTAGTTTGGAAGGGATCGGGATAGACCAAATAAGGTGCTAGTTTTCTAGTCTCTCTCTCTCTCTCTCTCTCTCCCTCTCCCTCTC
>CAJWGN010000040.1 GCA_913031035.1 uncultured Gammaproteobacteria bacterium
CAATAATCAATAATCAATAATCAATAATCAATAATCAATAATCAATAATCAATAAACTATCCGTCTGTTTGGTCGATCCCCCTGCTGAATCATACCCTGCGCTGAGTCTAAATTCGGCGATGCTGCCTTAGATTCGAAGTGAATGTGAATAGAAATCTGGGCTAAGGATAGACCCTGCAGTGGCAGAGTTGCTGTCAGAAAATTGCTGCAATGGCTGCTAGTATTATTAATCGGGGGATAGCTCGCAAGGCGTAGATTGCCATCGCGAAAGTCAAGCTTAACGGAGACTTTCGAGCTGGGCGTTCGCTCTCCTATTGAAAGGGCAGCACGGTGAGATACTAACGTTTGTGTTAGCGCGTAATGAGCAGTACCAGTGCGCATGTCGTGAAATTTTGCCTCTCCAAACCTGAGGTCTGCCTTAATGGTTTCTGTTACAAAGTATAGCCTGAGCTAATTGGGTGGGTTTTTTCAGCAGTGTAGACGCCCGCTTTTAAGCCAGCAATTTTGATCTGCAGGACCCCTAGCAGCAGAGCCAGCTCTTCTTAGGGGCAGCAGTTTAAATGCGCAGAGCATTTAAACTGCCGATAAAACCTTGGTTTTGGCCTGTTGGAGGACATCGGCCCTTCGGAGGCAGAAGGCCCTTTTCCGTAAGTCTAAATTATCGCCGTGGCAGAGAAGTCAGCAAAGAACTGATTTGGTAGGCAGGTGCTTTAAAGGGCAGGTCTGTGTGTTTATGTTTCAAAACAGTCTGACTCATTTCATTAATGAACGTTAAGTTTAGAGAGCGGCCTGTTTTGGTAAGTTTTTACAGGCTTCAATGTTTGCGAATTGGCTTGCCGCTAAAGCCTAGCCATAAATAGAAATTGGGGTAATGCCATCAATGACGTTAAGGAAACATAAAGGCCTGAGTACTAGTTCTCAAAAATAGCCTACCGAAAACAACGGTCACTAGGAGATCCAGCGGACCCGAATTGCCGAGGTTGGGAGCTTCCGGAAAGAGGTTGCTGGCGACATTGTCAGCCGGAGTTATTGACTCAGATCCGTTGTTGAGGGCTTCGACTGCCGCCGCCTGGCTGGACTACTGATTGCAAAGTGGGGCTTCATTCTAGGAGATTCAATGGTATTCTCGATGGCATGGGTACCAGTTGAAATAAAAGACGAATAATTCGGAAATAAAATAATTTAGTTCGTAAAACCTGAAGTGGAGTAGGCAGTGTTTGGATTTAATAAAGATAATTTACGCGGTGATCTTTTTGGCGGTTTAACAGCGGGTATTGTGGCTCTGCCATTGGCATTGGCTTTCGGAGAGGCATCAGGAGCCGGCCCAATTGCGGGCCTATACGGAGCAATTATTGTTGGTTTCTTTGCTTCTTTGTTCGGCGGCACTAATTCCCAGATATCGGGGCCTACCGGTCCTATGATCGTCGTTTTTGCCGGTGTCTATGGCTCGTTGAACGGAGATGCAAGCTTAGTTTTTGCGACTGTTGTTCTAGCTGGTGTGGTGCAAATAGCCTTTGGCGTATTAAAATTTGGTCAGTACATCCGATTAGTGCCCTATCCGGTGGTCTCTGGGTTCATGAGCGGTATCGGCTGCATCATCATAGCTTTGCAAACTAGCCGCCTGTTTGGCCATGAGCCGGAACAAAGTGGCACTATTCCGGCGTTAACGGCAATTCCGGCAGCGGTATTGGATCCAATTTGGGCGGCTGTTGGTCTTGGACTTCTGACGTTGATAATTGTTTTTAAGTGGCCAAAGCGATGGGGTAGGTTTGTGCCAGCACCCTTGGCAGCTTTGCTTATTGGCACAGTTATTTCTCTTTTTGTCACTGGGGCGCCGGTACTAGGTGATATCCCAACAGGACTGCCTTCTTTCATCATGCCTAGTTTCAGTCAAGACACTTTTTTCATTGTGTTAGAGGCGGCAGTGATCCTAGCGTTGCTTGGATCTATTGATAGTCTTCTGACTTCCCTAGTTGCCGACAACATGACCCGCACCAGGCATGACTCTAATCAGGAACTGATCGGGCAGGGCATCGGCAATATGGTAGCGGGATTCTTTGGAGGGATTCCAGGTGCCGGCGCAACTATGCGTACCGTTGTAAATATTCGCACCGGCGGAGCGACCAAAATTTCAGGTATCACTCACAGTTTATTACTGCTGACTATTGTGGTTTCTCTGGCTCCGCTAGCGGCTAAGATACCCCATGCAGTATTGGCGGGTATATTGGTTAAAGTCGGTTACGATATCATCGATGTCGGTTATTTGAAGCGTGCCCACAAAGGCCCTCGCTGGGATCTTGCACTGATGGTATTAGTGCTTGGACTTACAGTGTTTGTAGATTTGATCACCGCAGTTGTTGCCGGTGTGGTTATGGCGTCGTTAGCCTTCGTTAAGCAAATTTCTGACATGCAACTCGAAAAACTTGGCGGTGTTACCACCGAGGGTTTGTCGATCGATTTAAGTGAAGAAGAAGACAAGCTATTTAAGTCGGCCAATAAACGTATCTCACTGTTTGATTTTGGAGGCCCACTTAGTTTTGGTGCTGCCGCTGACTTAGGGCATCAAGTACGAGAAAAATCAAAGGGCTTCGGGCAGGCCTTGGTACTGGATTTTAGCCGCGTGCCGTTTATTGACGTATCAGCAGCGCGTGCAGTGGAGACGATAGGCTGTGATGCGGAAGATTCTGGCAAGCGGGTTTTTATATCTGGAATGAATCAGGATGTAAAAGACACGCTTGCAGGATTAGAGGCTGACTGCTGCTTACCAACGGGTGTTTATTTCGACACTCGGCTGGAGGCGCTGCAGGCGGCTAAAGCGTACATCGATAGCAGCGAATCTAAACCACAGGCTGGTTCGACGGCTAAAGAAGGCCTCGGTGCTGCGTAGGACGTCATGAACACCTGTTAGAAAGACTTTAACGTCGATTGGTAAGTTCTCAGCATCGATCAGTAAGGCCTTACTCCCCTTTAAAAAGTTGGGCAAGGTAGTGATTAGACAGGGAAACTGATTTCCCTGTCTAATGGGTAATAAACACCTGAGTCAATTTCACATCTAATGATGTTGAAATAGCGGTATTCTCTCCAGATTCTGGGTTCGGATATGCATCGGCAAATTTCCTCAGCGCCTTGTAGAGCGAGATACCCGATATCTGGCCATTACTTAAGTGGTGGGTTGAGTCGTTGCGAATTAGCTGCTTATACCAAGTGTCTACGTCCGCATAGCCTGCTAGCACCCCGCTCGCGCTGTCCTGCGTTAGCGTGAGCTGTAAGCGCATGTCACGAATAAGGTGAATAGAGGGAACTCCTAGGTTCATCCAGGGGATGATCAAGTCATCGATTGGTTCGGTTGTCAGAACGGAATCCTTAATGCTGCCCTGCATCTGCCTGATCAAACTTTTGCCCCAGCGCGTATCAACTCTTTGGGTGCCGCCTGCCATTACTTGCGCACCAGTGGCATCGGTCAGTAATCGGTCCATCCCGCGTGACATTGTGATGGTTACGCTGTCATCGTTTTCCAGGCTATCGACATCGCTAAGTTCAATCATCATGCGGTTATAACGCTCGTCGACAATAGCCTTATTCTGGAAAATATACTCAACGCCATCGGGCCCCCTAAAACCAATAATGCAGCCAACTGAGCGATACACTTCGTTGTCTACTCCCGGCGTGCCATCTGGGTGAGTAAAATCATTAGGCGCTGTTTTGCCGTCCAGATTTAAGCCCCAAGAAAGGTCGCCTTCTACAGCTAAAAACTCAAACTCGTCTGGCTCGGTAGTCGGGTGCCAGGTTTGAATTTCTTGTCGAAGCTGGGTTTCCTCAACCGACATGTCTTTATAATTTGGGTATAGCTTCGCAAACTGTTCACGAGGGCCGTCATTGAAGCCACGAGGGCATTCTTGCTTCGCATCCTCAGTTTGATAGACAGACCAGAAAAGATCTGTGATCACATAGCCAATAGTGCCATCTCGCAAAGAGCTGGCGGCCGTTAGGCTGCTGCTAGTCATCGAGGTAGCTGCTGCTACCGCCACAAGCGTAAGCAATCGTTTAAAATTACCCATTACAATATTCCACTCATGTAGTCATCTCTCAGCCAGATAGCCCGAAGTCCATTTCGTTGCCCCCGCCATTCGCCGATGCCACCGCCGTGGACGTCCCCAGACTGCTCATCATCGCCATACAAATAAACTGGGCGGTCTCGGTATGCCCAAACTCGAAGAGCATCAGCGTGGCCCGGTGATGCAAACCGGCCAGTTTTAGGATTGATTGACACTATTGCCCAAAGACTCTCGCTAGGGGCTTTTTCATTTGCTTGGGCTTGAACGTAGGGCCAGTGCGTAAGGCACTTTTCTGGATCACCAGCTCCGCACATGGCAAGCCTGTAAACCTGAGTAGTCTCGGGGTGGTTGCAGGACAACTGATCGATTGAGTCCTCACCACAGTTATAAATATAAATAGTTTTGCCATTTGCATCGGCAAGCACATTGCCCTGAATAGTCGCCTGAGTTGTAAAGCTATCAGGTAAAGCAGGGGCCACTTGGGTGAAGACATTTTTCCAGCCAGGCACGTCAGTGCCTCGCAGGCCCCACGAACGCTGATCTAGTACGTAAGTGTAAAGAGGCTTGTCACGGAAGACCCATTGTTTTACCCCCGGAGATCTCTCTAAGATAGACCATTCGCCCTGGGCTCTGGCCAAACCCGGAGCAGGCACTGGTTGCCACTTGCTAAGACATTCGTCAGTGCAAGCCGTTGAGGTCGCTGTGTCTTGGTCGAAGGAATAAACCGAATTATTTTTATCTGTGGCTAACAAACGCCCAATAAATGTTGATCTCACAGCAAAACCCGGCGGAAGGAGTGTCGGTGGGCCTATAGGGGTTCGCTTAGCAGGTGAATCGCCACCGAATCTTCGAGTGGTTCCTCCCAAAACATCGCCCGGGGATCTGTCTCTCACAGAGGTATAGAGTGGATGCTCATCAAAGGCCCACTGTTTGCTGCCATCTTGGCGTTCAACGATAGTCCAAGCTCCGACGGGGTCTGCATTATCCCCGGCTAAAACAGGCGGCCACAAATCGGTACAGCTCACCCGACTATCGAGTTCGGGTAGCTTTATTCCAGCAGGGTAAGGGCTCATGAGGCCGGCAGTTACGGTTAGCACATTGTCGTAGCACTGCGGTGTTCCCGCTGCTTCGCCGCTGTAGCCATTTCTAAGTTTATGCTGTGACCACTTGTAAAGAGTCTTGCCATTGTTATTCGCGAAGACGGGCCCGTCGAGCAGGGTGGCTTCAACATGAAATTCAGGTGGGGTAGGGATGTCTCTAAAGTTTTCCTTTAGAGTAATTGAATTATCTTCAGCAAAGACGAATGAGCCAACAGCCGCTGTGACTAACAGTATTAGCCCGAGCAGCTGAGGTTTGGTTTTACGTGCGGTATTAGACAAGGATTTCACTTATTTCATCCGAAGTATTGTTACTCTTTTCGCCCCATGCGTTGATATCAAGTCCCATTAGACGTTGGGCAGTAAAGCCTAATCGACAGGCGGGAGTGTCGCCGCCATCGAGATGCAGCCCGGTTTTAATTCTGCCGCCGGCGGTACCTGCGGTGAACATTGGGATGCCATCGATACCGTGAATTTTTGCGAAAGACTGATCGGTAGTCGCATAGATCAATGAGTTATCAAGTAGTGAGCCATCGCCTTCTTTGAAGTCAGCTAAAGCTTGCACGTAGTAAGCCCATTCTTCCATTGCCTGACGGGTATACCAAGAGGTGTTGGGCTGGCATTTTAAAGCTGGATCAACTGCTTCCTCATGAGTAGCGGTGTGATGAGGTTTGTCATACCCCGGTTTAGTGGTTGCGGAAAACGCAGAGGCGTAAAACATATTAAAGACCCGAGTTTGGTCACAGGCCAAAGCCATTAGCATAAGGTCTGTCATCATTCGGTGGCGTTTTTGAACCAAACCAGCATCAAGGCCGGAAGGCAGATCACTCGGAGCGCCACCGATAATGCATGCCTCGCGGGGATCTGGTTTGGTGAGCTGGAGATCAAAGCGGCGCTCTAAATCCCGAAGTCCGGAAAAGTACTGATCTAATCTGGCGCGATCTTCCATGCCCAGTGATTGCTGCAATTTTTTTGTGTCTTCCTGGACCGCTGACAGTGCACTTTTTCTTACCATAACCCGAGGATCGGGCTTGAAAGATTGGGTGTTGGGATCTTGGAAATCATCGCCAAACAAGCGCTCGTAAAACCGCAGCGGAGACCACTCGGGGGCGTTTACTGAGTTGCCGCCCTCGTAGCTGAAACTGTCACGTACGTCGCCGGTGGCGGTTGCGCTAAGGCTACGGAAACGAGTTGCATTGCCAATTTTACGTGCCACTGAAACATCGATGGTCTCCCCCGGACGGTTCGCGCGGGTCATTGGTGCGATGCCTGATCGAAGCACTACCCAGCCGGAGTGATGGCAAAGGTTTGGTGCATCGTCTTTAAAGACATTGTAATTGGTGTAAAGGTTAATGTGTTTCTGCACGGCTGCCAGTGGGGCGATCTCCGGTGGCAAATCGAAGTTTGCGCCAGTATTTTTAGGCACGAACACATCTTTACTCATGCCTAGCCCCCAAGACCAAGTGCCAAAACGCTGTGGGATAGCCAGACCATCTGCCATGGCAGTGCCGTTGTCATTTAAGAATACATTAAGCAGAGGAAGCCCAACGGTGACTAACCCGCCATTAAGAGTTCCTTTTAAAAACCGACGTCGATTCATTTTGCTCATCAGTTGTTCTCCGCACTCGCCTGCGTTAGCTGGGGGTTGTCATCATTCAAATTCGTTGGCATCGAGGATTCCCCAGCGATATTTACACTGGGTAGTTCGATTGATCGTATGCTCGAAAAAGCTTGGCTTAAAGCAAGGTCTCGAAGTACCGCTGGTAATTTGTGGCCGCCGTCAATAAATTGGGTCTCGAGCCAGCGCAGTGTGTCTCGGTCATCTTTCAACGTCACAGGCCCACCTGTGCCGTAAGCGTACAAGCGGTTAACCAGGCAGTAGGATAGTTTGGGGTGATCCCTCATGGCGGATGCTAGACCACTAATGTCATCATAAAATACGCCATCGAGTTCGCCAGTAATGTCCAGTTCAGCCCCGTCTTCGGTCTCTCGGAAGAGTCCAGCTCCGTTGAAGTTTTCCAGCGATAAACCCATTGGATCTGTAATGAGGTGACATCCGGCGCAGGAAGGATTTTCGTTGTGCACTCTGAGCCTGGCTCGAGCAGTCAGCGCGTTCTCGTCTTCTTCCAGTCCAGAAAAGTCTACATCAGGCGGGGGCTCAGGCACGTGTTGGCATAGGAACAGCTCTCTCAGTGCCTTGCCTCTCAGCGTTGGCGAGCTGCGAACTGCATGGGAATTAGCCGCTAAAAAGCTTACGTGAGTAAGCAGGCCTATGCGCGGGCTGCTTTCGTCAAATTCATAAGGCACCCAGCCGTCACTAGAGGGTGTTCCATAGACCGGAGCCAATGACATGGACATGAAGGTTTTGCGGGTAGTAAAAAGATCCCGGTAATCAGCTTCTTCAGTCAATACATGGTCGATTATAGTTCTTAAGGTCTGTTCTCTGGCGTCAGCCAGCGTAGCGCCGGTAACCATTGGATAGACCACTGGATCCTTAGCGAGACTGTTAAAATCGTCGAAGCCCAGCATGTCGTCGAAAAAAGCTCGCATGCCGGCTTCCAGTCGCGAGCTAGCAAGAAGACGATCGACCGCCCTGGCCAGTCCTTCGGGGTTACTTAGCTCGCCGTTTTCTGCCGCTAGCAATAAATTAGCATCAGGTGGCGCGTTCCATAATAAAAAGCTTAGCCGTGCGGCTAACGAATAATCGTCTAGGCGCTGTTCGCCGGGACGATTTGGGTCGGGCTCGGTTTGATCAACGATAAAAATGACTTCCGGGCTAAGAAGAATAGCTTCAAGCGCGAGTGCTAGGCCATCATAAAAATCGTTGGTTTGTTCGGTTGCATAGCGGGCTATATCGACAAGTTCCGTCAGTCTGGCCTCATCAAGAGGGCGCCGATAGAGCAGGCGTGCGGTCTCGCCCAGAAACTGCCGTGCACAGGCGCTGTCACCTTCGGATATTGATTCCGGTCGGCATGGAATTAAAAAGCCGCGGTGATCTTCATCGACAACTTGCTCAGCCACAGATGCGGCAGAGAGTTGAATTTGAGAAATTTGATCTGAGGTTACGCCGGCAAAAGCAGCACCTGAAGCTAATAAACCGTCGGTTCGCGCCATCGGGGGCATAGGTGGCAGTATGCTTTCGCTTATGTCCGCACCAAATACCTGAGCAATAGTGTTGGCATACTGTTCGCCGGTTAAAAGCCGAGTTCTTGGCAGTGAGGCATTATCCAGCGGCTCGGTTGGTGCTTGCTCACAACCGGCAAGGAGTAAAACCACTAAAATGGCGGGAAAACCCGTAAATTTCATAGTGACCTTTGTACTTTTTTTAAATAGAGAATGGGCGCACAAAATATCTAGCGTCAACTGTAGATTAATCTAACTTACACCTCTTACTCAGCCGGTCAAGCTCAGTTTCTGTGAGGTGCCATGTAAATAGGTTTAGCGCTGGCGAGCAACTTGTTCAGGGGTCACTGTGCCAGCAGAATTACGCCAAGAATTACGAATGAAGGTGGTAACTGCCGCCACTTCATTATCATCTAGTAAGTATCGAAACTCTTCCATCGGGTGTCTCCATTTCGGGAGTAGGGGCGGTCCCGGTGTCTTGGGACTGAAAAGGATGGCATTTATCATAGAGGCGGGATTTTCTGACTGAACAACTAGGCTGCCTGCATTTAGCTTTGGGGCCATTTTAGGGTCGCCCTCACCAGTGGGAAGATGACAGGTGCCACAGTGCAAGTTATAGACTGTGCGTCCGCGGCCCATTAGCAGAGCGGTTGGCGCGCTGCCTGCGGATTCATCGATTGCCGGTAAATCCTTAAGATAAGTTGCCATAGCATTAACATCGCTCTGGGTTAGGTGAGAGGTGCTGTTAATGATGACTTCATTCATTGGTCCGTAGGATTCCAAGAAATCGTTGCGTGCTGTCTTCAGGTAGTCTTTCACATCTTTATGTGACCAAAGAGCTAAGCCGCGCTGAGTTGCTGTGATGTTCGGAGCAGCCCAAGGGCGTCTTGCTTCGCTATTGACCTGATCAATGTATTCGCCGCCGCTCATGGCTAACTGCGTTTTCTCCGCCCCCAACAGATTGCGCGGGGAGTGACATGCGCTGCAATGAGCTAATGCGTCTACTAAATATGCGCCTCGATTCCACTCATCGGTTTGTGACGCAATGACTTCAAATTCACCGGCGTTGAAATACATAGCCTTCCAAAACCCCATCAGCGGACGAACGCTAAAAGGGAAAGAGAGTGAGTTTTCAAAAGGGGTTTGCGTTACCGGCGGAATACTTTGAAGATAGACATAAATTGCTAAAACATCTTCATCCTTTATCTTGGTAAAAGCGGTATAAGGGAATGCTGGGTATAAATGCTCACCTGTCGGGCGCACGCCATGGCGCATGGCGTTCAAAAAACCGCGTTGCGACCAAGCGCCAATGCCAGTTTCAGAATCCGGTGAGATATTTGTGGAGTAGAGTGTGCCGAAAGGGGTGTCAAACGGGAGGCCGCCGGCCATGAATTCGCCGCGCTCGGCGGTGTGGCAGCTGGCACAATTGCCGGCAGTCGCCAAGTACTTGCCCCGAGCAATTAATTCAGCCTGACTAGCGGCAGTGGCGATCGGACCGCTGCCTAAGGGGCTGCTGTTAAAAAATATTAATGCCGCGGCTAAGACAAACAGTAAACCAACGGCCAATATTGCAAGTTGGCGGAATGAAATTGACAAGTCAGGCACTCAGTAAGGGTTTCAGTAAGTGATAGGGAGTTTTCGCTAATTTATGCGCTAAAACAGTGCTTCTTATGGCCTCCGAAAATGCTAAATTAGATTAGGCTTTAACTGATTAGAGCTGTCAATACTTCAATTATAGACAAGCTCAGAAATCACGATTTATTTCAATTTTTTCATGTTAACGCATGCTATCGAAAGGTTCGTCAGTCTAGTTTTTCCGGTAACATTAAACCATAGCTTAAATTTGGCAAATCTATGCAGGGGGTCGACGTTAAAAATGACAATCCATTCATTGAAATTCAAAATAGCAATTAGCGCAGTTTTGGTGGTTTTCTCCGCCGGTTGTGTGGCTCAAAATAGTTCATTGACAGCCGCGCAGCGAGAAGCGAGTGTGCTAGCGCAATTGGCCGCTCAGCGCCCTATCGAGGCAGGCAGTTCCTATTGGCTCGAAGAACTGACGTCATTAGAGATTCGAGACTTAATTTCCAGCGGGACAACGACCGTTATCATTGCCACGGGAGGTGTTGAGGAAAACGGCCCTTATTTAGCGACGGGTAAGCACAACTTAATACTGGAGGGAGTGTGCCCGGCTCTTGCCGAGAAACTAGGCAATGCACTGTGCGCTCCGTTGGTGAAGTTTGTGCCCGAGGGCAACATTAATCCGCCTACCGGTGCGATGAGATATCCTGGCACCATTAGTTTAAGTGCTAGCACCTATGAGGCTTTGCTAACTGATATTTCCAGAAGTCTTAAGCAATCAGGCTTTACTGATATTGTCATGATTGGAGACAGCGGTGGCAATCAGACAGGCATGGCCAACGTAGCAGCGAGTCTTGGTGCGAGCTGGGGGAATTCCGAAACCCGTATTCACTTTATCAGAGAATTCTATGATCCAGGTTGGGTTGAAACAGAGCAGTTCACCGAGCGCGAACTTGGTGTTGCGGAGTCTGGCAACGACGGCTATCACGATGATATTTGGGTGACAGCTATGATGATGGTGACCGACCCAGAGCAGGTTAGGTTCTCACAAAGAGTGGATGCCGGTTTAGCCTCAATTAATGGTGTTGCCATAACACCCTTGGAAGACGCGATTGCGTTAGGTAAGAAAATGATTGAATTCCGAGCTCAATACACCGCGCAGGCTATTGTAAAAGCCATCACAGCCTCAACCGACTAACGTGTGCAAGTCAACTGGGCAAGACAAGGACAACACCATGAACCCATTTCTAAAAGGAAGGTCAGCTTTTAACTTAACGTTAATACTAGGGGGTGGATTAGTGCTTAGCAGCCTTAGTTTTGGGGCTGAAGGTAATTACTTCCAGTCGGCAGATGTGTTTGAACTTGAATATGCTACCGACCCGCAAGTGTCGCCAGACGGAGAGCAGGTAGCTTACGTTAGACGCTCTAACGACATAATGACAGACAGCACTCGCTCTAACATATGGGTTTCTAACGTTAATGGCTCTGAGCACCGGCCATTATTTTCTAGCCCTGATAATTTTTCTTCACCGCGCTGGTCGCCCGACGGGAACCGACTTGCCTATCTTTCGAATGTAGAGCGTGGACAACAGCTATATGTGCGTTGGATGGATACTGGACAAACCGCGTTGCTAACTAATATTCAGCTGTCCGCATCGAATCTTAGTTGGTCACCTGATGGTGAAACCATCGCCTTCACCATGAGCGTCGAGGTGGATGAAAAACCCTATCCGATAGACATGCCTGAAAAACCGGAGGGGGCTGAGTGGTCGCCGGCATTTGAATATGTCACCAGAGCACGCTATCAGGCAGATGGTCGAGGCATCTTGGAGCCAGCTTATACCCACGTATTTATTGTGCCGGCGCAAGGGGGCTCGGCTCGTCAACTGACCGGTGGAAGTTATAATCATGGGGGTTCTTTGAGTTGGGCTCCAAGCAGCGAAGAGATATTTTTTTCTGCTAACAGAAGTGACAATTGGGAATTTGAGACTCGCGAAGCGGATATTTATGGTGTTAGCTTGGACGGAAACATCAGACAGATAAGCGACGCGCCTGGCTTTGAAGGCATGCCTTCGGTGTCCGCCGATGGTAGGCTGATTGCCTACGTAAAGAATGATGATAAGAAGTTGGCTTATCGTAATCGCTTTCTTCACCTTATGAATTTGGATGGGTCCAACGACCGCAACCTTTCAGCCAATATTGATAATTCCTTGAGCAACGCCCAGTGGGACGGTAACGACGGTCTCTATTATCAAATGACGGTGCGCGGGGTCACGCAGGTAGGACATGTGAATCTGGAGGGGCGACACCGAGAGGTGGCTGGAGGGCTTGGCGGAGAGTCATTGGGGCGACCTTATGCTAGCGGCGGCTATAATGCGGCAGCTGGCACCATAGCTTATACAAAAGGTGATTTTAACCGACCCTCAGACCTCTTTGTGCTGGTTGATGGGGTGGAGGTGCGCTTAACTCAACTAAATGAGGACCTTCTTGGGTATAAGGTTTTGGGAAAGATCCACGAGATCATTTATAACTCGTCTATAGATGGCGAGGAAATTCAAGGCTGGTATATGACGCCGCCTGATTATGATTCAAGCAAACAATATCCTCTTATTTTAGAAATTCACGGTGGTCCTCATTCTGCCTACGGTCCTCATTTTTCTGCAGAGATGCAGCGGATGGCCGCCGAAGGTTACATAGTGTTCTTCAACAACCACCGTGGTAGTACCAGTTACGGTGAGCGTTTCGCACTGCTGCTGCAGAACAAGTACTCATCCGAATATGATTTTTCAGATCATATGTCTGGGATTGACGCGCTGATTGAGCAAGGCATTGTTGATGAGGACCAGCTGTATATTACAGGGGGTTCGGCCGGCGGCATTGCGGCAGCCTATGCGATTGGTCTTACTGATAGATTTAGAGCCGCCGCGGTGGCCAAACCTGTTGTGAATTGGGTTTCAAAAGTACTGACCGCAGACAGTGGTATCGGGCAAATTAATAATCAGTTCCCTAGCCTGCCTTGGGAGAACATCGAAGATTATTGGAAGCGCTCACCGTTGTCTCTTGTTGGCAGTATGAGCACGCCAACTTTACTTATGGTCGGCACAGAGGATCGACGAACGCCGATCTCAGAAACTGAGCAGATGTATCAGGCATTGAAGATTCAAAAGGTTGATGTTGTGATGGTGCGTATACCAGGCTCGCCTCATGGTATCGCGGGACGGCCCTCGCGTTTAATCGGCAAGGTCGAAAATATACTGGCTTGGTTTAAGAAGTATCAATAAGGGTTAAAAGCGGGGGTTTGGAAGACTCCGCTTGGTCTTTGTCTACGGCCTCGCTTCGGCTTCGTGCCACCAGCCTTTTGCAAACTCGGTTTGTTCTGGCCAGATTTGATTTAAGGTATCGGCATCAAACAGGCGGCCGTTCTGAACCACACGGTCAACATTTTCTGTATTGCGAATGTCATCCAGTGGGTTGGCATTAAGTATCACCATGTCGGCGAGCTTGCCAACTTCAATCGATCCTAAGTCCTCTGGTGCGCCGAGAATGTGCGCGCCATCTATTGTGGCTGCGCGCAGTATCTCAGCTGTTGTCATGCCTCCCATGGCGTATGACCACATCTCCCAATGATATCCTAAGCCCTGCAGTTCGCCATGGCCGCCAACTCCTAGTAAGCCTCCGGCGCGCTGTATCTTTGCCGCCGCTTCGGCACCTTCCTCAATGGCAAATTCCTCGTCACGAATCCAGCCTGGACGGCGCTGGGTAAGCTCGTCTAATCGATTGCTAGGATAAAAATAGCGTAGCTTCTCGTTGTCGTGAATTTCCTCGCGAGTGAAAAAGTACTGTGTCATCGGTGTCGCATTGTATTGGACGATTATTGTGGGCGTGTAAGCCGTTTTAGTTCGTGCAAACAATTGGACCACATCATCAAACAACGGCACATCCGGTAGGCTGTGCTCATTGCCATGCATGCCATCGATGGCATGGGTTAAATCAAGTCGTTGATCAGCGCCACCTTCAGTCGTTGGCAGAAGGCTAAGGTCTTGTGAGGCCTGAATCACCCATTGGCGCTGCTGTCGATTACCAACAACATACGATTTTATATTGTTGGTGTTGTAGTGATCTCGGTAGCGCCGCAGATAACTATGGACTGCATCATAACTTTCGAAATCGTTGCGTCCAAAAACGCCAGGTCCTGTCATGAAAGCACGCTGGCCGATAGTTGCTCCCGTTTCCTGCAAGTCACGATAGGCAAAATAATCATGATAAGAAGTTTGAACATCTAGGCCGCTAGTGACGCCATAAGCTAGGTTAATAGCCACTGACCAATTGCTGGGTTCAAGTACGTCCTGGGTTCTGAATTCCCAATGCGCGTGGGTATCGATAAAGCCGGGGGTTATCCATTTGCCATTGACGTCAATTATTTGGGTATTGTCAGGAATGGTGAGTGTTCCTTTGGGACCAATAGCGCTGATTCGATTATCAGTAATCAACAGGTCTGCGTTGCTCAGCACCTCGGACATTTCAGCGGTGGTGCTCCCTGACATTGTGATGATATTGCCACCGCTCAACAGAAAGCTTCCTGTGGGGGTGTTTCTCGCCGTGATCACGTTAAAAGGCGTCAAGACGACATCTTCATGCTCATCAAGAGGGGTAAAAGCAACTTCAGGTTCCTCGGTGTTAGCGTCTTCATCATCTGGACTATCTGCCTCTTTAAACTCGATGCTTGAAAAGGCACGTTCATAAATAGATGAGCCAATGGTCCAATTAATAGTCTTGCCATTATTTGACCAAGCCATGAAGTCGGCGCCAATGTCAGTTAACCGTTTCGCGGGCAGGCTCGGACTTCTGACGCTCACCTGGGGCACTGCTGCGCCAACGTTTGGCAAACTAACAACCCATATCTGCTTAATCACTTTAGCGAGGACATGTTTGCCGTTGGGTGAGATGCGGACATCTTCTGCACCGGGCGCCTCATCTGTGAAGCTGGTGCCGCGTGGGCCTGTAATATGAATATGGTCACGGCGGTCGCCACCGTCAAGGTTGATGGAAAACAAAGTGCCGCTCTCGGCAAAATAAAGTCGGTCGAACTCAGGTCCAAAATGCGGGTTTCGTGCATCCCCAACAGGCATTATCAGGGTTTCATTATCGCCGTTTTCATCGATTGAAATTAGCTCTAGCGGAATACCTAAGCCCGTGAATTCACTGAAGGTTTGATGTCTCATCCATTCGCTGCCCTTTAAAGCCCAAAGGCGCTCGCCGTCGGGCTGCCAAACAATGTCGGTGTAAAAGGCGGCGTTTTGGGTAAGTTGCTGAGGTTGGCCGCGACCATTAGATCTAGTTTTCCAGATATGCCCGCCATCATTGGCGGTCCAGCTAACAAAAGCAATCCAGCGACCATCTGGAGAGTAGACAGGTTGAAAAGCCCACATGTCCTCAGGAGTCAGACTATCTGGCTCAGAGGCGTCTCTGTCGAGGGTATAAAGCCGAGTCAGGACACTGGCCACTATCGTGTCGTTGTTAGGTGAGAAGTTTGGGCTTTGCGCTAAAGTGGCGGTGAGATCACCTTGGGGTACGCGCCAAGGTTTGGTGAGGTCGGGTCCTATTTCTAGGTCTATGTCAGCGGAGAATGGGACTGTAATTACATCGCCGCTCTCGATATTAATGCGTTGGAATTGACCGTTAGCAGATAGGAATATTTCACTGCTATTGGAGGTAAATGAATAGCCCGGCAGCATGCCTCTGCTGGATAGTCGATAGCTTTCTTGGGCATCTCTTTGCACGGGATAGGCTAGCCAGCGGTCGTCCCCGGTTTCCAGATTTCTTATTCTCAGGCCTGTCTGTGTTTGATATCGAGTCCCGTACACCAGTAAACGTCCATCTGGGGATACCTGCGGGCGGACCCCGCCACCTTCGCCTTGGGTGATTTGCAGCCTGGCGCCGTTATTGAGATCTAGCCTAACTATCTGCGTAAGAGGAAAGTCATCGGTTGGGGCTGTGGGAGAGCCGAGTGCTTCCACAAAATATAAATATTGGCCATCAGGAGAAAAGCTGGCCCCTACACCTGGCGGGTTTGCTGTCTCTGTACCTATCTGTGCGATGGTGACTCCGCTGCCGCCATCAACATGGTATTGAATTAATTCAATGTCTTTGCTGACTTTAGTAACGACCACTGCGCTGCTGTCGGTGTTCCAGGTAGGGCTGATTAATTTTGCGTAGGTTTCATCGCTGAGTTGGGTCGCATTGCTGCCATCGATGTCAGCTATCCATACATTATCTTTACCATTGCGGTCACTTATAAAGGTGATCCTCCGACCGTCCGGAGACACCACCGGTTGACTGTCGAATCCCATGCCACTGGTAATACGCTGGGCTTCACCTCCGGCGACGGGCAGTTTATAGAGGTCGCCGAGCAAATCGAAAACTAAATAATCATCGTCTGGGGTGACAGAGACTGAAACCCATGAGCCTGTGGATACAGCGAAAGAAAGCTGTTCCGCAGAGTCTTGGAGGGGGAGTTCCTCCTGAGCCGCGGTGGCATTAAAAATCAAGCTTATAGAGATTAAAGAAGCCGAGAAATATTTGATATTTAATAGTCGATGACGCATTTCATAGGCCTTGTAGTATTTCCTATACTTTAGCATTAAAGTTTTGGAATGCAAGTTTGCCGCCGCGGGGCTGGATCAAGTTCAGGTTATGCTTTTCACTCTATAAATGCTCAATTTCTCCTGTACGAGGGTTAATGCGAATTGGGGCGTTAGGATATTCACCAATGAGCAGCTTGCGGTTGCTGTCTATCAGTGGCTTCTCTGGGTAGTGAACAATGACTTGCTCCTCGGTTTCGCTGGCGAGATTGTAAATTTCAAGATAGCTGTTTTGAAAGGTCTCATGATCTTTATAGGTTGCCGCCATTCCCCATGTACTCAGTAAGGCGACAATAAATATGGTTGGTTTGTTGCCTTCTTTGCATATTAAGAACAGGCATAAAACAAAAGGTATTAGATAAAGTCTGGCCACAAAATTCTGCGAGGTTACAATATTTTCCCCTTGAAAGCCGAACATTCCCCAGTAAATTATTGCTGACATCAGATAAATAACCACCATGGTTATTTTCCGTGCTTTGGACTTAAGTCCGGCAATGCTTGCTATAAGCCCAATCATTCCGATCCATAGTGGCGGACTGCTAGCTGTGAATTTACCGAATTGGAACCGGAACCCTGATAGAAAACTCAGGTTCGGTGAAAGAAAATTACTGGCCGAAAAACCATAAATGTCGGCATCAGAACCGAGAGGGGAAACTGACTGCCTGGCTATCCAATAGATCGCCGAGAACGCAATAATAGCCAGCGAAACCATAGCTATTTCTTTTATGTTGGTGTTTTTGGCTTGAGAAATGGAGAGAAAGAAAAAAGGAATAGCTAGAACGTAGGCCTCTTTGCAATAGATGGCCAGTACCATGGAAATCCCATAGGCTACGTAGTTCTTGGAGTTATAGGATTTGGCCGCTAAGGCGATGAAGAAAAGACAGCTGGCATCAAAGATATTAGCGAACCATCCGGCTGTAATTAGGGCGGAGGATGAAAATAGGAATATGGTGTAGAAAGCCAGAGCCCTTGCTTTGCGGTTGTCTTTACTGCCGCCGTTGCTTCCCCCGTCATCTTCCCCTTGCTGATTTAGAACCGAGGAAAATAACGCCGCTGCCCCAAGGATAAAAGCCGCATTTAGATAGCGCAGGAAGATAAAACTTCCATTTGTTAGTTTGGCGAAGACGATGAAAAAAGTGCTGGCTAGAGGTCTATAGGTGTCTAACGGAAGCTCTTGCAGCCAAAACATTTTGGCCGACTCAAAGAGGCTGGCGCTGGCGACGGGCTCAACAGAGAGAATCACCAAGGCATTGATCTCGTCCCACACATCTGCAATCATTAAATTGCTAATCAGAATAAGCTAGGCTAGGCCTAAAACCAGATAAAATATCCACTGTACGAGTTCAGCAAAAAGCTGGGATTAAGGCCAGTCGGCGTATGAGAGGTCATATCTGAGTCCGAGAATACAATCGAGCTGTAGTATACAAGAAGTTCAATGGGCTGCAGTAAGCAAACATAAACAATAATCGCTGGCCACCAAGTTGAGCTCGAATTTCACATTATTCTGGTGAAAAATCGACAATTGTCTGGAAACTTAGGATGGCTCACGCTACGCTTCCTCAAAACTAAAGTGAATAATTTATCCATGGAACCCTCGTTGGAATTGCCACAGCAAGCCCTAATTTCCTGCCCGGTCGGCGTATTGACTAAGCAAAGCTTCAGGCACCAAGCAGCGCTTTTCTGGTTCGCCCATAGTCAAGTCTATGGCGAGGCGGCGAGCCTGCGATCCAAAGTTCTATGGGTGGAGAACAATCTTGAAAGCGAACCTCGCGAGAAAGACCTAACCTGGCTTCATCAGTTGGGTGCTCCCTATCTCATTGGCAAACCCTACTACGAAATTTTCGACTGTCCTAGTCACGGGGTTAATGTGCCTCTGAATATTCAGGCTGCTGTCGCCCAAATAATTGATCAGTTTCATCCCGATCAAATGATTGAAATTTTAGACTGCGATATGTTCCATCTGCGCAAAGCTCCGGATTACGTAGTTGCTGATGATGAAATTCTAGTGGACGCCATCTATGAAGACTGGCACCTGCACTCGCTAGGACAGAATAGGGATGTCATAGCCAAATACTTCAAACATGGAGGGGGCTTTTATAATGGCGGCTTTGTACCAATTATCGGTAGAGCGAAGACCATAAAAAAAATCCTTGATGCCTGGATTGAAATACATATCGACATAGTTCAGCGAGACTTTCCCGACAAGATTAAGTGGTGGGCAGGGATGTTTGCTCTGCAAGCGGCATGTGAAAATACTCAAGTCACAATGAAAGGCATCAACGCTACCTATATCCCGGGTAAAAACGAGCTCGAGATAAGCCACCATATTGCTCATTATTCCGTGGACAAAATATTTGACAAGAAGAAGCAGGGCTGGCCATTTCTTAAAACGACGAATTTCCCCGGCAATTCCTACTACGACTGCATTCGTAGCTGGCTGGAGAGCCTGAAGCAAGTCGCCCAAAGCCCAACTGTAATGGAAGATAAATGGAAGCATTGGATCGCCAAATCCCTGCTCATGGAACATACAGATGAATCCATCGTCGCCAACCTAGCAACAAAAGGCTATAGCGAGAATCTAGTTGAGGGGGAAATCAAGAAGGCGAAATCAGATCCCTATTTTAGGGGGGCACAAGATGTGTTCGTCAGAGAAACCGCCAAGCTACAAGAAACAAAGATTGAGCAACTGAAAGCGGAAAAAAACAATGCTTGGTTGCTGAAAACCTATGACAAACTTTCTCGAATGGATGAGAGCTTCGGTGAGATTGAAAGGATTCCGGTTCCTCCTTTCAAGGATTTTGTCAGTAACTACTTAAGTAAGAATCGTCCAGTAATATTGCAGGGGGCCATGGAAGACTGGCCGGCTTACAAAAAGTGGAGCCTGAAGTATTTTCGCGAGGTTCACGGAGACTCTACGGTAAGTATTCAGGATGGAAGGAATTCGGATCCAAACTATGAAAGAAATCAAAAATTTTTCAGGAAAGAAGTGTTGTTTTCAGACTTCATAGAGCGCCTGCAGCAGACAGAAAGCTCCAATGACTTTTATATGACCGCCGGCAATATGGCCCAGCATAGAGAATCGCTGCCTGAGATTTTTGCTGACAGTGATTCGGTAAATATTGGCGATGGTTATCTAGCAGGTCAAACCGAGGGGTCACTTTGGATAGGGCCGAGGGGGACAGTCACGCCACTGCACTTTGATATGATAAATAATCTATTCTGCCAAATCAGAGGGAGTAAGAGAGTCCGCCTTGTTCCCTCGTGGAGCTTGCCTTGGGTTTATAACGACTATCACGTCTATAGTGATGTTGATGCAGCTACGCCGGATTTTGAGCAGCATCCATTGTTCGAGAATGCCACGGTGTATGACTTTGTGGTTAGTGCGGGCGAGATACTCTTTATACCCATAGGCTGGTGGCATCACCTCGAATCGTTAGATTTTTCGGTCAGTATTACGCGAAAAAATCTGGCGTTGTTGGCAAGTAATTCTTTCGGGGCAGGCTTTATCAAAGACTCTACTAATTTTAGCGTAGGGAAACTGGATTAAAAATTGCCGACCGCCTTTAATCTTTGCAAGCAATGCTGCTTTGGCGATGGGCGGCCGGACTGGTTTGAGAAAGTTAGATCCAGGCTTAGGCAACAGCCTTTGCATACACATTAGCTGGGCCGGCTCACAGCCAGTCCCTGACTCGCGATGACAAAGAGCAAATTCATAAGTGATCAATTCCAAACAACTCCAAACACTCAATAGCATTAAAATCCCCCTTGGGCTGGGAGGTTTGCTTTCACTGCTAAGCTTCATTTTGTTTTGGGACGTACTGTCTGCCAATTGGCGTGCTGATGACACTCAGATACTAGCTCAAGCTTTTAGGTATGATGTTCTCGATAATTTCTTCAACCCTGAGATTTGGCGCCAACTGTCACCGGCCAATCTTACGCCCTGGGTTGTCGCATCCTTTGAGATAGATTTGTTCTTATTTGGATTGTCTCCCATTGGATTCTACACACATCAGTTGGTTGCAATAGCCTTGGTTGCAATCGCCTGTTTTATGCTAGTTCGGCTGTGGCTAGATCAACGCTTCGCATTCGCCGCGGCGCTGATATTTCTTCTGGGTTTGCCAACCACTGCGGCGGCAAACAACCTTATGACTAGGCATTATGTCGAAGGCTTACTGTTTGCTTGCGCCGCCGTGTACTTTTGCGTGGGATATCTTCGGGGTGGCCAGTCAAAGCATTTAGCCGTTGCAGCTGCGTTCTATCTCCTTTCTATTACCGCAAAAGAAGTATTTGTTCCGCTGGTTTTTTTAATTCCACTTCTTGTGCAGGGCCCTAATCGTTATCGATTCAAAGCGTTGGTTGTATTTCTGATAGTGTCTGGGGTTTATACGCTCTGGCGAGGCTTAATGCTTGAGGGGCTTGTCGGTGGCTATACAGCGCCATCGCAATTCTTGAGTGCTGACTATTTGATGGAGGCAGTGGGGTTCATTTTTTCTATTCCAGCCTTGTTGCTTGGGGAATACTGGCAGATATTGGCTGTTTTCTATGTTTTGGCATTAGTGCTTTTGTGTTGGAAAAGCAAAAGGGCGGTAATCGTCATATTAATGGTGTTGGCGTTAGAGTTGCTGCCATTGGTTCCCCTTGCCAACATCCCTGGCATTTCGTATCCGGGTAGATATTATTTTCTGGTTTGGTTTACGTTCTGTTTTTCCTTGGCATTTTGTTTTAAGACCGCAGAAGACTTCCTCGCAGACAAAGTGCCGGCTAAGCAAGCGAATTTGGTTATCTTCGCTTTATTCTGCTTTGTCGTGGTCTATTTACAGACTTCGAGACAAAATTTTGTGGGGGCAATTGCGGCAAGAAACGCTGAATTTGATGTCCAAGCTGAATTTATTTGGGAGAATGGAGACGACAAATATTTTGTTCCGAGCTCCGGTCTGCTGAGTGGGTTTTGGTTTGTGCGGGGTTTGCGAGAAATAAAGGAATTTGACCGTACAGGTGCTAGCGTGCCTAACATTGTCCTCGACGATATGTTCCTATCGTCAACGACGAGACCGCTGTATAAATTTGACTCTGAATGTAATTGCATGCTGGATGTGTCAGAGACATTGGATGAAAGAATAAGGGTTCAGCGGGGATTGGTTGACCCCGCTGGAGATTTGCGAATTGAAATCTCATTCCAAAATAACGTATTTAAGTGGGATTTTGCCCCCTATATTGACAATGATTACTACATTTTTTCAGACTACCTAGGTATGGTCAGATTCCCGAATCAGGGCGAATTTTTGTTTTATGATATTGATGGCCCCCTAGAAATTAGAGTTGGGCACTTTCCGTCAAATGGCTTGAAAACCTTCTCAGATATAATGCTCATTGAGCAGGATGCGGCTCCTATTAGTTGGCCTAATTGACCGCCACAGTCGGCGACATGGAATTTAGTGTAGCTAAGAGCTGGTTAGTTGCACTCAATCTGGGTAATCTAGGTTTTTAGTATTAAGCGGCGATATTCATGAAGACAAAGAAGCCTCTCGAGGGCTATAAAGTTGTAGATTTCTCAGCTGTATTTGCTGGCCCCATCTGTTCCCGATTTCTGGTAGATTGCGGCGCCCAAGTAATTAAAATAGAGACTCTTGGCGTCGGCGATATAACGCGGGGGGTTGATGGTATTACGCGTACCTTTGCTCACTTCAACGCCGGCAAGCGAAGTATTGCGGTGGACCTTAAAAGCCCCTCTGGACAAGCGCTGGTTAAACGCCTTATAAGCGATGCTGATATTGTTATAGAGAATTTCCGCCCTGGCATAATGGCAAAATTTGGTTTGGACTATGACAGTCTCAAAGATAGTAGCCCCGAGCTGATTTACTGCTCAATTTCGGGCTTTGGTCAGTCAGGCCCTTACGTTCATCGTGCAGCTTATGCGCCAATCGTCCATGCAGCCAGCGGGTTTGATAGCGTTCATGCGGCTTCTCAAGGGAATGCTGACTCGCGGCCCGCAAATTGGGAGATTATGGTTGCGGACATACTCACCGGCACGACTGCGTTTGGTGCTATTCAAACAGCATTGCTAGGCAGAGAGCGTCACGGGATAGGCGAGCATATCGACATTAGCATGATGGAATCGATGATGACGTTAATTCCAGCCCATATTCAGAGTGAGCAAATGGAAGAGCCGCCAGTAATCGGGCGTTTTCATCCGGTAAAAGTTAAAGATGGTTTCGTTATGATGTGTGCTGTGTCGGACAAGAATTTGGAAAGTCTGGCATCCGCTTTAAATCGACCTGAACTGCTTAGCGACCCTCGTTTTATTCGAGGCCCGAGAACCGCTAATTTTGGTTTACTTGTGACAGAAGTTGAACGTTGGTCTTCATCGCTGACCGCCGATGAATGTGAAGCAGCGCTCAATCGCGCCGGCGTACCCTGTAGTAAATATCAGCAAGTTGAAGACTTGTTCGCTCATCCTCAGGTGTTGGAGCGTCAGTCATTCACCACCGTGTCAGATGACAAATTGGGTGACTTCTTAATTCAAAATATGCCGATAAAATTTCGCAACACAGAAAGTGCAGCAACTCCCTGGGCGGCAGCTTTGGGGCAACACACCGATGAGGTGTTAGCGGGCGAGTTAGGATTGGCGCAGTCAGAGATCGATGAGCTAAGGGCAAAAAAAGTAGTCGCTTGATCGTGCCGCCGGTAAGGTTTCAAAAGTAAACGCAGCCGCTGATTTTTAATTTTGCTGGTTTTTTTGATAACTAATTGATTTAGCTAAATATAATTATTTCAAAAGGGCGTTTTTTTTGACGCGAGCCTAGTCGCAGACGAGGAGTGAAGAAAAATAAAAGCTAATCAACGATAGCCGGTGATCACAGAAACATTTATGTGTGTCAGCTGACACTCTCTGGTATGCGCTATCAGATGACCCACTAATGCGGGGTTGGTACTTCTATAAAATTCTTTAGTTCGAGCCTCGGCTAGGTTTCGAAATCCACTTTGTTATCAATAATCAATTCAGGATTTTTACCCACCGGTGTGAAGTCGTTGAGGCTGTGCGCAACAAAAACTTTTTACCGAGGAAGTCATGCTAAATGTCCAGACGACGCTGTGATACATTTTATTGTTTGATAGTGATCCCAAACAGCTAGTCATTCACAATAAAAGTGAACAAAAACTTCCCAGATAGTATTTTTGAGTTTGATCGCGAAATCTGTCAGAGCGGGCGGGAATATATGATCAGCTAAAATGTGTCCAGTCACCTCACGTTAAGCGTTTAACTGGCGGCAATACTGGGGTTGACTACCTACCTACCTACCTACCTACCTACCTACCTACCTACCTACCTACCTACCTA
>CAJWGN010000041.1 GCA_913031035.1 uncultured Gammaproteobacteria bacterium
TACTTACTATCTCTCCCTCGCTCTCTCTCTCGTCACGCCCCTCGCTCTCTACTTACTCTCTCTTCCTCGCTCTCTCATCACGCACACGCAGACACCTCCACCGCCGATCGAGTCGAAATTCTTTGGGGCAAGCTCGCCTCCACGGGAGGGTTGGCAAAAGTCCGACCAGCAATACTATCAGAAGGCGCAGAGTTTATAAGTGGCGCAGGAATTAGATTGCTAATTCTCTCGTCTAGAGCTTCACCAGCACCAATGTGAAAATCAGAGCCGACAACTTCTGCAATCTCTTGGCGGAAAAAATTTCCAATCGATTGCCCCGTTACTCGGCGAACAATTTCACCGATAAGGTGGCCTTGGGTTAAGGCGTGATATCCAGATTGAGTGCCAGGCTCCCACCAAGGCTTCTGCCGCGCCAAGGCCGATGTCATCCATTCCCAATCATAAAGCGCATCACCCACAACAGCCTCCTCCATGCCAGACAGGCCAGAGGTATGACTTAAAAAATACCTTACTTCAACATCCTTTTTCCCGTTCTGGGCAAACTCAGGCCAGTATTTTTCAGCTGGGGCATGCAGATCAACTTCACCCCTGTCAGCCAAGAGAAGCAATGACATGGCTGCCATTGTTTTGGTGCTCGACCATACATTTACTAAGGTATCTTCTTGCCATGACTGAGTGCGCTCAGCATCTAAATGCCCTCCCCAAAGATCGACAACAAACTCTCCCCTCAGAGTGATTGCTACTGACGCCCCGATTTCGTTGTGTGCAAGGAAGTTGTTTTCAAATGCTTTTTTAACCGGCTCAAAGCGTGGGTCACAAAAACCTTGGATTGGAACTGTCATTTTTACTCCGACAAGCAGTAGATTACACTTTCAAAATCTATTAACTAAAATTAAAACGCCTAAAGCCCAAGCTCCGCTTTCATCTTGGCAATCTTCTCTTTTTTTTCTGCGGCTGATAACTGCCTTGAAACTTTTTCAGGAATTGGTGTTGGGTGCTCAATGATAAGCTCTTCGCCGCGGAGAACTCGCCGGCAAAGAAGCTCATAGTGATAGCGAAAAAGCGGCAAGGCCGTTGCCTCCGATTGGTTTGCAAGGACAAACCAACTAGATGATTTTCCAGCCAAATAAACCGCTTCGTGACTCCATGAAAAATCTACTTTTGGTGAAGGCGCTCTGCAGGCTTCAAGATAGGCTTGATGAGTGGAAGGTAGGCCAAACAAATCTAACCCTTCTTCACAGGCTCGGATGAAAATTGCAATAGACGGCAAGAATTCTTGGGTGCTGATAACCCGTTTGGCGGCATGAACGATTTGGTGTGGTGCATAATCTTCCAAACTACTGAGCCAATATTTTTTTGCAATCACCAGACTAGCTGGCGCAGAGAAGGCCTTGTGAAACTGATTGTGATAGGCAAATTCAAACTCCCCAAAAACTTTGCTGATTGCGCCCACATGGTCAAGTTCGGACTGTTGATTATAGTCCGGTCCCGTCTCGCGAATTTTTTCTGGAGGCCTTCTAGACAGGGAATTGCCTGAGGCATCCCCCCCTCTAAACGAGTTAGTCTGCCCAGCTTCGGTCGGCGATTTTTTGGAACTTTTCTTTAATTCTCTGTTGGCTCGATCCAGCAACGGATTCATTTTCTCCATAGGACTCTTCTGTTGATTGATTCTGTAAACGTCTGGCCCAGTCTTGCTTAATAAACTGCAAGAAAACAGTGTTCCAGGAAGATTTAACTTGCTGACTGTCGCGCCAGTACAAAACGAATTCCAACACTCTACCCCGTGCATACTCTTCGTCTATTTCTGCCAACGCTAAAACCTCAAAACAATCGGCACTAGGCTGCCAATCGCTTGGAATAATATTCGGTGTGTCGTCTAGCCCAAATGAAGCTGAAAACTTCGCCCACTGACGGCGTATATGTTCTATGAATTTTGTATTCCACGCGCCGTGTACCATTCCTCTTTCACGCCAGTATAAAACGAATTCAGGGATAGCATCTTCAAGAAAACCGCCGCTAACTCCTGAGTTTTCAAGTATCTCTATGGCATCCTGACCGGGCCGCCAACTCTCTGACATCTGCGTAGAAAGTTCGTACTTACCGACTCTAGTTTGTTCGTTACGCCATTCTTTCAATACATGTTTATAAAACGCATTCCCCCAAGAAAAGCGCGCTTGACCCCTATCTCGCCAGTAGCCGATGAATTCTGGCACTAGTGTATGGATAAACTGATCAGGAATATTGTGCTGGCGGCATTGCTGCAACCACGTTTCTTCTGGCTGCCAATTTGAAGAAATAAGAGTCGCACTACCTGGCTTGATGGAGGGCTGTGGCTTATGCGGTGCGGCTCCTAGGGGTGGTACAGATAGGGGCGATATAGACTTCGCTGGCTCAGAGTTGATGCGGTTCTTTTGTGCGCTCGAATCATCGATAGCAATATAAAAGCTGGATTCTGATTTAGGAATAGCTTCAAGAACGATCAAACCCAGATTTTGTAGGCTGGCTTGTATTCGTCGAATGTCGATTACTGCCCAAAATGGAAACAATGCCAACATATTCTCCCCACTCAACTCGACCCACTGCAGAGTTGAAGCATGGCGCTTCAAATTTGGCCTGTGGCTAATCACTTCTGCCAGAGACTGCAACATTACCGCTTCCTCTAAGCCTATTGTCGCCGCCAATGTTGGCGATATGACCAGCGGTCGCTCAGGCAATAACGATGAGGGGGTAGTTGGAAACATGGTTGGAGACATGATTGGAGACCTAGTTTGGGACGCTGCTGTGTTGTTAATTTTTCTAAGGTAATCTAAGAGTGCTAACGGTGATGCTGAAAATAAACCTTTTAATCATGTGCAGAGCAACCAATCAGGAAAATTGACCCAAAGACAAACCAGTAAGTTGAAACTGCTCAAACCAAAGTGATCATGCTACCAAAGAAACCGAAGGTACACATGCTATACGCTCTAAAAACCAGCAACTAACTGATGCTAATTCAGTTAAGCTAACGGCACGCGGTACTCCGTTAAAAAAGTCAGAGTTATCATGAGTTCAAGCACAGATTATCCACAGCTTATTCAACAGTTCGTGCAAGATGAGCATCTCCCCAAGAGCTACGAAGAAGACGCTCGCCTATGGTTTCTGCCTTTAAAGGATAGACTACTCAGTGCGATTAGGTCTCAACCAGGCACTTTGCAGGTCATTGGCATTAACGGCGCACAAGGAACTGGAAAATCGACCTTAGCAAAACTTCTTCAAACGCTGCTTCAAGCCGACGGCTTGTCAGTGGTGAGCCTCTCTATCGATGACTTTTACTATTCTCGAGAAACACGACAAAACCTCGCCAAAGACATTCATCCCTTACTGAAAAGCCGAGGAGTCCCTGGGACCCATGATGTAACTCTTGCGAATAACACTTTGGACACGCTGCGAACGCTCTCGGCAATAGAAACTCTAGCCTTACCCGAATTCGATAAAGCAACTGACGAGCCTGTAGCGGCCGATGAGTGGGTTGGAGTCTCCGGACCTATAAATTTAGTAATACTAGAAGGCTGGTTTGTTGGGGCTAGCCCAGAGGACTCAGCGGCCTTAGATACACCGATTAATTCCCTTGAAGCTGAGGAAGATGAATCGGGCATTTGGCGGCAATACATAAATAATAAACTAGCGACTGAGTATCAAACCTTATTTTCTCAGATCAATCAGTTAGTTCTGTTGAAAGCCCCCAACTTTGAGCAGGTCTACGAATGGCGTGCGCTGCAGGAGCAGAAGTTAAAAGAGGAACGTAAAACAGGAGCAGGCCTCATGAATGAAGCCGAACTCACACGTTTTATCCAACAATTCGAACGGCTGTCCCGACACTGCTTAACCTCGCTAGCTAATAGAGCCGATGTTGTTTTGGAGCTGGATCGCAATCACCGCATTCACCGCTCTAGCCTAGCTGGCTAGCAGTCGTTTCTTCAGAGGCGTTCGCTGGAGGCTCTTTTTTGAATTTATCAAACAGAGGCTGAACGTAGACCCGCGCCACCAAGGCCGCCAGGACTATGGCGGCTATTTGTCGCCATACTGGAAAAATTTCACCGTGTTCCATCATACTTAACTGCAAGCTCCAACCAAACTGCTGATAGGCTAGGTTCAACAACAAGCCACAAATAATCGCGGTTCCTATTACCGAAACCAAGTAAGCCGCAAGGGCCCTAGTTCCTAGCTGATCTTTGATCACGCCCATCGTGGCGATATTGGTGGCCGGGCCGGTTAACATAAATACCAAGGCAGCTCCCGGTGACACCCCTGCAAATAGTAAACTGGCCGCTACTGGAGTCGAAGCAGTTGCGCAGATGTACATCGGAAGGCCGACAATCACCATAACAATCATCGCCAACAGCCCATCGCCCCATTGTAAGAAAAAAGATTGAGGGACAAAAGTGGTAACGATTGCAGCGCCAACAAGACCAATAAGCAGCCACTTTGCGGTGTCTGAAATCATCCGGCCGTAACCATACTTAACCGAAGCGATCAGCTTTGCGCCAAAATTAAGTTCTGCCTCTGCTGGGGCTTGCTTGCTACTGCAGCAGCTGCTTTCTAACGGCTCCGCCTCTGATGGGTTTTCGTCTTTGTCCAGTGACGAAACCATAATACCAGCGACCACGGCGCTAACCAGCGCAGAAATTGGCCGAGCAATTGCAAATACCGGCCCTAATACGGCATAGGAAAATGATACCGAATCGACTCCGGTTTCTGGAGTTGCAACTAAAAAGGCTGCCGTAGCGCCTTTTGACGCGCCAGCCTTTCGCACTGCAAGTGCCGTTGGTATTACTCCGCAGGAACACAGCGGTAAGGGAGCGCCGATTAAAGCCGCTTTCACTATAGAAACGATACCAGGAGATGAAAGCTGACTCTCAACAAGACTCGTTGGCAGTAGCTGCTTTATAACTCCAGCCAGAAAATAGCCCAGCAGCAACCACGGCGCACTTTCGATCACTAGATTCCAAAAACTATCCAATAAATTCAACATTAGTTTTCCTCCGCGGCTCTGAATTCACCTTCTTCTAGCGCATCCATAATCGAACATTGAGTAGCCTTTTCTGGCCCCCCGCAGCAACTATCAAGAAGGATTTGTAAGGTACTCTGCATAGATTGAAGCTCGGAAATTTTTGCATTGACCTCATCAAGCTTATGCCGAGTGATATCGGTGACGTCCTGACAACTGTGACTTTTTTTATCCACTCTAATTGACAACAACTGACCGATATCTTCCAAGGAAAACCCGATATTACGAGCAGTCTTTACGAACTCCGCACGCCTTACATCCGCGTCATTATAGTAACGATAACCGGCTTCGCTGCGATCAGATGCACTGACGAGACCATTTTTTTCATAAAACCGCAGAGTATGGGCAGACATGCCAGTTTTAGCAGCCAACTCACTGATTTTTAACATGACTATCATCTCCAAAACAGTGAATACCAGACTAGTTATTTAGCCTTTTTCACTAACGTGCACTTAGTATAACCTTAGAGTAAGGTCTAAGGTCAATAACGATTTCACCCTAGCACCTTGCTGATCCAAGCGGCGATATCCTCGATTTCCTGCGGGCAGACAGCATGCTGCATCGGATAAGTGCGATATTCAGGGTGGAAATCACGAGCCTCTAAGGCTTCTTTAGCCTTCAGTCCTAAGGACTCAATCACAACCGGGTCTTGGCTGCCATGGCAAATCAATATAGGGATTGTCTGTTGAACCGGGTCTATTTTTACCGTTGCGGCCGTGGGGAAATAAGTAGACAGAGCCATTATGCCAGCTAGAGGCTCGCCATAACTTAAAGCTGCCTCATAACTCACAGCTCCGCCTTGAGAGAATCCAGCAATGATGATTCGATCAGTAGGAACACCTCGCTCAACTTCGCGAGCTATTAAGTCATGGACCCATGATGCAGACTGCTTTAGCTGTTCGGTATCTAAATGACGATCCACGTCCATCTGCTTGATGTCATACCATGCAGGCATGACATAGCCATTATTAATAGTGATCGGTATTGAGGGGGCATGTGGAAAAACAAACCTTATCCCAAGCCCATCTGGCAGCTGTAGTTGAGGCACAATTGGAGCGAAGTCATTGCCGTCAGCACCAAGCCCATGCAGCCAAATTACTGAGGCATTTATTTCACTGCCAGGCGGGGTTTCCATTTCTACTGCGGGTAAGTAGTCCATAAGGTTTCCTGTATTAATACGATTTGATCTGTAGAAGCTTGCCTGTTCAGGCTCTGTTAAGCCGCGCAATTTAACATATAAAACTTTAGATTATCTCCTTGTGTGACGAGAATCACAGTTAGGAAAGCACTTTATAAGACACAATAGTTTCCATTGTCGGCGCTAATGAATCGGGTAACATTATTAGCTTCGTCGCTTACATTTTAGCTACGCGCTTATGGGCTTTTTTATAGAGGTCTTAAAAATTTTTACGATAATTTCATACAACTTTAATCCAACTTTAATGCAACTTTAAACCAGCGCCAATAAAACGTTAGGTGCACTCCTAAAGAGACCAACCATGAACAAGCTACTCTCCCTACTTCTTTCAATTGCTTCACTGTTTCTTTTGTTTTTAGAAAACGGGCTTGCTCAAACCGCGCTCTTCAAAGACGGTATTTTAACCATACCTCACGCCGCGGTAACGGGAGAGCAGGGAGTAGATTATTTTTCCGATGTGCAACTTCAAGCGAATAGCACAGGCGGCTTCGACCTGGTGGCAGCCGATCAACAAGGTTTGGTCAATGTGGAATCGATAGCTGTCAACGTAATGAAATCACTTCCTATTCAAGTGGCTGTAGTTGTCACAGGATACAAATCAGTGCCATGTGTTAAATTATTAGAACCTGGCGTGTTTTTTGAAGGTGGGTCATTCACAATCGCTCTGGCAGAAAGCAAACTAGGCATAGCTGAAACATGCATCGCAGTTATTGACCCTTTTGAAACATCAATCGATCTGGATATTACCGGCTTATCTTCTGGAACCTATTCCGTAGAAGTTAACGGTGTCACTGGCAAGTTCAACTTAACCTAGATGTACGTGGTAAAATATTTAATGGTGAGCCAGGAGAACGGCAAGATGGATGCGAAGGCTGTGGAAATGGCGGTGGTTTTGAATTTAGCATGAATGGGGCGTTTGTAAGCTATCTTCTTCCTGGTTCAGATATAGTTTCATCAGGAGATTACACGCAAAAGGGGAATCAAATTATTATAGGAGATGTCGTCTGGCAAAGAGAAATGATACTTACAATTTCGGAAGATGGTAAAACCATTACTGACAATAAACATGGAACTGTATTTACCTTAAAATAAATTCAAAATAATGAAAACATTAGAAGAATGGCTTGAAGCCTATGCTGTTAGTCATCAGAATAAAACGAATAAGTTGATACATTACTTTTGCGTTCCTGCAATCTATTTTTCAATTATAGGCTTATTAATGTCCATTCCTTCGGGGGTTCTCTCAAGAGTAAGTTAAGATGAAGTTTTAAGCACGGCAGTTATGCCCTTGGCTAATACTGCGGCGCCTTGAATTTTATTACTTTGGGGGTAGGTGTTTCTTCAACATTCAATACCCTATTCAATACCCTGATCCACACTCTGCTACACACTCTGCTACACACTTTGGCCCACACCTTAATTCACGGCAAATCAGGTTAATGCATTGACACAAAATCAGGCTCACACACTGACGAGGCTGGGTCGAATGCTCAAGTGATCTGTAAAATTCTCATAGGCCAGCGCAAATTCAAGCACCTTCTTATCATCACCGTAGCGCCCCATGATTTGCATCCCCATTGGCCGGCCCTTGGCATCGAACCCAACCGGCACATTAACAATCGGCAAGCCAGACAGGCTTCCTAGTATCACAGCTTCCATCCAGCGGTGATAGGTATCCATTTGTTGGCCATCAATCTCCGTTGGCCAGTGCAGATCTTTGGAGAAAGGAAATACTTGAGCCGTGGGCAGCGCGATAAAATCATAGATTTCAAATAGTCTATTGAGCTCGGCGTACCATCTAGCCCGAATATCATTGGCACGGTAAATATCCTCTGCTGACAATTCATAGGATCGCTCAATTTCCCAAATCAGCTCAGGCTTTAACTGGGTCCGAGTATCAGAATTTTCATAGTAGTCCCGGTAGCTAATGCGAGACCAGTTGCGCAAGGTAAGCCAAGCCTGCCAAAGCTCTCTCAAATCAAAATTTGGGGATGTCGCCTCAACTAAAGCACCCGCTGTAGAGACCTTGGCTAAACTTGCCTCACACAGCGGCAGAATTCCCTCCTCCATTGCAAGATAGCCATCGCAATCGCCAAACCAAGCAATCTTAGAACGCTTAAAATCTAAAGGCAGAAAATATTCTGGCCCCGGTAAAACGCCATGAAGCGCATGGGGCTGTTCATTGCCTGGCGGGTTAGCAATTACATGTAACAAGGAAATAGTGTCTTGGGTGTTTCTCCCCATTGGGCCTGAGGTAGCCAAGCTTCGTGAGAACGGATCCCCGCCTCCCAGCAAGCCGGTGCTAGGCCTAAATCCAATCACATTGTTGAATGCGCCTGGGTTTCGAAGCGAGCCCATCATGTCGCTGCCATCTGCAACAGGTAACATATGCGTTCCAAGCCCACATGCAGCTCCACCGCTGCTCCCCCCGGCAGTTAGGGCTGGATCATAGGCACTGCCTGTGGCACCAAAAACTGGGTTGTAGGATTGAGAGCCTAAGCCAAACTCTGGCGTGTTTGTTTTGCCTATAAAGATGGCACCGCTCTCCCGTATGTTTTTTACTAAATCGCTATCCTGCTGGGCGATTCGATTCGCGAACATCGGTGATCCACTGGTAAACCGCAGCCCTTTTACCGGCGCGAGATCTTTTACTGCGTGAGGAAAGCCGTGCATCCAACCCCGATACTCCTCTCTCGCTATGGCGGCGTCAGCGTCGGCGGCTTGGGCTAAAAGAGCATCATCTTCAACCATACTGACGATTGCATTGTAGGCGGGGTTGTAACGATGAATATGCTTAAGATAGGCCTGCATTGTTTCAACGCAGCTAACATTGCCTAGGCGAATTGCCTGAGATAATTGGTTCGCAGAAAAATCGACAATATTTGAAGGTAGGGATGCCGCAAAAGCAGAAGTGCTGCCCAAGAACACCGACGATAAACCTAAATGCGTCACGCTTAATGTGGCTGATTTTTTAAGAAATTTCCTGCGATCCATAGCGACTCCCTAGTATTGATTAGCTCTCTGCTATTAAGTGACTCTCTTGTATTATTTAAAAAGTGTATTGATGGCCATTGAAACCGAATTCCCAGCTCAACTTACTATACGAACTTCACGCTGAGGAAAGGAAATTTTGATCCCCGCATCCTTTAAAATTTCTAATATCAATTTGTTGCTGGAAAATTTCCCCTATTACAATAAGAGGGTGCTCTATTATTGAGGTGGACTGTCGTTCGGCTCAGAAAACACCGCCAATTGGAAGCCAGCAGATTACCTTTTTTAAGACCTAAACGGAATCCCGAGCCTCATTAGCCTAGACTTAGTCGAGAACCCGATGAATTTAATCGCCGCAAGCTCGACCTTTACACGCTCAAGATTTCCATTTCCATTAGACGCGCCAACATAGAGCACCCCATGACATTTAACTCACTTCACCATCGCCTAGCACCCCTAATCGGGATCTGCTTGATCGCTATGCTCACACGTGCGTTGAGCCACGTCTTCTTGCAAATCGACTCATTGAAGCCCAGAACGACACGACTCTACTGTTGCAGCCCAACAATGAGTATTACACCTTCGGCGGCATGAAAAGGATTTCATGCTGCGACAAGACATCCAATACGTGAATCTGTTTGCTCACCGAGCAAAAAATCTTGAAGACAAGCTCGACGAGCTTGAATTTTTTTCAAGTTAGGCTTTAGCCGTGCCACAGTTAGATTCAATTCGCTGAGCTCCAAACAATATCCGGAACAGTTTTCTGATCTAATTGATCTGCGCTTAGCCATAGAGAGCAATGAATCCAGCGGTCAGCAAGGTGAATTCCGCCGAGACATGCACGACTTAGAGCAGGCTCTAAAAGTAAAAACCCTGACATCATTAAGCTTATTGTTGCTTCAATTACGACACCACGAAAAAGACTTCCTGCTCCAGCTTGTCCTTTGCTACACCATACCAGGACAGCAAACCTAACGGTAACTCCGCCAGGAATTGCTGGCTGACCAGCCTCTGGACACGTTTCTCTGTTAGGCAGTTGGCAGCAAATAAATGCTGCCAACTGTCGTCTCAACACAGGATATTGGGCTAACGCCTGACAGCGGTCTGAAGGGCATATCCCGCTAGGCTGCCTATTAAATGGAAGCACAATTAACCAAGTTAAGTGACACGCCAACCCAGCTCATTCAGCGTCGCTGGGCAGAATGTTAAAATTAGTAGATTTATTATCAGCAGCTTTACCGCCGTCATTCTCTTGGTATTGTTAGTCTGCAATTTCGCGAAGCTTCAGAATACGCTGCCGACGTTTTTATTATTTTTTCATCAATCCAAACGAGGCCATTTAATGTTGGAAGTGAAGAAAATGGACTTCACTGAACTTGAAACACTTGCTGTTGTTGCAACCGAGATGGTTAGGGCGCAGCAAGACACAGAAACTGATCTCAAAGAAGGAAAGCTTAAAATCCTAAAGTTGCAGGCCCCGGCGCTTTAACTAAGCGCCTAAATAACAGAATAACAGCGATAAAAACCTACCACAGTAGCCCATTGCTCAAGCACGCTAAGCTACAGTACACTGCTTGGAATGAAACTAAACACCATAGCTCTAATTGCACTGATCATAGTCAATCCCATTACAACGATAGCAAATGGACAGGAGCCCCTGGACACTTCGACTCTTGTCGGCACCTGGGAATCCTCACTTAAAATCAATAGAGATGAGTTGAGCATAGCGCTTAACTTAGAAATAGAACAAGGTGTGATACAAGCCGAATTAACAAGCGATGGTCTCGGAATTTATGGTTTGCCGGCAGATTCTGTCGAAATCAACGGCCTTCGTATAAGCGCTAAATTTTCACGGCTCGATGCTGAAGTGTCAGGCTGGCTCCGTTTAAACGATGACAAAGATCAAATAATTCGTATCGATGGCGATTGGTTTCAGGGAGCAGAGTTAGTGCCTATCGTTTTGTTACCGGCGAGCCCAGCCAATTTGTAAAATTTAGATATAACGACTCAATTCACGGTTTGCTCTACTGAGACGTTCCGATAACAATCTGATAATGTAGGCATGCAATGCGGCGGTAGACGCTGGAAACTGCTGAGACATCGCTTCCATTCTTTCTTTATCAAGACGAAATAGCTCAGAATCATTTTCTATTCGAACACTAGCTGTTCTGTTTGCACCGGTGTAAATAGCCATTTCACCCAAGATTGCACCGGCCTTGTATTTCCTCAATATTTTTTCTTGTTGCTCCGGGATTTTCATAACAACAACTACAGATCCCGAACCTACAAAGTAGAGGCTTTGACTAGCGTCACCTTCATGAAATAGATATTCACCTGCTTTTCTATTCTCAATTTTGAAAAAATCAGCCAATCGAAGTACGTCGGATTCATCGTAGGCTATACGCCGAATAATGTCATGCAAACTTAAATTTTGATCCTCAGCGTTGAGTTTAAGATCATCCAGAATTCGTCTTTCACACCAGTCGACCGCGATATCCAGTTGCTCTTTATAATGCCTTTCCCAGGTAAGATCAGCAAAGGTAAAGAAGCGATGCTTAACCAGCTGTTTGATAGAATTATCATCAGCGCTACTAATAATGATATGAAACCCAACTCGCTCGCTTAACTGTGCCAGCTTACTAAAGGTTACAATTGCTGAAGTATCAAGTTGGCTGACATGGTGGAAATCCAAAACCAAGTAGTCGAAGCGACTTCCTTCCTTATCCATAATTCGGCTGCGAATAGCATTCACTAGCTTGTCCACTGTGCCGAAAAAGATAAACCCTTGAAGTATTAAGATAAGAACTCGATTGCCTTCTTTGTTAAGACGCTCACGGGTCTCAAGATCGCGATCGACATTACTAGCGTGATCGCTAGCATTGGTTTCTATCTTGATAACACTCAGCTGTGAATAATTGATCACGAACAAAATTATAGCGAAGAAGAAACCGATGGTGACTCCCTGCAGAATATCCGAAAAGATAATAACCACCAATATAATCAAGACAACTACGTAATCTGAGAATGGCAGCTCATCGCGGGCTTTCCATACCCATTCAATCAAAAACTCTAAACCAACGTAAATCAGCAAGCCACCTAAAATAAAGGTCGGTACGATTTCCATAAAATCAGCGCCAGCAAAAATCGCTGCAGCAACTAAGGCCACGTAGACAAAACCGGTTAGCCGGTCTTTGCCTCCAATTTTATCTACTAAGGCCGTGTCAGACACGTCGTGAACTCCCGGAAAACCTCCGACTAAACCGTTCACGACATTGGTATATCCCATCACCTTTAATTCGTGATCCGGGTTCAGATCTTTTCGAGCAATCAATTCAATACCCGATACATCAAGCAGTAACATCATCGAGCAGAGTAATGACACAACCACAATTCCACCGATCTGATCAGATATAACGATCCAATCTATCTGCGAAAAGTAGTCCCAGTGAAATACAGGGAAAAGCGGCCCGGTCTCCTCTATCTTTGGCAGCAAACCACTATCGATAGCCTGTTCTTGAGATATACCCGCTAAAAACAATACCCCATAAAAAATGAGGATTGAAATTGATAAGATACCAGGCATAGAAAGACTGTTGTTCTTAAACATCTTCCCCATAATTAAACACAGGGCAAGCACCACGGCTGGGACCACCAGCTGAATAAACTGGGCATCTGCTAGCGATTCAAAACTCGGCTGCACACCAGCGGCAACAGTTAGCCCGCCTTGTACAAAAATATAACCAATTCCGGCGAAGAACCCTCCAGTGACAGGATAGGGAATATAACGCACTAAATTGCCCATCTTGAGGTGGCCCAGCAACAGCAGGAAAAGACCTGCGATCATCGTTGTCACCATGATCGCAGCAATTATAGTGGCTTCAGCTGCAACGGAATATTGGGAGCCGAAGCTGGTATAGATGCTACCAACCATTACCGCAAATATTGGCACCAAGCCATTTCGAGGCGAGCAAATGACGGCCTTGTAATCACTAAAAAGCGAACCACCCAGACCGGTAACTAACGTGCCAATTAACAAGATAGAGATTCCCGGCACCAAGAGGCGGGGATCAATCTGTGCGAATAACAGAGCAGCCACAGACACAGCCACCGATATATTCACCAGCGCAATTAGGCTTCCTGAAAGAATGTTTGAGAACGGATTAGATTGCATTTTATTTGTTTTTATTCCGCCGCTAAAAACACGAAGGATACTACTGGCCTTACATGGTTACTAGGTGTTGATCGAGACTATTAAGAGAAGAAAACCAATTCGCTTCCATTTGTCACCGGACCGGCACCAGTGCGGTCCATTTAGTAACACGTAAGTAGAGGCTTAAAATCGGCTGTCATTATTGCGAGGCGCATCTAGCTATCGAAAAACTCTCAAATAAACTGTGAGTTCTATCTGTCTAACAAATAAGGCCTGATCTATACTTAGGCCATGAATAAAGGAATCCAACATGCTTTCTAATCACAGTGCTCCAACCAGGCCTAGTCAAATTGCGGTTTTGCTAAGTTGCGCATTTTTTTCAATTCCGCTATTCGCAACAACGCTAATCGGCATGGACATTGACAATGTCGCGAAAAAAGCCGAAATAGTGTTCGAAGGAGAAGTCATCCAAAGCCAAGCTCAATTAGATAGCAACTCAGGCATTATCAACACCTACATTACGTTTAGGATTGTTGATCTCGTCAAAGGCGGTTTTAGCGGGGACAGTATTGAATTGAAATTTGCCGGTGGAGAGCTTAACGGCGAAATAGTCGAGGTCAGCGGCTCAACCTTACCAAAGCTTGGGGAATCTGGAATCTACTTTGTCGAGTCAACAAGCGCAGATATGCTCAACCCTCTAATGGGCTGGTCCCAGGGCCATTTTTTAATTAAGAACGAAGGGGGCAGGCGCAAAGTGCACACTGTTGACGATAATCCGGTCACGCAGATTCAATCTGTCTCGGCGATCCCTCTCGTCATTAAAGCCCCCAACAAGCTAATTCAAGACAATGAAGGCATAGCTGCCGGGGTAACCGTCCGATCTCGTGCGCTCACCAACACCGAAGCCCTGTCTGCAGATGACTTCAAGCGCCAAATACTGGACATGCTCGAAAACTAGAGTTAAGTCCTGAAATAGATAACGAAGACCTGCAACAATGCCAAGCTGGAACAAAGCGCTGCAAGCGATCTAATATTCATGCAAGCAGTAGATGTGCCAAGCGGCACACAGCTCAGTCTTTCAGTGATCGCACGCTTATTTCACGAAAGTACACAACGTCTTCCTCCCCGTGATTCTGCACGCCAATGTAACCTGCATTAGGGCGCGGCCCTCTATCTGGCTCGTACCATTCCTTTTTTGCCGGAACTTGATCGCCCTCGGAAAAATCAGTCACTGCAATGCCATTCACTTCCACTTGCGTTCTGTCACCTGTTAAGCGGATTAGCATTGTATTCCACTCATCAGACATGGACGGTTGCGCGTTAGCACGGGTTAACGAGTACAGCACGCCAGTAGTGTGAAACTCGTCAGCATTATTATCAATTTGCACTTCAAAACCACGATTAACAGGCATCCATGGCTCAGTCGGCTGCTCTGGAATTCGAATAAAGATGCCAGAATTTTTACCGCCTGGATTTCTAAAAACAACTCGTATCTCTGTGTCCGCAAACGTCTGCGGTGTATACCAGAGCAACCCCATACCACCAGATGATTTTAATAAGCCATCCTCAATGCTGAAAGCACCCGGTCCCACCTGCTGCCAATTTGTTAGATCTGAACCATTGAACAGGGGACGCCACTCCAAACCATCGGCTTGGCATACCGCCGCAAAAGTTAAACCGGTAAGGATCCCTGAAAAAAAATGTACAATGACTTTTTTGTAACTATGCATTTTCAGGCATCCTTAAACATAGACTGTTAATCGGGCGCTGCGGCTAAGTCTGCTCGCAACGTGCGCGAAGCAAGATAGAAGTGAACTGAAGACCAAAATAGTACGGTCGGAATTAGATAGACCATAGCGTAACGAAGTGAATCCACCCCTAAACTAGGAGCGAGATAGTCGCTTAACATTCCAACTAACCAAGGGCCTAAGCCTAAACCAATAATGTTTAGAATTAGAAACAGGATAGCCGAAGCGGTTGCCCTCATTCTTGAACCCACTAAACCATGAGCAGTGGCGATGGAAGTTCCAAGGTAAACATTGAAAAGCAGGCCAGGCACCATAGATAAAATTAGAGCCGTGTATTGGCCAGGAACTAAGAGCATAGCTACGGAAAATGGCACACTAAAAAAACCTACTAAAGCAGGCAACCAGACGTACCACCGCTTGTCTCGGGGAGCGAGCTTATCAGCAATAACACCACCGGCGAAAACCCCTATGGCTCCCAACAACCCAGTAGACAACGCTAGCCAAGTTCCAAGTTCACCAGTACTCATGCCATGGCTGCGAATAAAAAATGAAGCGAGCCAGTTTACTGAAGCATAAGCGGCAAAAGCATTAAGGCCCGCACCTAAAGCCAAATGACGAAAGGAAAGTCGGCTCCACAACAGTGACACAACCTCTGAGAAGGGAACCTGAACATCGGATACTTTTTTCTTCTCGAGCAACCCGCGAATCGGCTCTTTTAGCGTGAATCGAACCAGTATAGCGATCAGTAAGCCAGGAAGGCCGACCACCATAAACGCAACTCGCCAACCGAAATATTCGTTAAGCCATCCGCCAAACAAGAAACCGAACAAAATACCGATATTGACGCCGGTAGAGTAAAACGCCAGTGCACTTGCACGAGATTCCGGTGGAAATATATCTGACACAATTGAATGAGACGGTGGACTGCCGCCTGCCTCGCCAACCCCGACACCTACACGAGCTGCAAGTAGCTGCCCGTAATTTTGCACGAGACCGCTGAGAGCTGTCATAAAGCTCCACAATCCGATGGACACCGCGACGATGTTTCTGCGATTTGATCGATCTGCTAAGCGGGCAATCGGAAGGCCGGCCGTTACGTAAAAAAGAGCAAAAGCAAAACCGGTTAAAAGCCCTAGCTGGCTATCAGAAAGTGACAGGTCAACTTTTATTGATTCTTGCAATATAGACAGCAATTGTCTGTCGATAAAATTGAAACTATATACAACTGTAAGTAAGCCCAACGCATAGTTTCTGGCTTTTTTTGATGCATAAGGATTCTCTATGGGCTTATCTTCTAGCGTATCCACAGGCTTATCTGTCTCATTGAGTTTGGTCATTATTTTCCTTTTTACTATCGCTGTTTTTGTTATTCGTTTTTTACAGTCTCATTCATACCAATCAAGATTTCTAGACTTTACACTAAGCCCATTGAAATCACACCATCGACTAGCTCAAAGTCTTCCACCCCTTCTCACTGTCATGCTATCGCTCTGTCTGCCCAGCTTTTTTCCATTTTATGGGAGCTGTGCTTGCGCGAGGCAAAAAAAAGCCGATTCCACTAGAACACGTGAATTCGGCTTTTTGATTTATCATCAGCAGTTTCTGCTAAGGATTAACTTTCTGAAACTGCCTCGCCTGAGGCTTCATTCGACTCAGCGGAATTATCAGCTTTTAGAAAACGGGTTGTCACCATGCCAGCGGTCATCGAGCCATTCACATTTAAGGCCGTTCTCGCCATGTCGATTAACGGCTCAATCGAAATAAGAAGGGCAGCTACCATCACTGGAAACCCCATTGCTGGAAGCACAACTAACGCAGCATTGGTTGCACCACCACCAACCCCGGCGATGCCAAAAGAGCCTGCGGCAATTATTACTAATAAAGAGGCAATAAACGAAATATCAATTTCAACACCCATAGTAGGGGCCACCATTGTCGCGAGCATCGCAGGGTAAATTCCAGCACAGCCATTTTGACCGATAGTTGCGCCGAACGAAGCTGCAATATTTGCAATAGGCGCTGGAATATTCAAATCTTCTATCTGGGTTCGGATAGTTAACGGGATAGCCGCCGCCGAACTACGAGTGACAAAGGCGAAAGTTAACACCGGCCACACTTTCTGAAAATAAGTTTTAATATTAGCACCCAACATCGAAATCATAAGGCCATGAACCACAAACATAATTGCGATAGCGATATAGGACGCTATAACGAAACCAATCAGGGTTACGATGGCATCGCCATCGGAGGTGGCAATAACCCGGGCCATAAGAGCGAGGACACCGTATGGGGTTAAGCTGATCACCAGCTTAACAAGGCGCATGACAACAGCCTGAGTTGTGTCAATGAAACCACGAATCCTGTCTCCGTGTTCTTTATTTTCTTCTGCCACTAGAAGCGAAGCGATACCGAGAAGCAAGCCAAAAACAACCACCGCAATAATTGAAATGCTGCGACTACCGGAAAGGTCAGCGAAAATGTTGCGTGGCACGAAACTGGATATCAGCTCAGGAAAGCTTATGTTGGCGACGCCGCCAACTCTAGATTCAAGCACTTCTGCTCTTGCCATTTCTCTTGCGCCACTGGCCAATTCGCCGGCGTTAAGGCCGAAGAGTGTCGCCATCATGATGCCAACTAGAGCTGAGACCATAGTGGTAAAGATAAGAACACCAACAACAGTCCCTCCTATCTTGCCGAGGGATTTAATCTCATCCACCTTCATTACAGCCGCTAGCATCGTAATGAGAACCAAAGGCATAATAATCATACGAAGTAAATTAACGTAAGAATCGGCCACCATATTGGTCCATTCCAATGTTTGCGGAACAACCTCAGAACTGCCAAAAACCATCTGCAGGTAAAACCCAAAAACAGAACCAACCACTAAGCTAAGCAATGTTCGCCGAGACAGGCTCATGCCCCGATTGGACATTTGGAATAGAAAGCTCAGTAGTGCCGCAAAGATCACTAGGTTCAATATCGCAAGCATATTCATCGTTGTTGCTCCTCAGTAAGGCTCAGCACCTATATTGGCGTTCGAAACCTAGGGTAGTGTTAGAAATTCAGTCTAGCCTTTAAACTTCCAACAAATTCCTTTATTTTTCTGTTAGTTACGGATAGCACCGGCTAAATAACGTGGTCGAGTATATAACCCGAACATCTAAAGACCAAGTGCATCGAGCATCTCTTTCATCGATCAGGGTAATAATTTGCCGAGCCCACGGTGATGAGCTGTGGTTACATAGCCAATTCTTTGGTTTTGACCTACTATTCGAGCTTTCGTTAGAACTCTTTTTGGGCGTATTCAAGCCCCGCTCAAAGTCATAAATTTGTGAGAACACAGCCATGACCCTTGATAACTACTACCCAGAGCTAATTCGCAATTTGCCAGAGTTTGAAGGGCGTTTTGCAGCCACCCGCTTAGAAGCCAAAAACTGTGACGTGCTGTTTGCAAGCTATCCCGCCGGAACAGTCATTGATTCACACTCACACGAGACAGAGAACGTCGGCATTATCACTAAAGGTGAGCTGTTACTAACCATGAACGGCTGGACACAGCGCATTAGCGCGGGCCAGTGGTATCACGTTCCTGCCAACTGTAAACATGCTGCCGAATTCAGTTCCGATACTGCTGAAATCGAATTCTGGTTTCGATAAATTAAATCTAGACGGCACGATTATCGGCAACAGTCTGTCCAGCAGCACTAACAGCCTTAGTTTTGCTCAATAATCGCTTGATGAGCAAGTACTTGAAAATCTTGGCGAATATTCATGTGGTTGTAAGGACGAACTTGAGTCATAAGAATGCCCACTAATTCCTCCTCGCGATCTATCCACGCCAGCGTGCAATAGGCCCCGCCCCAATAAGCAGAGCCCTCAGTTAGAGGTGTCGCCGCCTCACCACGGTCTTCGACAACTGCCCAGCCAAGACCAAATCCCATGCCAGGGCCCGGCAGCCATAGAGCTAAATCTGCCGTATGATTTTCCATCATAAGATCAATGGTATTAGGTGAGAGCAATCTGGCACCATCGAGTTCCCCGCCGTTTAGCATCGCCTGCTGAAAACGCATATAGTCGTGAGGCGTCGACACCAATCCACCGGCACCAGTATAAACCGTCTTATTCTGGTTGCTTATCCATCTGCTTTCGTTTGATCCTGGGTCAGCTATTACAATCTGGTTGGAATCAGACCCTGGACTGTATTGGGACATTAAGCGGCCACCTTTATCATCTTCCATAAAGAAGTGGGTGTCTGTCATACCCAAAGGCTGGAAAATACGTTCCTCCATGTACTCCTCTAAAGTCTGCCCTGATATCACCTCTACCAAACGGCCAATAACATTTGTTGCTGCTGAATACTGCCATTCTTCCCCTGGCTGATAGTTGAGGGGCAAACCGGCGAGTCTATCGATGTAGGATTCCAAGCTATCGTCTGAATTAACCCGAATATTCTCACCATAAAATTGAGTGTTGCCACGGTAGCTATTTGAAAGGCCTGCCGTATGCGTGAGCATATCTCGAATTGTAACTGGCCGCTTAACAGGAACAAGCTCTCCGGTGCGACCGCTAGAATCGCTTGTGCTCGAAACTACTTGGTTTTCAAAACTTGGAATAAATCTACTTACTGGATCCCGGAGCTGAAAAGCGCCCTCTTCCCAGAGCATCATTAAAGCAACCGAAGTGATTGGTTTGGTCATCGACGCAATTCGAAAAATAGCGTCTGCCTGCATAGCTTTACCGCTATCGACATCCATATACCCTTGGGTCTCAAAATGCACAATCTTGCCTTTGCGGGCGATCATAGTTATGACACCCGGCACCAATTTATCGTCGATGTATTTCTGCATGGCCGGGCGAATTCTTTCAAGCCGCTCGGTCGACATACCAACCTGCTCAGGTGCAGTCATCGGCAGCCCTAAATCTTGAGCCACGGAGGTTGCTGAAACAGCTAAAGCCAGAACCACACCGAGAGAGCGTTGCAGGTATTGATGTGACTTATATAGAGTTTTCATTTGATCCCCTTTTATTTTTTATTGGTAGAAAAGTTTTAAAAACTTACTATGGCGCCAAACTAGACCGCGCCTGAGTACCCCAATGATCGTTTAGCTTAGTAATGATATAGAGTGATTCATAAGTCCCAATCACCTCGTTATCGCTATTGAAACGCTGGAATACAGTGGCAATATGAACCTTACCTGGAGCCGCCAAAGTAACGTCTCGAGTAAGCCAATGAGAATGATCCCAGCCCGATGCTGGCAATGAGACAAATGCCTGAGTTTTAGCAAACTCCTCAGCCGACTCCCATACCGTGACAGTGCCACTGGCGAATCTAACATGGGGGTAGTTTAGTGATTCAGCCCAAGCCTCGGGATCCCTGGCATTAAAACCCAGCATAAAATTATCCATGGCCTGCATGGCCTCGGTAATCGCCGTGTCGGTTTCGTCTGATGACTGGGCGAGGGCGAGCGAACTAAACCCGAGAACAATTGTCATTAGGTAAAGCCGAGCTAAGGATTTTAAAATAGTTACATGAATGCGCATAGGAAGCCTCCAAGGCTGAGCTTTTAACAAAGCTCTTAAATTATTATTGACCTCTGGAGAGAATAGCAAGATTTCAGCCTAGATCGAAAGTCTACTCAGCAGGCAGATGGCCGACCTTAACCCAAATCAGCGTGTCTACCTCAACACGAGGGCGATGTCTGCTCAGATGAGGGCTGCGAATCCAAGTGCCAGCTAGATACCTGTCATACTCATCAATAGATTCACCGCTAATGACATAGATTTCTTCACCACAAAAATGGCTGTGCTCCTGAAACACTTCTCCAGCCGGCCAATGAATCAGCGCAACAGATTCAGTGCCTTAGCTGTGCAAAGGCACTACTTGAAAGTTGCCAATACCGGGGCGCCAAGGCGTGGTATTAGTTTCAATACAACCCCTTTCCCGGTCATCAATTTGAAAACTCAATAGCCGATAGCGCCTCCACAGAGCATTTACTATTAACTAATTACTGCTGCACAGCGATAGGGATTACCACATGGAACCCGATTTTACGGGCGATGGGGCGCAATAAGTTAGGACTAATTCTTATTGCTCTGCAAATAGCTTTCACTATGACGGTGATCATAAATGCCATTTTTATCATCAACGAAAGGTCCCGAATGATGGCTAGACCTAGTGGTTTGGATGAAGCAAACCAATTCTTTCTTCACAGTATTGGCTACGGGGAGAATTTTAGCGAAGAAACGACGGTGAATGATGACCTTGCGATGATAAAGCAGATCCCTGGTGTGGTCAGTGCCTTTGTGGTTAATGCCATTCCCATATCCGGTAGCGGCTCAGGCACTGGCCTGCGTTTAGACAATGACGAATCAAAACCATCGATAAGTGCCGCCATTTACCGAGCCGACGAAAACGTTCTTGAGACAATGGGTTTAGAGCTCGTGACCGGCGAGAACTTTAAAGCCACAGATATGCAGATTCGACAACCCGAACAGAACTCCACCGCGGTGGTGACTATAGTTTCCTCAGCCCTTGCTAAAGAATTATTCCCAGACCTCAACATCAATGACGTCGTGGGGGAGACTGTCTACGAACCAGGGAATAAAGGAGTACAAATCATTGGCGTGGTTGATCGACTGCAAGCGCCGTGGCAAGAAAGCAATATTATTGAGCGCTCTATGATTGTCCCAGAAAACGTGGCGAACTCTTTTTCAATCTATTTGATAAGAACCGAACCGGGGCAACGTGACAGGCTCATGATTGATATTGAAGAACGGCTTGCCTCGGCCCCTGTCAGCCGAATCATTCGCAACCTGTATTCTTTAGAGGAAACACGAAAGGAAAATTACCGCCTAGACAGTGCAATGAGCACAATCTTATGGGTTGTAGTTGGCACCTTAGTCTTTGTTACTTCTATGGGGATAGTTGGCTTAGCTGTATTCGGAATTAACCGCCGACGCAAGCAGATCGGAACTAGAAGAGCCCTCGGCGCTACCCGCTTTCAAATACTGCGTTACTTTCTAGTTGAAAACTTGTTCATAACCGGGATTGGAGTGGCAATAGGTGCCGTCTTAACTGTAGGGTTTAGTATTATCCTGACAACCAATTTTAACATGCCTGCCATGGCTTGGTACTACACCCCTTTGGGCATGCTAGCTCTCCTAGTCATAGGCCAATTAGCCGTCCTAGGCCCAGCTGCTAGCGCCGCTAGAACCCAACCCGCTATTGCCACAAGGTCGCTGTAGGCAATTACCGCCAAACCTTCGAGACTGAAGCTCAAGGTTTGGAATTTGCGTCTTAGCTTCAGATCCATCCCTTCAAGCTCATTCCTCTCACACACCCTATAACCGGGGGAACTTCTCGAAGCACCTCGATTCAAATAAGTATCGTTCCTCTTTACTGTTTGACGTCAGCGTCGTACGCTCGATGATGACGGCATAGATATAAACCATACATTCCGCTTACTTTTACCCTAAAATATCCATAGAATTGAGAGCAGCACCTGAACCCAAGCGCAAGAGAAGCTATCTCTTGCTCAAGAATAGTCATTAAGCCATAGGAGGCACCATGATAGATCAATACCGACTCCCGCTTTTCACTCTGCTGGGAACACTTGCCTTAGCCCTTACCGCGCCCTCCTATGCCGCAGACAAGGGGTGGCTTCGCGGGTTTTGTGACAGTGGCACCGGCGAGTATCAATGGACCGATGGCGATCGCTATGAAGGACAATGTCAAAATAATTTCTTTCAGGGGCAGGGAACGCTTACCCTAGCCAACGGCGATCGCTATAAGGGCCAGTTCAGTAATGATGCTAAAAATGGCCGAGGCACATACTATTTTTCAAACGGCGACCGCTACGAAGGCACCTTCAGAGACGGGAAACGTAATGGTCACGGCACTCTCTATCGGGCGAACGGCGAGCGATATATGGGTACCTACGAAAATGACCGAAAAGCTGGCCGAGGAACCTTTTACTTCTTAACCGGAGATACTTATGAAGGCGCTTGGATTAGTGACCAATTCAATGGCCAGGGTACTTATAGCTCCATCAATGGCGATCGCTATGTAGGCCAGTGGAAAAATGGCGAGCACAACGGTAGAGGTAAGTTTACCTGGACCGATGGCAACAGCTACGACGGGGAGTTCCAAAACAGCCTTCGCGCAGGCATAGGCACTTATGAGTGGGCTAACGGCAATCGGTACACAGGCCAATGGCGTGATGGTGAGCAATATGGCCAAGGAGAAAAATATTGGACTAATGGCGACCGCTACGAAGGCCAGTGGCAAAACAACAAAATGAATGGCCAAGGTAAGTTCTTTTACGCTAACGGCAATCGCTTTGAAGGCGGCTTTAGAGACGATGAAATTAACGGCAATGGCACTTACTTTTTTGCCAATGGCGACCGCTACGTTGGGCCTTGGCTGCGGGGCGAGCGTGACGGCCCGGGCATGTACTATGACAGCCAAGGCAACTCTCAGGCGATGGAGTTTCGAGGTGGGCGAAAGGTCACTTAAGCGCTCTAAGCTCTAAGCTCTAAGCTTATAACCTGTCTTAAAAATCAAATACACAACCGCAA
>CAJWGN010000042.1 GCA_913031035.1 uncultured Gammaproteobacteria bacterium
CGCCCCAATACCCGCTTGCTGAGCCTGCTTGCTTGCTTGCTTGCTTGCCGTATTCACTGGCCATCTTTCTAATTCGTTAGCCGGTTTTTCAATCACTTGAGCGCCAACACTTCGTTTTGTTGGCCACTTCGGCGTAACTGAAGAAGTGAATGAGCCACCCACACTGGAAAGCGTAAAGATAAACAATAGTTTTGAATAACTATCTTGTTTTAGACCCAGTGCGGGTAGAACTATACTAAGCGCTACGCCGACGGCCAAGAGCACAGCGAATTTGGTTAGAAAAAAAGTGCGATTCTCTTCAATCTTCTAACTCCGTGAAACAAGACTGAGAGTACTCTATGCGTTTTAAGCACAGAATTGTGATAGTTCTTGCTGAAACGTAAAGACTAACCTTTGAAGAAGGCCTGACTCTGGCGCTCTGATGCGGGTCTTGGCATCTTGCCTAGCAATTGAGCTCAGTCATGTTTTTTAGGCATAGTCATAGTCATAGTCATATAAAGAGTTTGCTTCAATTGATCTAAGCGGACTGGTTTAGCCAAATAATTGTCCATCCCTGATTCTAGTATCTCAAATTCAGTTCCTGGCAAAGCATTCGCGGTGACTCCAATAACCGGGATTTCACAAAGCGGAAATCTCATCCCTCTAATTTTGCTGGTAGCGGTAAGCCCATCCATGTTCGGCATTTGAACATCCATCAAGACAATATCTATTTCTTCATTTTGAATGGCAGTTATCGCTTCCAAGCCGTCGGTGGCCTCGATAACTTGGTGCCCAAGTTTCTTCAATAGTTGACTTGCGACCTTTCGATTTATGATGTTGTCGTCTGTCACTAAAACTGTGGCTGGGCTTATATCAAAGCAGTTAGCTGACACAAATGAATCACTAGTGCCAACCTCCTCCTCCTCTACCCTGCCATGCTCAAGGGGAAGCAACATAGAGAAACAGGTTCCCACTCCAACCTCGGACTCGACGCTTATCTCTCCGCCAAAAAGCCGAACCAATCGATCAACAATACTCAAGCCAAGGCCACTTCCTTGAAATTGGCGATCAACGGATGAATCGACTTGAGCAAAAGGATCAAATATCTCCTGAATTTTATCCTCGGCAATACCTATGCCGGTGTCTTGAATGGAGATCTTAACTCGCGCCCCCTCCTCGGTCACTGAAATTACGACAGTGCCTTGATTAGTAAACTTTATGGCGTTACCGCATATGTTTAGAACTAACTGCCTAATCCGCGACGGATCTAGCATATAGTTTCTTGAAACAGATTCGTCTATATCAACTGCCAAAGTAAGTCCCTTTGTCTGACTCAGCAGCTGCAAAGGATCAATGCAAGACTCGATCACCTTGCCAAGGTTCACAGATTGATTTACCAGCTCAAGCTTCCCCTCATCCAACCTAGAGATGTCTAGGACATTGTTGATAACATCCAACAATATCTCTCCGCTGTTCTTAACAATATTCACGAGCCCACGTGTCTCGTCCTCCAAATCTCTCGCTATGAGTAAATCGCTAGCGCCAATCACACCGTTAAGCGGAGTCCTTAGTTCATGACTCACTGTTGTTAGAAAAGTAGCCTTGGACCGTTCACCCGCGAGCGCTTTCAGTTCTGCCACTCGTCGAGTTTCAGCTTCGTTAGCTAGAATACCCATGCTTCTTTTAAGCCGGCTTTGTGATTTGATTTGCGACGTGCGGTAGGAGTAACCCAACAAACACGCCAGCACTAAAATCAAAGAACCAGAAATAGCGACGGTTATCGCATGCTCAGCCGCATCAATGTCAGATCCTACCAGTCCCTTTGTCGTCAACGCATACACAAGCGCGAAGACAAATACACTAACGATTGTGAAGGCAATTGATGCCCTTCTCGACAAGATAAAATTTGCGAGGAGTATTACTGGTAACAACCACGCCCAATTGCTACTACTAAACCCTTCTTGAATCATCAGGCCAACTGGAGCAAGCCAAAGTGCTCCAATAATGCTGTACGCGGCTACACGCTGCCAATCTTTATAGGCCTGAACATAAAGGCTGAAGAGACCCACCAGCATGGTGGCGAAGATTATCGCCGCTCGATGGTTATTGGTATTTAAAATGATGAAATGTGATATCACCAAGAGGACGGCACAAGGCACGAGAATAAAGCCGACAATAGCGACAGTTCTTCGTCTAGTTAGTTCTGACGGATCAGCAAAAGCTGCATTGAGGCCTCCATTCCAGAGACGCTTGAAAATCTTAAAAGCCTTCATGAGACCAAACTCGATCCTCTTACTTTTTAACTCAAAAATACTGAGAAAAAACAGCTGTCATTTAAAAATATAGACCACTTTTAAAGATAAAATCTACCTACATAGCGTAGTTGTATCTCCTGAAATAGCAAGAAGCTCACGTCGATGTTGGCCATTTAAAGGGTGTAATGGATAATTACCTTCCTACCTTGCAAAAGCGGTGTACGACTAATTGAAGTAATTGCTACAAATGTAAGAATTTTTTTCCCCCAACACACAGCATGAGTGAAGCGAAGCTGGTTTGTAACGGCTCAATTTGATTTTAAAAGTCAACCTTCGCACGCTATAAATCAAAGCAATACTTTACTGGTCGGTCGGATTTAATCCCTGTCTTGAGAGCCACTTTTCCTCTTAACCTTACTCCAGTTTCTTGTTAACCCCAGACTTAACTGCCGACTTTTCTGGTCAACAGTGATGGTTCGAGTTTCAAGTCGGCAGCATGCGTAGCTGCACCTTCCGCAGACGATTGGTTGAAGCGGATTACTGCAGCAATTTTCATTTTTTTAGACATCGCTACATCAATGAATGAGCGACACTCTTATTCGACTCCAATGGCAAATCGAAAGGGGAAATGAGAAAGAGAAAGAGATACTCGCTCTGGCAGCACCACGCAAAGAACCAGAAATTACTTTAAGTAGACAGAATAGCCTAAGATCAAACAGACTTTGTTATGTATTCGCAGTAGCGCCCAAAAATTCGCGTATTACGATGTCACAGCACTCGCCAGAGTCAGCGAAAATTCAAAATTGATCGTCGATAACACCTAGGAAAGACTGACCTAAAATAAAACCGGTTAATATTTGAACATCAATACCAGAGATTGGTAGTCCGGATGACTAGAATTAAAATAACTCCGCGAATCTAGGATTGGTCAAAAAATAATAGGAAGCACACGCCGCCGGAATCTACTTTTACAAAGAAGCCAAGAGAGATAAATTCGATTGAGAAGTACCCGCACACTCAAAAATAGCTAAATCTTAGCAGCGTATCCATTGGCTGGCTTTTGTAACAATATTAAATCGATACGGAATCACACCGATACTGATGGCTGATCACAATGAGATGAATGGAGAACGCCTAGCCACGGTTCTCAAGTACAATGTCTTCCTGCCACTTTCCGCGAAAAACGGCCATAAAGCCTAAAAATCGCTCAGCTTGAACTGCTAGCTTTAACTCCTACGGATATAAAATGCTCAAGCTTGACGAGTTTAAGATGCTAAGGTCATCTGCTGAAACTGTCAGCATCCCCGGTTACCGCCATGCAGCAGGATATAGATAGAATTGCGGATTCTGGGTTTCACTCGATTATCCACAAGCCATTTAGAATAAATGAAGTACTCTGCGCTATTAACGACGCTCTTAATTTGCCTTAACTTTTACCGATCTCAGCCCCCCGCAGGCTCTCCCCCAAAGCACTATCGAGAAGTAAACTAACGGAAAGTCTGGGCTGAGGTAGTTTCGGCCGGCCGCACTAAGTTAAGTTGGGAGCATTAAGCTAGGAACTTAAGTTTTTCCCCATCAACTCTAATGACACCTTCCTTACCCCAAGTTTATTCTTTGCGTAAAACTCACCTGGCAAAAGACTCAGTTTTTCTGCTGCCTCAAAGGCCTTAGCAAACAGATCAGCCGCGTCAACTACTTCATCTAAAAACCCAGCATCAACGGCTAAATCCGGGAGATAGTTTTCAGACTGCACAGCGGCCCTAATGATATGTCTTTTAGATATCCGAGCGCTCGCCACTTCAATCAGCAAAGGAGACAGCTGCATACTAATAGCCGTTTCAGGCAAACTGATTTTGGAGTCTCCGGCCACGCCTATCCGAATATCTGAGGCGAGTAAAATAAATGCACCAAGGCCGATCCCATGCCCAGTGCATGCAGAAACCACCGGCAATGGGAAGCCATAAAGTCGATGCAATAGTTCATATCCTCGAGAAACTAGAGCCCTGCTTTGCTCGGCACCTTTTTGAAGTTCTTTTAAATCAAAGCCTGCTGAGAAAATACCGGCGCGGCCAACAATCAAAATAGCCTTCGCTTCTTTTTCAGCTTGATCTAACGCTGGCAAAAGCTCGTCGAGCAGAGTGTGTCCAACAACGTTGGCCTTGCCATCATCTAGAGTGATTATCATCACATCGTTTTTTAATTCAGTTTTCATTTCAAGTTCTCTAATTAAGATAACTAGGCCAAGTCAGTTTCATACCAACCCAAGCACTTATCGTTCACATTAATTTTCGGAGTTATTGCCTAAATCAAAAGCGCCATAAAAACGCCGTAATGTAGGTGCCAGAGTTAGTCTAGCATAGAGCTTTTCGAGGAATACAGCGGCATGCTAAGCCAAATACCGATAGTTGTACTTTTAGCCCCCCCTTTCCCCATTCCCAGAGTCGCGCTTTCGGCATTTAGATAACAAGAATAAGCAGAGGAGCTCTTTATCTAAGGGGCCGGGATGAGTTAATCTCGCCGAACAGTATTCTACTATCCATCCAACAATCATTTGGTGCACTTTAATGAACATTGAATTACCAAAAATGAATGGGCGACCTAGCCAGCCCAAAACATTGCTTGTGTTTTTTAGCGCCATCTCTCTTTCACTACCCACAGTAAGCAACGCCCAGAACTTGTCAGCACTGGATGTTAGCTCTGCAATTACCGAGTACCGTGAAGCCAATGAAGCATTGATACTGACAGATTTTATTGAGTTGCTATCCTTTCCAAACATAGCATCAAACCTTGACGATATGGCGGCAAATGCTGATCACATAGAGGGCTTACTTAGCGCTCGGGGATTTACCACAAAACAACTTCAAGCAGGAGGGGCACCCTACGTCTACGCAGAGTTATTGAGCCCCAACGCAACAGAAACTCTCTTACTCTATGCACATTTTGATGGCCAGCCCGTAGATCTCGAAAAATGGGCGTACCCCCCTTTTACACCGACGTTACTGGACGCTCCCCTGAATGCTGGAGGCAAACCTGTCGATCTCGAACTAATTCCTTCTCGCTTTGATCCTGAATCTAGGCTTTATGCCAGATCGGCGGGTGATGACAAAATGCCAGTGATCGCGATCGCCCATGTGATTGATGCCTTAAGACAAAGCAATATTGAGCTGTCGGTAAACTTAAAACTTATTTTTGATGGAGAAGAAGAAAGGGGCTCTCCAACCTTAGGCAAAATCATCGACGATAATCCCGGGTTATTAGACGCCGACCTACTTCTATTTTGCGATGCTCCCATGCATCAATCTCGAAGGGCTCAACTCGTTTTTGGCGTTCGAGGCGGCCGCACATTAGACATGACGACCTATGGCGCGAATCGACCGCTTCATTCTGGCCACTATGGTAACTGGGCTCCAAATCCAATAATGCGAATGGCTTATTTATTGACCAGCATGAGAGACGACTCCGGACGCATACTAATTGAAGGCTACTACGATAATGTCGCAACACTGACCGAGGCAGAACGCTTCGCAATCGATGCCATGCCAGACGTCACTGAGCTGCTCAAAGAAGAGCTTTCTGTTCACACTCCAGAGGGTGACGGCACGCGTTTAGAGGAACTAATAACGCTTCCTGCATTTAACGTCCGCGGGTTGAGCGCTGGCGGTGTTGGCAGTCAAGGTAGAAACATTATCTTATCCTCAGCGACTGCATCTCTTAATCTGCGCTTAGTCCCGAATCAAGACCCTGAGACCATTCGCAGCTTGATCGAAGCACATATTAGCAAACAAGGGTTTCATATTGTCTATGATGAGCCTAGCGATGAGACCTTAAGAGACCATCAAAAAGTAATCAAGTTGGATTGGCGGGGTGCGGGCGGCTCAGGTCTTCGAACATCAATGGATGGCGAAATGTCGCAGCGACTAATCAAGCTCATGCGGCAAATTACCCCCGACCTCATTTTGACACCCTCAATGGGTGGAGGACTGCCTTTAAATGCATTCAGATCCAGAATGCAGACGCCTATTATCGTATTGCCTTTAGCTAACCATGACAATAATCAGCATGCCGAAAATGAAAATCTGCGCCTGCAAAACCTTTGGGATGCGATGACTGTCTATGGCGCCGTGCTAGCGAAATTTGGAGATAGGTAAGCCCTTGATTTCTAAAAGCCCGAGTCAAGATTTCGATGCCGATGAAGGCGCAGTCGAGACGCAAGTAAAGGAATGGATTCAGGAATTTGTTATTGGTTTCAACCTCTGTCCTTTTGCCAGGAAGGAGTTTGATCAGGATAATATTAGGTTCAAAGTATCTGACCCCCACTCCAATGAGGACTTGCAGGCAGCGCTTGTCTGCGAATTAGAGCTATTAGAGGCAAACACTCAAATAGAAACCAGCATCGTAATTATTCGTGGTCACTTAAGGGAGTTCCCAGACTATTGTGATTTCATTGAGCGGGCCAACAGCCTTATTTTTGAGCTCGGTTTAGAAGGCATCTTTCAAATTGCGGGCTTTCATCCTGAGTACCAATTTGCCGGCACTCAGGCTGCGGCGGCGGAGAACTATACTAATCGATCACCTCTCCCACTGCTGCATATTCTCCGCGAGGATAGCGTCGAAAACGCGGTAGAGAGCCATCCGAATGCTGCCAATATCCCGGCAAAAAATATAGAGCGAATGAATGAAATAGGTGCTGAAAAACTACGCGAACTCTTTAGCAAATTCCGTCCGCTCTAACTCACCGGCTTTAAACTAGAGCCACGATAATCGCTTTATCGGCAGGCGCACCCACCAGCACTTGATGATAGATAGCATCAACATCGGTAAAGCTGTGCTCTTGAATATCAACCCAGCTGTCTACTTCAGCAAAAAATGCAGCTGTGGCTTTCGCGAGACGTGCTTGATACTGAGCTGGGCCCCATTCCTTATTTCGCTTAACTATTTGGCTTGGGGCAAAAAACATTGCCGGCTTAGCACCTGGCAACTCCTCCAGCTCTTTATCCGTCCTTGACTCCCAGTGTGTGATCCCGACCGCACAGCTTTGACGCAAATTGTCTACAAAGTGATGATGTATCTTTGATAATACATCTCTATTACCCGACATATCGACATACGCTGTCGTAACAGAATTATCCATCGATTCAACGTCATCATAGGTGAAGACTTCATCATAAAGCCCAAGCCCCTTTACGAAGCCAAGGTTTTTCTCGGATGTAAGACCAACAATGTTGACCCGTCCAGACTGCTTGAGCATAAAAGCCATACCGAAGGCAGTTTTACTAGAGGCGCTGCCAAGCACAATAGTTTTGGCTCCAAAATCATCGTTGTCAGCAAAGAAATCATCCAATACAAAAGAAGTAGTGAAAAGAGGGACATAAACCATCTTGTGGTTATCAAAACCCGACTCAAACCCGTTCTCCGCAGCCACCCTCGTGTACTGATTGTAAACAATTGGTAGCTTAGCCCTGTGCTCCACGCCATCGGTAAACCCACGGGGTGAGCATTTGATAGGGCTAACCAGCAGCTCATCCGACATAGGGAAATAACCGTAGTAGCGGTCGCCAACTTTAAGCTCGCTACCGTTTTCTGCAACTACACTGGCGATTCCCCAAACGGGTATACGGCCGAACCCTTCTTCCTCTGCTGGGAAAAATTGCCAGTAACCGATCAAATCACCGGCGACGCCGTAGGTAATATTGTTGGCAGTGAGCGCAAAGCGCTCAACCCGCAGAACTGCCTGCCCGGAGGCTGGTGTTAACCCCTTGCTCTCGACCAAACGAGTTGTCGCAAGGTCATCGCGTTTTACCAGAAAGTCGTGGTGTGACATACCTATCCTCTATTCAAAAATTAGCGTAGTTGCCGTGCGCAGCTTGTGGCTGTAAAAAAATGGCTCTGCTTACCCCTAGGTTACTAAAAGCACTCAGCCCATTGCTACCTAGCCCGAGTTGCTATGCGGCGGTATTCCCGATATTCAGGAGTCCAGAAGTTATGCTCAATAGCGGTGCTTAATTCCTCGTCACTTATTTGCCGCGCATGTCCTTCTCTCATTGCCACCTTTGCCACAGCGAACGCAATAGTGCGGCTCAAGCTTGCAAGATCAACTAGCGGCGGCAATATACCAACGGTGGCAGAATCGCTCTCTGGAGCCAAATCAGCCAACGTTGTGCTGGCAACCATCAACATTTCATCGCTGACTCTAGCCGACTTTGATGCAACCACCCCTAAGCCGATGCCTGGGAAGATATAGCTATTATTACACTGAGAGATTTCGAATTTCTTACCCGCATACTCTACTGGGAAGAAAGGGCTGCCGGTGGCAACAATAGCCTGGCCGTCTGTCCATTCGATTACTTGATCAGGGTGCGCCTCTGCATGCTTTGACGGATTACTGAGCGGCAACACAACCGGCCTCGGGCAATGAGCGTGCATTTCCCGAATAATCTTTTCCGTAAATAGACCTGGCTTTCCAGAAACACCTATAAGAACACTTGGATGAACATTGGACACGACATCGATTAGTTCAATCGTTTCATTGTTGTCGCTTAAATGCCAAGCACCTAAGCGCGCTTTATCCTGAGCCAGCATCTGCTGGAAATCCAGCAAATCAGCCATATCCGAAGTCAAGAGACCATGACGGTCAATCATAAATATCCGCGCACGGGCCTCTATATCAGTCAGACCTTGAATCACCATTGCCCTCACAACCAACTCGGCAATCCCACATCCGGCTGACCCAGCCCCGACAAAGGCGATTTTCTGATCCCTTAATACCTCTCCCTTACGTTTACATGCCGCCAACAAAGAACCCAGCGTTACCGCTGCTGTACCCTGAATGTCATCGTTAAAGCAGCAAACTCTTTCCCTATGGCGCTTTAAGATTGGCATTGCATTGGGCTGCGCAAAATCTTCAAACTGAATTAAGGTGTTGGGCCAACGGGCATGGACAGAATCAATAAACTGATCGACGAAAGCGGTATACTCTGCCCCGTCAATTCGCGGATGACGCCGCCCCATGTACATGGGATCGTCTAATAGCTTTTTATTGTTGGTTCCAACGTCCAAAGTGATTGGCAGCGTATAAGCTGGGCTAATACCACCACAGGCGGTATAAAGAGACAGCTTGCCAATGGTAATGCCCATACCACCTATGCCTTGATCTCCTAACCCTAGGACTCGCTCACCATCTGTAACGACAATTACTTTAACCCGATCTTTGGTCACACTTCTAAGAATGTCATCCATATAGTCTCGCTCTTCATAGGAGACAAAGATTCCGCGCGCGCTTCGGTAGATGTCAGAAAAAAGCTCGCAAGCATCGCCAACGGTTGGGGTATAGATAATCGGCAGCATTTCCACCAGATGTTGGCGCAGCAAGCGGTAAAATAAAGTTTCATTGTTATCTTGAACAACGCGCAGATAAATGTGCTTGTTTATCGGCTCATCGAAACTGCTAAACTGCTGATAAGCTCGCTCGACCTGCTCATCAATAGATTCGTAGCGGGGAGGCAGTAAGCCAATCAGGTTAAATGCTCTTCTTTCTTTTTCCGTAAAAGCCGACCCTTTATTAAGTAACGGCGTCTCTAGTAGAGAAGGTCCAGCATAAGATATGTATAAGGGTTTAAGATCGCTCATTGAAGGCTCAAATTAGTTAAGTAGTCGATAGCATCAAAATGATGAATCAGTGACTTTGCCACTGATAGTGACAAGAACACTAAAATACGAAGGATAGAAGCATCGGCTGAGAATGTCCAAACGCATTAATGGAATTCGCTCACTTAATATTAAGTTTAGTGGTTTTAGCGGGATTCGTCGCTGGCTAGAGTAAAAACCGCGCTGAAATCACTAAGCTTAAGACTCAGAATTATCGACTAGCCTACTATGAGAGAAGCTAATAAATTGGCAACGAGGGACTTATGACCTTATTCGAGTTTTTAATGGCGATCGCCTCCGTTGTCATCGCGATGGCGTTAAAGGAGATATTTGCCGGCTGGGGTCGCCTACTACGCACTCAGATTGTGCCGAAAATCGATTGGCTACACCTCCTCTGGACGGTGGTGGTGGTCCTCTATTCCATTCAATACTGGTGGGAATATGGCCCTACCGAGAAATTGAATTTACAACTATCTTTCAAGTATGGTTCTTGATTTTTCCAACCTTGTTTATCGTCTTGGTCTCTTACGCTATCACCCCTGACATTAAGCCCGATGACGACCAAGACTTGCGCGAATATTACATGGCAAGACGCGGACCAATATTTCTGGGTTTAACCGCCTTCGTTACTATGGCTCAGATAGCAGACGTTGTAATTTTAGGCGCCGGCTTCTCCCCAATTGGCACCGGCCTTATTGTGATTTTACTGATCCCCGCGTTCACCATCAATATTTGGGGACATTCAGCCGTGATGCTAATCAATGCTTATGTTCTTTTCAGCAATGCTCTGACCACCAGCATTATCATTGGCTCTTAACGCAAGAGCCGCAAACACGACCACCGCTTCTTTTAGTCTTATTTACCTATCCCATTCGATTAACTACAGCGCTGAGTTAATCGCTCAATTTAGCACCGGGTAGCCCCGCCACTGCAGACAAAGTAACTTGGTCGGCATTCAGCCCTAGCCGAAAACCGTCGGCGGTGAAGCTCGTCCATACGCCTACCGGTGTTCGCCAAGTAGGTTTCTAGCCGCCACCGGTTTGGGCTGCACGCTCGAAATATGTTGCTTAGCTTCCTCTGGATTGCCACTGCTTTTTCCTAAGACGCAAAGGCGCGCAGCCGAAAATATTAATAAGCTCCTGCTGACTCTAAGTGCTGTCCTAAGTTGAAAAAATTATACACAGCTACATGAGCGTTCAAAAACCACTGTGCTTGTGCCATAGATTTAAACTTTCGCATACCCCGCTCCCTCACACGTGTCGGCTCGTACGACAACTCGGCTCGATTGTTGGCATGTTGGGTAGTGTCGTGAATCATCTATGGAATCAGTTCTCTATGAGCCACGTTGTAGCTTCTCAATGTGTACGTGGTGATCTTCCTTGGCTCGCCTTTGTATTTACGCAGTAAGCGCTTAAAGGAACGCTTTGCAGCCTTTCCCTCCCTCCTTGATTTGTTTGTTCTGTTTCGATTGCACTGGATCAAATAGCGCGCCTAGTTTGGACTCATTCTCATAAACTCAACAATAGTTTCGGCCCACTCTTCCCCTTTCTGTTCTTGTAGAAAGTGCCCAGCATCTCTTATTGTGGTATGCGCTTGACCTTGAGCTCCAGGTATCTGCTCCTGAAATACAACAAAACCACCCGCTGTTATAGGATCCCCATCACTAAAAGAAGTGAGAAAAGGTTTCTCCCAACGCCTGAACACTTCCCACGCCGCAGAATTCTCAGCGGCTCCGGCATCATCTCGAGTCACAGGCACACGCTGAGGCAGGACAAGAGGCCCTGCCTTGTAGCTCGGGTCAGGATACGGGGCATCGTATGCAGTTTTGAGACTAAGGTCTCCTGTATTTCCTGCGATCATATCACCCGTTGGAATATCACCGGCATCAATCATCCGTTGGTTCATGCGTTTCCAATTCATAAAAGCGCCGCTAGGTACACTGCCAGTTTGAGGGTCTGGTAAGCCGGTATTAGCGATCGCTACTCTGGAAAACCGCGATTCGTTTTCCGCTACCACTCTTAATCCAATCAGGCCTCCCCAATCTTGCCCTACAAATGTCACGTTAGTTAGATTCAGGGCCTCAACAAGTGCTCGTTGTGTATCTACATGAAACTGATAGGTGTGTACGTCCATGCTGACAGGTTTGTCTGAGCGACCGAACCCAATTAGATCTGGTGCTATGGCGCGATATCCGGCTTCAACAAAGATTGGAATCATTTTGCGATACAGGTAGGACCATGCAGGCTCTCCGTGAAGCATCAACATCACTTCTCCATCATCTGGACCTTCATCTATGTAGTGAATACGATATCCTTGTACTTCGACATAGTTAGGTTTGAAATCATAATCGGGAAGGTTTTCAAAACGACTATCGGGGGTCCGCAGCACTCCAGGCCTCACCTCTTCAGCTTGTGCGGAGAACGAGACAAGCAGGCCTGCTATGACTAAAATCTGTAAGACATTTTTCATATTTAGTTCCTTGCTAGAGGTTCACTAAAAATCGAGAATATACGTTACTATCTCTGGAGAAATACATCTACAGCTCCTCCATCCCGATCCACCGCACGCCAAAGATAATACTGCTTCCCCTGATTCTTAACGAACACCTCATCAATGAAAAAAGTGTCGCCTTAAGCTTAGTTTTTTCTTTTTAACCTTTGAGCATATTTCGGCCCAAATTTTTTACACCACAGCTGGATTGCTTCATAGCTTACCGCGATGCCACGTTGTGACATCAAATCTTCGATATCTCGATGACTGTAAATCCTATCCCGTGAGTATCGATCAGATGGCAAAAGATGGCTGCGAGATTTTGGAAGAGCAGGACTTGGCCGAACCGAAACAAGCGCAGCATAAACTGAATTTAATCATGTCAGATAGCCGCCCCGCCACTGAGCAGAAATAGCGATAAGCACCAAGCTTAACGCTAAGACGGCTATTCACACCTGCCCCAGACCGATTTCTATCAATTTTAATCTATCTTGTTACACTAGCGCTGCGCTGTACCCAGTATTCAGAGACTAATAAAAATGAAAATTTCAAATCGAATCCAAAACATAGCCACCCTCCTCTTTCCACTTGTCATCTTAAATTTTTCTGCTAGTTCCTTGGCAGCAGAACGCTCTCAAGAATTTGATCTAGTCATTGCCAATGGCCGCGTGATAGATCCGGAAACGGAATTGGATGGGGTGAGACACGTTGGCGTAAAAGACGGAGTGATTACAGCAGTCTCGACCACACCTTTATTGGACAGCTTAAGCGACGGCGGACAGTTGATCGACGCGAGCAACTTAGTCGTCTCTCCCGGGTTTATAGATATGCATGCCCATGGACAGTCACAGACTTCCAATTACTTTCAGGCACACGATGGTGTTACCACAGCCCTAGAGTTGGAATCAGGTTATGTGGGATTAAAGGAATGGTTGGAAACCAAGAAGAATAGCTCGCCTATCAACTTTGGCGCTTCAGTTTCCCAGCGAATTGGTAGAGGACTGGCTCTTCTGGATAGCACAGTCGGTGCGCAAACAGAAAGCGAACTCAGACAATTACACTATTCAAATGGCGATATAGCGGAAGGTCGTTTTAATCTGTTAGGCGATGCCGATTATGCAGCCTTAACTGAAAACCAATATCCGGCTATGCGACAACATTTGCTGACCGGATTGGACGAAGGTGGAATTGGCATAGGACTGATGCCGGGATACACGCCTAACGTCACCGGTGGAGAGATTTTAGATGTCTTTCAATTTGCCGCGGAGCAGGAACAAATTATCTTCGCCCATGTGCGAGACGGTGGCATCGGTGCATTGGCAATGCAGGAAGTAATCGCAAACACAGCAAGCACTGGAGCGGCACTTCATATTGTCCATGTAAACTCCATGGCCCGTGGCGATATCGACATGGTTCTGCAACTGATCTCAGGGGCAAGATCTCGATCTTTGGATATAAGCACAGAAGTGTATCCGTACACGGCTGCGTCAAGTTACATACAGTCGTCCCTTTTTGACGAGGGTTGGCAAGACCGATTCGGTATGGGTTACAGAGAAATACAATGGGTTGCTACCGGGGAGCGATTGAACAAGGAAACATTTGATCGCTATCGAGTGGAGGGCGGGCAGGTGATTATATACATGATGCAGCAGGATTGGATAGATCGAGCCGTTGCTGAGCCCTATGTGATGATTGCGTCCGACGGCATGCCCTACTCTCCCGGCGCGCATCCTCGCTCGGCTGGAACCTTCAGCCGATTACTGGGACGTTACGTCAGAGAAAGAGGCGTGCTGGATTTAACTACAGCACTTCGCAAGATTACTCTTATGCCTGCCCAAAGACTGGAGCCCTATGCGCCAGCGATGGCAAAGAAAGGCAGAATCCAGGTTGGCTATGATGCAGACATCACCGTATTCGATGCCGACCGAATAATTGACACAGCAACATTCGAAGACGATCTGTCTTACTCAGACGGTATTCAGTTTGTCATCGTTGCCGGCACAACTGTAATCGAAGAAGGTGAAACAGTTGCAGATGTATTTCCCGGTCAGGCGATTACCGGTAGAGAGTTTCAAGCGAGGTAAAGTTAGAATCGTTTGAGTTCCTGTATTTACTTGAAATCAGATAATTAGCAAACGAATCAATACAGACAGGCACCTGTGATTACCTCTATTTTTGCAAAAAAATTATTTGGAAAGATAAAACTATGAAATTATCACACTCCCCTATACTGAAGTTGCTACTTACCGCCTCAGTTATTTCGTTTGGGCTCATCACTGTATCCGCCCAAATCATTCAGCCAACTGACGAACAGCTCTCAAGTCTAGATGAGCGCCTTGAAACATATATGGAATCGAATAATATTCCAGGCGCGCTAGTAGCAATCGTTTCAAGAGGTGAGGTTATTCATCTGGAAACTTACGGCATGGCCAATGTCGAGCTTTCGGTTCCCGTTACTGACGATACCGTTTTTGAAATAGGCTCTATTAGCAAACAATTTGTTTCCGCAGCAGTGATGTTATTGGTTGAAGAAAACAAACTCGAGCTGGATGATGCTATTGAAAATTATATTGCAGACATCCCCAGTGAATGGCTGGGAGTTACCGTTCGTCAACTAATGAATCACACCTCAGGCATTCCAGATTACGAAGAGATTGCCAGCTACGACATTTACGGTGAACGTGTCACTCCAGAAGAGATAATTCAGATCGCACACTCTCGACCTATGGACTTTGCTCCTGGCACAGGCTGGTACTACAGCAATACGGGTTACTTTTTATTAAGCATGATCGTCGAGCGGGTCGAAGGTCAACCTCTAGGCCGGGTGCTTAAATCCAGAATATTTGACCCTGTGGGCATGACACAAACACGATTGGCAGACCCGGAAGCAATTATTGAACACAGAGCTGCTGGCTATTGGGTCAACAAGAGTGGAGAACTAATAAATCGAAGGCCTACGGAAACCTCCTCAACGCTAGGCGCAGGCGGAATTCTGTCTTCGGTTTATGATCTGATGAAATGGGACGAAGTGCTTTTTGGAGAAGAACTGCTTAGTGCAGACTCGAAAGCTCAAATGTGGGAGCGAACACGACTGCCCAATGGAGATCTAACCAGATACGGCTTTGGCTGGTTCCTTAATCCTTACAATGGATTGCAACGACAATATCACGGCGGTCAAGTGGCGGGATTTGTCGCTCAATTTGCTCGCTTCACCGAAGATGAAATTTCCGTAATCATGTTTGTGAATCGATACCGCGTAAACACTGGCCCCGTATGGCAAGATGTACTACATACCTATATGCCTAGCCTCGGTGAGCTATAGGAATTAACTTGTCAGTACCTCAACGAGTGATGCAAATCGAAAGCACATCACTAAGCACGTTGTTTTCAATCAAGTTAATTGCCTGAGCAATATCGGGTGAAAAATACCGATCTTTGTCATAGAACGGTACCTTCTCCCTCAAAATGGCTTTGGCCTGCTCCAGTGATTCTGATGTTTTAAGTGGCTCTAGAAAATCCAAGCCTTGAGCCGCACCCAGCCATTCAATAGCCAATATTCCGACGGTGTTTTCAGACATGTCACCCAATCGTCGTGCTGCAAACGTTGCCATAGAAACATGATCTTCTTGATTGGCTGATGTCGGCAAGCTATCTACTGATGCAGGATGTGCTAAGGATTTGTTTTCACTCGCTAAGGCTGCGGCGGTAACTTGAGCGATCATAAAACCTGAATTGACGCCGCCGTTGTTAACTAAAAATGGCGGCAATCCACTTAATTGACTGTCAATCAATAGGGCCATTCGACGTTCTGACAAAGCGCCTATTTCAGCGAGTACCAGCGCGAGGTTATCAGCTGCCATGGCAATCGGTTCTGCATGAAAATTACCCCCAGATATAATCTCATTGTTGTCCAAAAATATAAGCGGGTTGTCAGATACAGCATTCGCTTCAATTAGGATAATTTCCGCGGCATTTCGTATTTGTTGTAAACACGCACCCATAACTTGTGGTTGGCATCTTAAGGAATAGGGATCTTGTACTTTTTCGCATTCTGTATGGCTGTCTTTGATGCTCGTATCCGTTAGCAAAGAGCGATAGTGAGTGGCCATATCTATTTGGGCTGGATGACCTCTTACTTCATGTATTCGTTTGTCAAAAGGCTGGTGTGAACCTCTGGCAGCTTCCGTTGTCATCGAACCAATAACTGTTGCCGCGTTAAGACAGGTCTCTGCATGAAACAATCCTTGAAGGGCAAGGGCTGTGGATGCCTGAGTCCCATTAAGCAAAGCAAGCCCCTCTTTAGGTGCCAGGGTAATCTCCTTAAGACCAGCAATGTTGAGTGCATCTCCCGCAGAAATTAACTCCCCTCTAAAACTAGCCTCTCCTTCCCCAAGAAGAATCGCGCTCATGTGTGCAAGCGGCGCCAAATCACCAGAAGCACCAACTGACCCCTTTATTGGGATACAAGGATAAATCTCTTTGTTGACTAGAGTGACCAGCGCTTCGATCAATTCAAAGCGAATGCCAGAATTTCCTCGAGAAAGCGCATTGATTTTTAGTAGCATGAGCAATCGAACGGTAGACGCGTCCATTAGCTTGCCAATACCAGCGGCATGAGACAGGACGATACTTCGTTGCAATACTTCTAGTTCGCTAACATCAATTTTAGTATTCGCCAGCAAGCCAAATCCAGTATTAATCCCATAGACGACCAACTCATCTTTTATCACCTGATTAACAACGTTGGTAGCCTTATCCACTGAATCCCGGCAAGCGGGATCTAACACAATTTTACAAGGCGCAAAATGTATTAACTTAAGGTCATCTAAGCTTAGATGGCCGGGTTTAATTGTGATCATTTCCATATTTTTAATCCTTGCAACTTGAGTTTGCTCAATCTCAAGGCTTATTAGAACCTAGTGCTTTTTCTCAAGCATTGGTAAATCTAACCCTTGATCTATCGCACAGTCGATAGCAAGGTCATATCCTGCATCCGCATGGCGCATAACTCCCGTTGCAGGATCATTCCACAGCACCCGACTAATTCGCCTCCCAGCATCTTCACTACCGTCACAAACAATCACCAATCCAGCATGCTGACTAAAGCCCATTCCAACGCCTCCCCCATGGTGCAGACTTACCCAGGTGGCACCGCTCGCAGTACTGAGCAGGGCATTTAATAACGCCCAGTCTGAAACCGCATCCGATCCATCTTTCATCGCCTCAGTTTCACGGTTGGGAGATGCGACCGAACCGGAATCCAAATGATCGCGCCCAATGACAATTGGCGCGCTCAATTCACCATCAGCCACCATTTGATTAAATGCGGCACCAACTCGAGCACGATCCTTTAATCCGATCCAGCAAATTCTCGCAGGCAAACCTTGAAATTGTATTTTGTCCCGGGCCATATCCAACCAATTATGTAGTTGAGGGTTATCAGGGATAAGCTCCTTTATTTTCGCATCTGTTTTATAGATGTCTTCTGGATCTCCAGAAAGCGCGACCCAGCGAAAAGGCCCGATTCCTTCGCAAAAAAGAGGACGTACATAGGCCGGTACAAAACCCGGAAAATCAAATGCATTCTCAACCCCTTCTTCCATGGCCATTTGTCTGATGTTGTTACCGTAATCCAACACGGCCGAACCCAATTGTTGGAATTTCAACATGGCCCTGACCTGCTTTGCCATTGAAATTTTTGCCGCTTTTACTACGGCCTCAGCTTCAGAATTTCTTTTGGTTTCTGCATCCGCCATAGACCAGCCACTGGGAAGATAACCATTTAATGGATCGTGGGCACTCGTTTGATCTGTAACAACGTCTGGCGTAATACCTCTTTGCGCAAGCTCTTCGAATAAGTCTGCCGCATTACCAAGCAAGCCGACACTTAGGGGCTTTTTATCATGACAGGACTGCTCGATTAAATTCAAAGCATGATCAAGATCATCTGCTTTGCAATCTAGATAGCCACTCTTTATTCTCATGTCTATTCGAGACTCATCAACTTCAATGGCAAGCATAGAGTAACCTGCCATTGTCGCCGCCAGTGGTTGAGCGCCGCCCATTCCCCCCAAACCACCCGTTAGAATCCAGCGCCCCGCCGCACTGCCAGAAAAATGTTTATTTGCAACGGCGAAAAATGTTTCATAGGTGCCCTGAACAATCCCTTGAGATCCAATGTAGATCCATGACCCCGCCGTCATTTGGCCGTACATCATGAGACCCGCTTTATCGAGCTCATTAAAATGTTCCCAAGTGCTCCATCTAGGGACAAGGTTCGAATTCGCGATTAGCACTCTTGGCGCATCAGCATGGGTATTGAATACACCAACTGGCTTCCCACTTTGAACCAACAAAGTTTCATCAGCTTCTAAGCGCTTAAGGCATTCAACTATTTTGTCATAGGATTCCCAATTTCTGGCCGCACGGCCAATGCCTCCATAAACAATCAGTGATTCTGGATGTTCTGCAACTTCCGGATCAAGATTGTTCATCAGCATTCTCAGAGGCGCTTCTGTTAGCCAGCTCTTGGCAGATAAGTCAGTCCCGCGACTCGCCCTAATCACTCGGCTTGTATCAGTTCTTGTGCCTATTTTTGAAGAGGAGTTACTTTTTGACATAATCATCACCCTAAAATGTTAAGTGTCCACCTAGTCGATATTTATCGCCTGGGTGATAGAGATAGGCAACACTGACGATGCCACTCTTACACCAAGTACGTCTGGTTATCTTTAAGCAGGGATACGTTGAATTGAGGGCCAAGGCAATTTTACCGTCTGGCAAGACAGCTTCAACTACGTGATCAGCTTCTGTTAACGGCGCAACCTTCGAGAGATAGGCATTTGGTGTCTGATCTAAGAAATTTTGTTGCAGATAATCCGGCGCGAACTTCGGATTAATAAATCTATCTTCATATTGCACCGCTATATCATTTTCACGGTGAACCAAACAGCTATGATAAACCAGAGAATCACTCCGCACATCCAGCAATCTCGCGAGAGTCTTATCGGGGATTACCGACTGTATAGCTAACACTTGACCTGAATATTGATGCCCACGACTGGCAATTTCATCAGCAATATTACGTATTTCCAAGAGTGAACTCATGGGTCTAAGGTCAGCAACAAAGGTGCCTAAACCTTGACTTCGTACGAGTACTCCCTCGGAACAGAGATTGTCAATCGCCTTACGAGCCGTCATACGGCTCACCGAAAATTTTACGGCAAGTTCATTCTCAGAATAGATTTTCTCCGAGGGCTCCCAGATTCCCTGTTCAATCTGATCAGTGACAAAGTCTTTAATAGTGAGATATCTTGCTTGCACCAGTAACTCCTCAGGTTGAGAACGCCAGTTTACTGATTCATTTATTACTTGTCTACTCCTGTATATACAAGTAGACTAATTTTCAAACCAAAGATCTAGAGCACGGGATGCAGAACTTAGAATCTGAGCAAGTAGACACACTCATAGTTAACGTCCGAATAGCCACCATGTCTGCCGAGAACCCATCTCAGCATGCAGACGCTTCAGCAATTGCACTCTCAAATGGGAAAATCGTCTGGATGGGGAAGTCTGGGGATGATTGCCCTCAAGCGAAGACCCGTTTTGATGGTGAGGGTCAATGGCTGACACCAGGACTAATAGACTGTCACACCCACCTTGTCTATGGCGGCCACCGCGCCACTGAATTCGAAATGAAATTAAATGGAGCAAGTTACGAAGAAATATCTCAAGGAGGTGGCGGTATCGTTAGTACCGTTTCAGCAACTCGATCTTTGGATGAGACATTACTCAGCTCAGAATCCGAGCCTCGGCTGATAAGCTTGCTCAAAGAAGGTGTAACGACTATCGAGATAAAGTCCGGTTACGGATTGGATACAGAGAACGAAATTAAAATGCTCCGTGTTGCGCGAGGCTTTGAGAGAAAGCATCCAGTCACCATTCGAACAAGTTTTTTGGGCGCACATGCACTTCCTCAAGAGTTCGAAAACAAAGATGACTACATACAATACCTGGTTGAGGAAGTATTACCTGCGGTACACAAGGAAGGGTTAGCAGATGCCGTCGATTTTTTTTGCGAAGGTATCGGCTTCAGCCGTTCCCAGTGCGAGATTATTTGCCAAGCCGCAAAGAAATACGACCTGCAGGTTAAAGGTCATGTAGAGCAGTTATCCAACTTGCAGGGCGCCAGTTTAGTCGCAGAATACGGCGGCTTAAGCGTTGACCATTTGGAACACTTAGATGAGGGCGATATCCCCGTCCTTAAAGCCGCTGATCTTGTGGCAGTATTATTACCCGGGGCATTTTACTCTCTCAGTGAAACTAAACTCCCACCTATCGAGGCAATGAGGGCGCACAAATTGCCCATGGCGATTGCCACAGACCTCAATCCCGGTTCATCGCCCATTGCGTCTTTACTCAATGTGATGAACCTCGCCTGTGTTCAATTCAAGCTAACACCCTTTGAGGTTCTGTTAGGGGTTACAAGATTCGCTGCTAAAGCCTTAGGAATGGACCATCGAATAGGCCAAATACAACTGGGCTTCGATGCCGACCTTGTACTTTGGCCAATAGATACCCTTGCCGAGCTTTGTTACGGAATGAATCTAGTCAAACCTACACTGATCTTTAAGGCGGGAGCAGTAGTGAATGAATAATTCACCCTGGCAAGGTAGAAGCGATCCTTCCGACAATTCTCGCTGGCATCAAGTTGTAGAAGTAACAAACAAAGTAGAACAGGATTGCCATTGCATTGTAGGGTTTAATTGCGACGAAGGTGTTAGGCGAAACAAAGGAAGAGCTGGCGCAGTCGCTGGCCCGGATCAAATACGCAAAATGCTCTCGAACTTAGTCTATTCTAGCGAAAAGCCGATCATCGATCTCGGAAATATCGAATGCATCGGAAAATTGTTAGAAGATGCGCAATCAAATCTCGCCAGCAAGCTAGCAGATGTGATCAAGGCAAGATCATTGCCGATAATTCTTGGTGGTGGTCATGAAGTCGCTTGGGGAACTTATCAGGGTATTAGGAAAGCACATCCAAAAGCGAAACTTGGCATAATAAATTTTGATGCTCATTTTGACCTCAGACCACTCGAACCCTCACCCTCATCAGGAACCCCCTTTCGACAAGTAGCTCTATATGCTGAAGAAAAAAACATAAATTTCGATTATCTGGTATACGGCATAAATCCCAGTGTTAACACAGAAACTCTGTTTAATTATGCCAATGAAAAAAACGTCCGTTGGAAATCTGACTTAAGCATTAATAATCAACCATGGCAAAAGAGTTTCGAGGATATTGCAAGCTTCTGCGAACCGCTGGATTATCTTTATATAACGGTTTGCTTGGATGTTTTCCCAGCGTCATATGCTCCTGGTGTCAGCGCACCAGCCGCCTTAGGCGTAAATCCCAATATTATCCTTCAATTACTCGATAGTCTTAAACGCCAGTTCGCCTCAAAAATCATCGCACTCGAAGTGGCTGAAATGAATCCAACATTTGATATTGACGATAGAACTGCCCGATTAGCCGCCCGACTTATTCATCAATTTACGCTAACCTAACTATTAGAGAGAAACTCAACACCCTATTTCTATTAATGGAATTAACTCATGCGTAATAATCTACAGGTAATTATACCTTTGCTGAAATTCGATCTATGAAAACTACAGAACTTGCAGAAACTAAAGCAAAAGCCAGTTCAATGTTGCATTTCTTGGGCACACCAATAACTTAATAACTTAAGCAAACCAGATCGCCAATGGCCCGAGCTCGTTCTGGTGAATTTCCTCCCTTATGTTATTAAATTATTGGTGTCTCTACTCACAGTTCAATTAGACAGTACGTTATAAGTTAATAACAAAAGTTGCAATAATGCTTCTGTTCCACAAATTCAATACTGTAAAGAATACTGACATATATTGAGATTGAGACCCTGCTGGGCTAAGTCTTGACGTGCACGATTTTTAGGGCACTCTTTAGCAAATTGAAGGAAGTTAATGAGTTAGATTAACGAAATCAAAGGAGGCAGAGTGCTTTGATTTAGCAGACTAGGCGACTAAGAACTACACTATAAATTGTTGACTAGCCCTGCAGAGAAAGGAATCTCTCATGCCTCGCCGCCCCAGAAGTTTTTTGCCCCGAGAAAATCAAAGGGGTCAGAGTACTTTGATTTCACAGACTAGGCGACTAAGAAGGTACTGACAAGTTAACTATTTCCGCTCCCAAGATTTACTTCTTAGTTGCCTCTAAATCCCTGCAGCCTTTTCCCAAGTCGCAAAGGCACGCAGACGGAAATATCGATAGTTTTTTGCTGACACCAAGTGACGCCCGAGGGTTGGCACAATTAGCGCTTGCGCAAATTGCGCCAGTCAACTTTTAGCGATCAGTACGCACCGGTGTTACATTATATCGACGCAGTATCTCCTGAGAGACTTCTGTAAACCACGTAAATAATATCTCGGATTCAATCAGGCGAGAGACTCTCGCCTTTCTCTATAGCACGGATTGGCTAAAAACATTTTAGGTGCACGCTTTATGACTTTGACCCACCCTCCTTCTGATTCTTCCTCCCATTCTCCCTCGCACCCTCCCGGCAATGACTCGGCGAATGCTGCGGATAACCAGTTTCACCACAGCATGACCGATACCGGTCTGGGTGGCTTTGCCCGCTTTGTAATGCCGTTAGTAACGGCCGTGCTATTGGCTGGTTGCGCACCAAGCCCGCATTATGATCTGGTAATCCGCAATGGGCTGGTGTTGGATGGGACCGGCCGTGACGCTGTCGAAGCTGATGTTGCAATCCATGAAGGTCGGTTTGTTGAGATCGGTGATATTGATGCCACGGCAAACCGTGAAATTGATGCCACCGGGCGCTATGTGACCCCCGGCTGGATCGACATGATGGACCAGTCCGGATCTGTCTTACTCAGGAACGGGCTGGCGGAAAACAAGTTGCTAATGGGGGTGACGACCGCCATTGGTGGAGAAGGGGGCTTTCCGGTGTCTGCCAGTAAGATCCCCGAATATTTCGACACCCTGGAAACCCAGGGTGTCTCACTGAACTTTGGCAGTTACTACAGTGTTAGCCAGGCTCGCAGTCTGGCGGTAGGTGATATAGATGTCGAAGTAACGGACGACCAGTTGGAACTGATGAAACAAGAGATGCGCA
>CAJWGN010000043.1 GCA_913031035.1 uncultured Gammaproteobacteria bacterium
TGGAGACTGGTGTGCGCCAAAGTTCTTCCCCACTGGCTTGATCTAGCGCGATGACATCAGCATTCTCTGACCCAAGCATAACTAAGCCTTCGCCCGCACCAACACCGCCAGTCACATTAACCCGTAAGCGCGTTCGCCAAAGAACATCGCCGGAATCCCTGACAACCGCCACAACGTCGCCGTCTTCACTGGCAACAAATATTGAACTACCGTCTATGGCTGGAGTCAGCTCGGTATAGTTCTTGCCCTGTCCATTACCGACACTAACGCTCCATCTCCGCTGCAAATTCACTTCGCGCTGAATAGCTACTAATTCTCTCGGTGGGTCCACCTCGTCGTCAGAAAACCAATTCAGTGGATTCCAACTAAAAGTTGAACAGCCCGTCAAAAAAACGAGTGGCAAAATTTTCAAAAATCGAAACACGGTGAGGCTGTTAGCTTTATTCATGGCGTATCAGTGAGTCCTAACTGTCTTCAGACAAATTGTCTAATTTCATACGTAATCCTTCACTACTTGAGCCGGCTTGTTGCGCCGCTAAATAGGATTCCCTAGCCTCAACTGTACGGCCCATAGCAACATATACATCGCCTTGAAGCTCTGCATAGCCCGCCTCAAAGGTTTTTGGGGCAAGGCTGCTAACCACTGCAAGCGCGCCGTCATTGTCACCATTCGCTAGCAGTACCCTGCCTAAACGCAAATTGGCAGTTAGCATAAGGCCTTCATCTTGCTCTACAAATAGCCCTGTTAAAGGATTTTCAGTTATCCAGCGCAGAGTCTCTTGGGCCGCATCCAAGTCACCTGCCATAACCTGCTGTTGAGCCGAAAATAATGCACTATATCGAGCATATATTGTGCTGCTATGATCCTGACGTAGCTCAGTGGCTAAGGCAATTATCTGCGCCGCGTCCTCATCATTGATTGTGCCGGTTTGCTCATTAATAGCCAAGCCCAACACCTCTTCGTATAAGTCTGATGCAGCATCTGAGCTAGCTGTTTTCGATCCTTGCCACAGTGTCCAGCTTCCATAGCCGCCGACTACAACAACAACCGCCAACATTAGCTGTTTGCCATTTTCATCCCACCATTTTTTCAGGGATTCAATTGTTTCTTCTTCTGCCGCGTTAATCGCCACGACTTACTCCTATTTTGACTCGACCATCTGAGGTTGGCTAACGACAGATGAAAAAACTAACTTCTCGCCTTGCCTACTAAGCAATAACGGGAAATCTCCAATTAAGACCGCAATTTTACCTGTTTGTTCGGCTAGAGGCACGGTAATGTACACTATCACCTAGAAATGACGATGAATTCCTCTAATTTAGAACCAATTTGGTCAACATCAATGATTTCTGATCGATTTGAATCATCTAGCATGCGAAGCTTAAGCTGCGTTGAAGCAGAATCAGTCTCTTCCAAAATGATTGCCAGCTGAGCTCCGCTAGCAAATGCCCGCTTCATCTGGCTTGCAGGCTTGCCTCCACCGCAGTGACAAAGCACTCCAAGAGATGGATGGCTTTTGCGAATTTCTGTCGCCAACTCTAAACCCTGAGCCGACAAATTTTGAGTCGACACTACCACGTAAATATCTATTGGTCGCAAGGCCTGAGCAGGCACTTTGTTCAGCTCATCAAGCATCAACACAATACGCTCTTCGCCGATGGCAAATCCAGCGGCAACGGTGGGTTTGCCACCTAGCTGCTCGACTAGGCCATCGTATCTGCCCCCACCACAAACCGCGCTCTGTGCACCAAGTATGTCGGTAGTCCACTCGAATACGCAGTTGTTATAATAATCCAAGCCCCGCACAAGACGACCGTTCTCCTTATAGGCAATGCCAAGCACATCCAATAAAGACGTCAGTTTCTGGTAGTGCTCATGGCTTTCTTCACCAACATAAGCGGAAAGCTGCGGCGCACCGGCCAAAACCTGTTGCACCGTTGGATTTTTAGAGTCAAGTACTCGCATAGGGTTAGTGTGCATACGCCGAATAGCATCTTCATCTAATGATTCTTTGCGAGTTTCCAAAAACGCGGATAAGGCAGCAGCATAAGTTTTGCGGTCCGCAGCGCTGCCGATATTATTGATCTCTAGGGTCAAATAGTCTGTCAGACCCAGTTGTCGCCAAAGCTCTTTAGAGAGCTCAATAATTTCAGCATCAATATCAGGGCCAGCCATTCCAAATGCCTCAACTCCAAATTGATGAAATTGACGGTAACGACCTTTCTGAGGCCTTTCATGTCGAAACATCGGCCCGTGATACCACAGTCGCTGCTGCTGGTTATACAACAACCCATGTTGGTCGGCAGCCCTAACACAAACCGCAGTGCCCTCTGGTCTCAAGCTTAAACTGTCACCATTTCGGTCATCGAAGGTATACATTTCCTTTTCAACGATGTCGGTAACTTCGCCGATCGAGCGCTTAAACAACTGAGTCTGCTCAAGAACAGGAAATCGTATCTCTTGATAGCCGTAACCGGCGACAACTTTTTGAAATATCGATTCTAAATATTGCCACGTTAACGATTGTTCAGGAAGAATGTCATTCATTCCTCTGATTGCTTGAAGTTTTTCCATAATGAAGTTTATTCGCCTACTCTGCTAATCAGTAGCAATGATGTCTTTTTCCGCCGCCTTTTTTTTAGCAACGCGATCTCTCACCATAGCTTCCAGTTCGTCTACCAGATTCCCATTATCAATCTTGTGATCAGGCTTACCTTCTACATAAACCAAGTTGCTCGGGCTCGCACCGGTGAGCCCGATTTCTGCAACCTTCGCTTCCCCAGGACCATTGACGATACAACCAATCACCGCCATATCTATCGGTGTCGTTATATCCTCAAGCCTCAATTCAAGTTCGTTGACTACAGATATCACGTCAAAATTTTGTCTTGAGCAGCTGGGGCAGGCAATTAAATTAACGCCTTTATGGCGAAGCCCTAAGCTTTTGAGGATATCAAAACCTACTTTAACCTCCTCTACTGGATCTGCCGCCAGAGAAATCCTAATCGTGTCACCAATGCCATCCATGAGCAGAGCACCTATCCCAATCGCAGATTTGACCGTTCCAGAGCGCAACCCACCAGCTTCAGTAATGCCTAAATGGAACGGCTGATCTATTTGGTCAGCAAGCTTTCTATACGCGCGAAGGGTCATAAATATCTCAGAGGCCTTCAAACTGATTTTGAAATTCTGAAAGTCCAGCCGGTCCAAGATATCAATCTGATGAAACGCTGATTCCACCATTGCTTCCGCACTAGGTTCTTTGTATTTACGAAGCAACTCTTTACCTAAAGAACCCGCATTAATTCCTATCCGCAGTGGTATGCCTTTATCTTTAGCGCTGTCGACAACAGCGCGGACGCGATCATCGCTACCGATATTGCCTGGATTAATACGCAAACAATCAACGCCATATTTCAATACTTTTAGGGCGATCTTATAATCAAAATGGATGTCTGCCACTAGCGGCACTGACACCTGACTTCGAATAGATTTGAAGGCCTCTGCCGCATCCATTGTCGGCACAGAAATTCGCACAATATCGACCCCAGCACTAACCAAACGGGAAATTTGATCGAGCGTCGCCGGGACATCAGTAGTTTCAGTGTTGGTCATACTTTGGACTGAGATAGGCGCATCGCCGCCCACCGCAACATTACCAACCATTATTTTCCGTGTCTTACGGCGAGATATATTTTGTTCACCACGCATAGTCTATAAACCTACTTTTAAACGCATTGAATTGTCGCTGCGAATCTTTCTAGACGCATCAATAACAGCTCCGTTTAGAGTCATTTTGACATAGGGAGCATCACCTAATAAGACATCAAAGGGAGCGGTTCCGGTAATTTCCAACACATTACCAGCATCACGTAAATCCCGGTAAATTAAATTTTCAAAACTATCACTTACCTCTACCCAACTCTCACCAATAAAAGTTATAAGCAAAACATCACGGCCTACGGCTTCTACCAATATACGCCCGTCACTAGGATCAGGTTCTGGCACGTCTCGGGTTTCAAATGCCGCTGAGGACTGATCACTAACCGGTTCTATCCGCGGGTTTGAGATAGCATCGCTGGCGCTGTTCATTTCTAAGTCACGGCTCAATTGCCGCTGGCCATTCTGCTTGAAAGTTGGCTGTGCTTGAACAACGACTTCATTTATCTCAACAGCGGCTGCTTCGGTGATTCCTACCTGAGTGTCTGTGCCATCATCTACCGCGCCATCCATACTAGCCGAATTAGCTAAATCAGCAGAGTCGGTCGATTGTATCTGTACATTGCCGTCTTGGGCTGGCGGCGCTGCCACCATCGGCTCAAGCGGAATTAGTATTGCGGCAGGCGCTGCTTCGAGATCATCCGCGAGCCGCGGCTCTAGCTGACTTTGGTTTTCAGGTTGCGAAGGCGCATCCGAAACTGGCTCATTGTTTTCATCAGCACCGCTATTGAACAGCCAAAGAACAACAAAGAAACCCAAAAAAGCGATTCCTGAACCAATAACCCAAGGCCGATTTTTGTCTTTACGGCGGCGAACTTGAACGCGCGTCTTTTCACGAACAGCATCTTGCTGATCATTTACATATTCATCGTAGCTGCCAATAATTTGGCTTTGTTCTAGCCCTAAAAGCAATGCGTAACTTTTAATATAGCCTTTGGCAAAAACCGCGCCCGGCAGTTTATCAAAACTGTTGGACTCAATAGCTCTCACGTAATGCATTGTTATATGCAGTTTATCCGCTACTTTTTTCTCGGTTAGATCTTGACGCAATCTCTCAGCACGGAGAATAACGCCAACCGATTCAGCGGCGCTCACCTTATCTTCACCGGCTTCGTCTTGCTGTTCGTTTTCGTTAGTTGGCATTTGTCAATTCTAAGTAAGTTTTATATTCAGCAGTATTTTGGTAAAGCGTCATCAACAACATCGAAAACTCATCCACCAGCTTTTGATTCTTAAATGAACTTTCAATTTTTATTCCTGCCAGTAAAGCTTTTGCCGGATGAGTGATTTTATAGAAGCCAACAATAGTTAGGTACTGGTTAAAAGCTGACCGAGCTGCTGGCAAATCATTTCTATTCAATCGAATAATGGACAATTCAAGTGCAGATAAATAGAGATTAGAATTAAGCTGCAAAGCCCGTTGAAAAGCATTTGTTGCTTCGTCTATTTTGCCTATCATCAGGGCACTGCGACCTAAATTTTCAAACGCTATGGCACGGCCTTCATACATAGAATCAGACACTACTTTCTCGAGCTGATCATAGGCTTCTTGAAAGTCTTGTATGCTGAACAATAAAGCGGCGTAATTGTTTCTTGCTCTGGCATTATCACCATCGAGACTAACAGCTCTTTCAAAAGTTTCTTGAGCCTGTCTGATATCACCCTCTCTTTGTAAAATCAAAGCCAGTACGTTGTAAATGGTGGAGTTGCGATCATCAATTTCTAGGGCATTACTGATGTTTCGTCTTGCTCCTGCTAAATCGTTAGCGTCGTAGTAACCCACTGCCAAATTGACATAGTCTTCAATTGCTCTCTCATCAGAGGCAGTTGAGGTAAACCCACCGGTCGTAGTTGTAACACAGGCAGTCAACATTAAACCTGTCAGCAGCGTGAACCACGCAACTTTTAGGTGAGCGAATTTAATTTTAATAGTCTTATTGTTAGCCATAATAGTTCGACCCGCATTGCTTCAGTTTGTCTTACAGTCTGTCGGCAGTTACGGCAAGATTGTCAGCTCGATCAAATACCCTTCGGTTCGATGCTGCTTTTGCTTTGTGGCGCTGACTGCGTCTAGTCTGGTCGGCCACCTCACCTACCAATTGACCACAAGCCGCGCCAATGTCGTCACCCCTGGTGGTTCTGACCGTGACGGTGTAACCCTCGCGCTGCAGGATTTGACGAAAATTGGTTACCGAAGAGCCGCTGGGTCTGCTGTAATCGCTTAAGGAAAAAGGATTAAAAGGGATAATGTTTATCTTACAAGGAAATGTCTTTAATAGCTCCGCAAGCTCTCTAGCATGCTGACGGTGATCATTCACCCCAGCTATCATGGTGTATTCAATCACCGGCACACGTTTATCAGGCAAGCTGGCCATATAACCCCGCACCGATTCTAACAGCATACCTATGTTGTACTTCTTATTGATCGGCATAATTTGACTGCGCAGCTCATCGTTTGGCGCATGCAAAGAAATTGCTAACGATGCCTCAGTAAATTCTTTCATCCGATTAATCGCAGGGACTACTCCAGAGGTGCTTACGGTAACCTTCCTTTTTGATAGACCATAGGCGCAATCTTCCATCATGAGGTTGACCGCTTCCATCACCGGTTCAAAGTTGAGCAGGGGCTCTCCCATCCCCATCATTACAACATTGCTTATAGGGCGTTCCAATTCTCCGGAAAAACCGCCTAATTCTTTGACAGCCCACCACAATTGACCGACTATTTCAGCAACAGTAAGATCACTGTTAAATCCTTGTTTTCCGGTCGCACAAAAGCTGCAGTCCAGAGAACAGCCAGCCTGAGATGAAATACAAAGTGTTCCCCGGGCGGCCTCTGGGATAAAAACCATTTCTACCCGGCTTCCACTAGCCACCTCAACAATCCACTTTCGAGTTCCATCCTCAGATAAAAACTCATCAACTACCACTGGTAAAGTGATCTGCGTTTTAGTTTTAAGCTTTTCACGCAGTGACTTACTGATATCTGTCATAACATCGAGGTCAGTGATCCCACGCTGGTGAACCCATTTTAAGACCTGATCGGCGTGAAATGGCTTTTCACCAAATTCAGTAAACAGTGCTCGCAGGCGGTCTCTCCCCAAGCCTGCCAGATTAGGAAGCTTGCTATCTGTCTTGCTTAGCTGATTTTTTACGCCATCAGACATGCGCGACTAACCTCAAAAGGGTAACTATTAAAAACAGTATTAAGAACCGATTTCTTCAGCACTGAAAAAATAAGCTATTTCACGCTCGGCAGATGTCGCAGAGTCAGAGCCATGAACTGCATTCGCGTCAATTGATTGAGCGAAATCTGCTCTAATGGTTCCAGCTTCTGCATCAGCTGGATTTGTAGCACCCATCAGATCACGATTTTTAAGGACTGCACCCTCACCCTCAAGAGCCTGAATCATTACTGGCCCAGAAGTCATAAACTTAATGAGGTCAGGGTAGAAAGGTCGACCTTCATGTTCAGCATAGAAACCACCGGCTGATTTTTCATCAAGTTGCTGCATTTTCGCAGCAACTATTTTGAGTCCAGCTTTTTCAAATCTGGTATAAATTTCGCCAATGACATTCTTGCCTACAGCATCAGGTTTAATAATAGAAAGGGTCCGTTCAATCGCCATCTTAACTCCAATTATTTCGGTTATTCAAAAGTTGGCGCATTATACGCGCAAATACTTGAATTATGTACGCGCAGTGATAAAAAACCCCACTTTTTAGGGTTTTATTCAACTAACGCTTCAATCCAGGCAGTTTGAATTGCTTCTAAGATTTCCTATGACTAAACCTCAAAATTATTGTCAACCCCACCGAGGTCAAGAACAGCGTGTTGTATATCCGCGAAAACGAGCGTTTTAGGGAGCTGTAATCTCAAGACCCAGCAAGACCGCATAGTTAGAAGTTTACCGAAGCTGACACGAGCTTAGGGGAATCTTGTTTAGAAACCTGTTGAAGAAACTGGGGTTACGGCGGGCCCATTGAAAAAGCATACAAATCTGATACCCAGGGTAAAAGCGCCCTCTTTAACGTGAACACCCTGGGTTTATATTGAGCTAATGAGCAGCCTGCTGCACAAAAGCCATATCAGCCCCTTCTTTGAACATATCCCAGCGTGCTGACAAAGCTCTTAACTTAACGACTGCATCGGTAATTTTTCCGATGGAGTAGTCGATCTCTTCTTCAGTGGTGAAGCGCCCGACCGTAATTCGTAGCGAGCTGTGAGCGAGCTCGTCATTTAAACCCAACGCTGACAATACGTAAGATGGCTCCAGACTAGCGGAAGTACAAGCAGACCCAGAGGACATCGCAAGGTCTTTTAAAGCCATCATCAAAGATTCACCTTCGACAAAATTAAAACTAATGTTCAAATTGCCTGCTACGCGGATGTCTTCGTGCCCATTGACATAAACCTCTTCCAACTCTTTCAGACCTTCTAACAGCCGCTCACGCAGCGTTAATACCCTAACATTTTCTATCGCCATCTCTTCTTGAGCCAAGCGAAAAGCCTCGCCCATTCCCACTATTTGGTGAGTCGGTAAAGTGCCGGAGCGCATACCACGTTCGTGCCCTCCTCCGTGCATTTGCGGCTCAATTCGAACTCGGGGATTGCGACGCACAAACAACGCGCCGATGCCCTTTGGGCCATAGGTTTTATGGGATGTTAGAGCCATAAGGTCTACTTTCATAGACTGTAAATCGATTGCAACTTTACCGGTGCTCTGGGCTGCATCAACGTGAAAAAGAACACCGTTCGCTCGGGTGACCTCGCCTATGGCAGCGATATCGCTGATGACTCCTATTTCATTGTTCACGTGCATCAATGAAACCAGTATCGTATCTGGACGAATAGCTGATGAAACATCTCCAGCTGTAATAATGCCCTTCGAAGATGGCTCAAGGTAGGTGACTTCGAAACCCTCACTCTCCAGCTGGCGGCAGCTATCCAATACCGCCTTGTGCTCTATCTTTGAGGTGATAATGTGCTTGCCTTTTTCAGCATAGAAGTGCGCCACACCCTTAATAGCAAGGTTGTCAGCTTCTGTGGCACCTGAGGTCCAAACAATTTCACGAGGATCACAATTTATGAGATCAGCGACCTGCTGACGACCGGTTTCTACGGCCTCTTCAGCTTTCCACCCAAACATATGTGATCGAGAAGCTGGATTTCCGAAATTCGCTTCTAGCGTTAAACATTTTGCCATTTTTGCAGCAACCCTCGGATCACAAGGGGTTGTCGAGGAATAATCCAAATAGATGGGGAATTGCATTTGTGGCTCCAAAAAAACCTGGCTGCGAATCTGACTACAAGTTGATGGATGGGATGCGGAATGCGCCGTGCTCGGCCAAACGTTCATTAGCGATCAGATGCTTACGATCCTGACGCTCAGCAATTTCTTTTACTTCTCGCTTCGCGACTAGGTCTGCGAGGCTTATACCTTCGAGGAAATGATGAATCTGCTCGCTGAGGTCTTCCCACAAATAATGGGACAAACAGGTTTCGCCATCTTGGCAGTCCCCCTCTCCTCGACATCTTGTTGTATCGACGGACTCATTAACTGCGTCTACAATCTCAGCGATAAATATCTCATTGGAATCTCTATCCAAGGCATACCCACCACCAGGACCACGAATACTGCTAACTAGAGAGCTCTTCCTTAACTTCGAGAAAAGTTGCTCTAAGTAAGAAAGTGAGATCGCTTGCCGCTGAGATATATCAGCCAAGCTGACAGGGCCTTTCTGCTTGTGCAAAGCTAAATCGAGCATGGCTGTGACGGCGTATCTTCCCTTAGTGGTCAAGCGCATAGTTATACCTTTACGGAGGTCTGAAATACGGTAAATTATCAAATACCTAAGTAAAATAGTCAAGTATTGCCGGAAGCGGGAAATACAGCCCAAAAAATATAATTACATCATTAAAATCAGGAACTTAAATATCTAAGAGGGTTCGTAGCCCAGTGTTGAGCGCCCTTACCGAAACTCTGATCCATCGGCTTACCCCATTGTCGCGCCAACATCGAGATAGTTGCTAAGTGGTGAGTGCTGTGGGTGACCAAACCCAATAGCTCCCGCTCGACTGTGCTGGAAATCTCGATCGGAGCGTCATGATGGCAAACCGCTTATCACGCCAGAATAGTCTGCCAGGGCAGCTTAATCGAATTCAACTCTCGAATGTGTCTAGATACCCACGCAATAGCGAAGCGCGTAAAACCTGAACTCGACTCCGTAGCCGTCTCTTTATCTCTGGCGTCATAGACAACACAAAGACGAGGAAAACCATTCAACAAGCTATGAAAGCGGTCCAGTCTACGGGGATGTGGCTTCCCATAGAGGAAGAGCCTTCCCGCATAGGAAAAGCCTCCCCAGCTTTGCGCGCAGTCATTGGCATCAAAGCGGCTAACTAAATCCTCACATTGCTGCAGGCAGTGCGCGCACCTTTGAGCAGCGCGTTGCCGCCATGGCTAGGAGCATCCTGCTTCGTCAAATTAGTACTGTCTTTAAACCAACCATTTTTAGGCCATCAGCCCCATGAGGTCTGCGGCTTTGTGACCTTTTAAGCCACCGACCGCTAAGCCTTTGTAATATCATAGCGCCGGGCCAAACAAGGTCACTGGACTAGGCTGAGAATATTTACTCACTGATTTACCTATACTTAGCAAAGCCATCCGTCAGATCTAAGCCCTATCATGACAAATCACTTTTTACTAAGACCATGATAGCCCCCAATTTATTGCACATCGAGTTATTACAATCCCGACCGCTTATTAGGGTAGACTTATCCTTCACGCATTTGTTTTTTTATTCACTACCAGTGGAAGGTTCTCATTTGAAAAAAGTCGACGTTAGCCCCCAAGAGCTGTCATGAAATTCGATTTGCATTGCCACAGCCATTTTTCTGATGGCAACCACTCGCCCGAATTCCTTATTCAGCGCGCAATAGCGAATAAGGTTACCCATTTGGCAATAACTGACCATGACTGCGTACAGGTTTTTAAACAACCAGTGGAGGTACCTCAGGAACTTACTTTAATTCCTGGAGTGGAAATTTCTTGCGCCTGGAACGGGCAGGAAATACATGTTGTAGGCTTGGGGATAAACGTAGAAGCTCAGCAACTCACGGCAATACTCGATATACAACAGCAATCTAGACGAGAGCGAGCGGCAACAATGGCCAAACGGCTAGCGAGCTTTACCGATTACGACCTCGAATCCTATTTAGAATCGCTCCCCTGCATTTCTAGAACCCGCAGTCATATAGCAAATTTCTTAGTCAAAGAAGGAGCTTCTAAAAACCATCAGCAGGCCTTTAAAAAATATCTTTCACGCAAAGGTAAACTCTATTGCCCTGCAAATTGGTGCGATCTCGAAACAGCAATCTCAAGCATCAACTCTGCCGGCGGCATAGCGGTGGTAGCACATCCCAGCAGGTACCCTTTTACTCGAAAAAAATTACTGTCCTTGTTAAGCGACTTTAAGCAAGCCGGAGGAGCCGCCATTGAAACCGCATACAGTAATCTAGACCCCTTGGCGCGAAAAAAGCTTGAAGATGCCTGCGATGAAATGGATTTGTATGCGTCTTGCGGATCAGATTTTCATAGCGTTGAAAACACTTGGACCGATATTGGCAAGTTTCACAGCTTTAATGAATCGAAAAAAAATGCCATTTGGAATCATCCAAGATGGCATTTTAGTCACAATACCCCTTAAGCTGTCCCGCCAAAAAAGGTTGGAGACTGATTAAGGCTTTTTCTACCGCCTGCGTATTGAAGCAACAACATCACGAAATATATCTAGCAATGTTTCATGTTTATAATCAGTAAACTCGCCCGCGTCCATGAACATCCCATGCTCTTCACACGCCTCATATTCAAGATGCTTTTGTTTAGGGTCATTAATCTTCTTCATTGGCGCACTGCAACGAGGACATTGAACGTCTCGTACAGTATTGTAGGTTTTTCCTACTTCCGGGTCCCCACTATCAGCAAAGTCCGCCATCCAATCACCTTTGAGCTGCTCAGCTTCGCCGTTATCGAACCAAAGCCCTTTGCAACTGTTGCACTTATCGATAACCACTTTCCCGTGAAGAGTTTCGATTTTTAACTCTTGCATATCAGAATTGCATTTCGGACAGTCCATCTTAATCTCCTTCAAACCACTCATTATTATTCCGCAGAATCGTTACAAATTCACCCAAATACCGGAGCTTCTCCTCGTTAGCGAATTAGCAAAGCCTAATATCGAGGCTAAATGCCCAGCAATTTATTCTATAAGATAATCCGCTCCATGAACAAGTCAAAATAGCAGTGTTGAAGCTTCGATGTCGCCAATCTTCATTAAGCTAGCATTCACCTTCACTAAACTAAGGTACTTGTGACACTCGATCAGTTTAAGCGTGTGGGTATTAACGGAGAAAATTGATGAAAGCCATAAAAATTCTAAGTATGACAATTCTGATATCGGCCTTTGCGCTAAGCACTCAAAACGCACACGCTGGATCGGGCTCAGCCAATGTCAGTAGCGCCTGCGCCACATTAGAATTTATGGCTAAGCTGGTCACACTCAACGCAATGCTCCCGGCTAATTACGACGATTTAACTGAGCTACGGGAAATGGAGGTTCAGCTAGCAGAACTCAACACCATGGTGTGCCAGCCAGTTATTCTTACAGCAACCACACGCGGCAACAGCCGCTATGACAACGGAGCAAGAGTTTCCAACGATCTCTATTATAACTCTTGGCATTTCTCTAATAGGCAACTGTTTATGGCGCAGGCTGGAGAAGACACCACCATCTATTACCCCAACGGCCGCATAATGGCGTTTCATTGGATGCACGGTGATCAAGCAATATTTTGGCCGAACGGTAATTTGGCAACAAACTACTTTCGGGCTTACGATGTTGCCTGGTATTACCCCGATGGGAATATAATCACCTACGAAGCAGGTTATTCTGGTGGCCGTTGGTTTTACCCGTTTCCTAGACTTGATGGCCGCATCGGACAAGAAGCCATAGCCAGTAACTGGGGAGTGGAAGATGAAAGCTTCACCTTTCTTAATTTCAATTCCAATGGCGCTTTATACACCAGCAGGGAAAGAATAAGGCGGAAGTTAATTTTTGATGATTTTGATTTGCTTGACGTGCCAGGTATCTTATTACTTGTGACTCGCTTGTATCAAAACACTGACTCTGCAAAGCAATTCGCACCTGCTGACATCAATATTACAGGAGCGCCTTTTTAGCCCCCTCCTAACCAAGCATTTATTCGGGGGTTAATTACAGCTGCCCTCAGTAACTGTAAGTAGTGGACTCGGCAAGCAGGGAAACTGCATCCATCTCACCAGATTGGCATTTCAATAGATCAGCTTTTGCAACCACATGAACCTTATCAGACTGCTTGGAGCGTTCAGTCTCGTCGCCTAGGTCTTCCAGAATAATGGACACGCTTTCGTTATTCGGCAACTCTCGTAACGTTGCACCGTAAGTACATAGTATCGCGAACAGTTTGACTTCAAACGCCTCTATATCTTGCTCGAGCCTCACTCCGTATTCCTTCTGAGCCTGCTCAGAACGCGCCTGCAATTCAGCAGCCTTTTTGAGGGCCAGCTCTTTCAGTGGCTCAACTCTCGCCATAAAAGCGTCGTATTCTGTTTTGAAATCAAATGACGCATCCTGCGCAGCCACGGACTCTTGTATTGAGGTTTCTCGTTCTGCAGAGCTTTGTTGATCAACGGAGCGTGATATCAGCGAGCGCATTTCAGTCATTTTTTCTGATGTTTGAACTCTAAGGCTATCCAACTCTTGTTGCAGCTGAGCATAGCCTGCGTCGTCAACCGCACCGGTGTTTCGCAATGAACGCGCGGCGGCAGCTGCTTGCTGAATAGAGGAATTCACCACTAACGAAAAATCAACGCTAGCCATTTTTTCCATCAGCCCCTCTTGCATAGCCGGGTTATCTCCAGATGCATTTAGGCTGGTATTCTCTGACTGCGCGCCAATAGCAGCAAAAGGGTTTGCTCTATTTATCGAGCGCATTGCCCGCCCTAGAGACGAAAAACCCATTTGGTTTTTTTGGTTTGCTAACGGCGTGCGAATTTCGAGAACAGCGCCCTGCCCATCAAGATAAATGCTGTCAACACCACCTAGGCGATTACCGAAAATACCGGTGGCCTGATCTAGCTCCAACGATTCCTCTACAATACTTGAAAATATTGAAATGCTTTCCTGCAAGGAATCTAGATCCACTTCCTGGCTGTGAAGCCCGCTGGATACAACAAACAATGACATAGAATAAATAACGCTATTTAGTTTCATAAGTAGACTCCTATCGAACCTCACCGCTAAAACTCACGTATTGGGCGAGCTGTTCTAATGACCTAATTGTTTCATAGTCATTATTCGCCAGCTCTTGATAGCCGACTCGCATATCTTCCAAATCTTGCAAACGCTGCTCCTCAAAAAACGTATAGATCCGCTCTAAATTTTCTGCTGTTGTTTGCTGAGTTTGATCGAATACCACCTGCATCAGCTGCATGTTGTTACTGTCTTGACGGTTTTCTATTCGTGCAACAAATTCCGCCAGTTTTGCCTGTTGATTATTTTGAAAAGCATCTAGGCGTGACTCAAGGCCTGAGCTAGCGGATGAATCACCAAATGAAAGAGATACACCTTGATCTCCAATCACCAAGCTCGTATTTAGAACAACAAGCAGCAGCATCGCAAACGATGTTGCTGTTGGAAGCCAGCGCCATAAATCGAATATCCGGCCTTGGGATTCATTTTGACCGTGTTCACGTCGGTACAATTCCATTCCCCGATTCCAGTGCGGAACCCGCTGATCTTGCCAGCTTTCTAACTTACTTTGGACAAGCAAGAGAGACTCCAGCTCTTGATTACACCGCTCACAGCTTCGCAAATGACTTTCCATTTCTTGCTTGGACACTTCACTCAAGCCGCTTGAGAAATATTCTTTGGTTAGATGTTCAGTCTTGGGACAGGACATTAGCTTCCTCCGATACTACTTTCAATTTTTTAAGAGCGGTGTAAAAGCGCGTTTTAGCTGTATTCACCGACATGTCTTGTAATTCTGCTATTTCTTCGAATGTGAGTGATTGAAAAATCTTACATTCAACTATCAATCGCTGCTCCATGGGCAGCTGTGCCAGCATGCGCAGTACTTGGGAATTGAGCTGCTGCTCGTTGAGTCGGTGTTCAGGTTCAGTCTTCACCTCACCTGGCAAGCTGTCTAAAATGTCAAAATCATCGTCTGCCTTGGACTGCACAGTCATCAGTTTCTTGCGGCGATTCATATCAACCGCCTTGTTGTGGGCTATGCGAAATATCCAGCTACTAAATTTGGCATCCCCCCTAAATCTATGTAAATTCCTATAAACACCCAAGAAAACCTCCTGCATCAAATCCATAGCATCGGTAGGATTTCCAGTCAATCTCAAGCCATGATTGTATATACGAGGCTCATATCTTTTAACCAATTTCTCCCAGGCATAGGCGGATCCTTTGACAGCTGCGGCTATCAAAGCTTCGTCTTCGTCGATAAGACTCATTTCTGTCGCATCTCAATCAACCTATTCTCGATTGTAACGAGCGCAATCGAGCGAATAATCCATTTCGCTCGATAGTGGTATTTAGGAATAAGTCGCAAGTGGCAACTTAATAGTTTGAACATTAAAGAAGGTTTATTGAGGATATTGATGGAGAGATTCATCTATGAGCGCGCCCCAAGCCGGATTATATGGGTGTACAGATTGAACTACACCTTTAGAATTGACTAAGGGGTAGCCTTTTTCGGCCCATTCGAAAATTGAATGCTTAAGATTACGAACATTGGTAAAGCCAAGTGTAGCCAGCTCGTCTGCAACCGCAGCAGAGCGATAGCCGACTGAACAATACACTACGATTGCTGTATTTTTATTAGTGACCATACCTGCAATAGAGGAGCTTTCTGAATAATTTAGAGCTCCAGACAAGTGACTAACAGCGAATTCTTCAGACTCCCGAACGTCAAATACGTGAAGAAACGGAGACTCAGATTGTTGATTGATGCGCAGCTGATCAGTAGAAATGAAATTGACGCGAGGATATTCGCTGTCGATTTTTTGATCCACAGAATCCCAGCCGCCTCCGAACAGACCAAAAAAAAACGAAGACAATGAGGCGGAAACTAGTATTTTAAGCATTAGTTTTAGACTAGAGCGATAGCTAATTTATTGCAATAGAGCAGCCGGCTATTTCACCCCTTCATTCCAACCCGATTTGGACGACACCTATTGAGGGTCTTAGAAAATAGGTGAGAAATCCGCCACGCTATCGATTTACTTAAGCCGCTGCTTGCTGTTCGCGGAGAAGCTGACTTGCCGCTCCTATAAATGCATTGAGTGAAGAAGCAATGATATCTTTGCTAATGGCAACGCCGCTGTAGCGCTCGCCATTGCTCTTAATTTGAATGTAGGTAACTGCTTCCGCGTCTGCACCCTGACCCAAGGCATGCTCTCCATACTCCATGATTTCAAAATCTTGCTTCATAGCCACAGTCATAGCTTCAACAAAAGCATCAAGAACGCCGTCACCCTCCCCGCTGATTTTCAAAGGCTTTCCTAAGTAATCAATGTTGGCCGCAAATGTTTCTCGGCCATCGCGCTTCTCTATAGAAAAATTTTCGAGGCTAAGGGCTTTCTCATTACTTAGATAATGCTGATTGAAAAGATTCCATATTTGGTCTGGGTGAATCTCTTGACCGCTTTGTTCCGTGTGCCGCTGCACTAAGCGACTGAATTCAATTTGCAGCCACCTCGGCAATTCAAAACCAAACTTATTGGCGAGCACATAAGCAACCCCACCTTTGCCTGATTGGCTGTTCACCCTAATTACATCTTGATAGGTTCGCCCTATATCTCTTGGATCAATAGGCAGGTAAGCAATTTCCCACGGAGCGCCCTCTTCATAAATATCCAGGCATTTCTTTATCGCATCTTGATGAGAACCAGAAAATGCGGTGAAAACTAAATCGCCGGCATAGGCTTGCCGTGGATGCACCTCAATCTGGGTACATTCCCTCACCACAGAAACTATTTTATCCATGTCGTGAAAATCCAACTTAGGGTCGATACCTTGGCTATACATGTTCATAGCCATAATAACGATATCCATATTGCCGGTGCGCTCGCCGTTTCCCAGCAATGTTCCTTCGACTCGCTGAGCACCTGCCATCACGGCGAGCTCGGCAGCCGCCACGGCACAAGCCCTGTCGTTATGTGTATGAAGACTCACAATAACCGACTCTCTGTTTTTAATATTCCTACAGAACCACTCTATTTGGTCTGCATAGATGTTAGGTGTCGCCATTTCCACTGTTGATGGCAGATTAAAAATAACCTTATTCTCAGGAGATGGTTGCCAGATCGCTGACACCGCGTCACAAACCTGAACGGCAAAATCCACTTCTGTGCCAGTAAAGCTCTCTGGAGAATACTCAAATGTCCATTTCGTCTCGGGAGCTAATTCTGCGCAGCGCTTGACCTCAGTAGCGCCAATTTCAGCGATAGCAACAATCCCCGCCTTATCCGTTTTGAAAACCTTTTCGCGCTGAACCACTGATGTTGAATTGTAAACATGCAGGATAGCGCGCTTCGCCCCCTTTAGGGATTCAAAGGTGCGCTGAATAAGTTCGGGCCTAGACTGCGTAAGAACCTGAATTGTAACATCATCAGGGATTCTGCCTTGCTCAATCAAATCGCGAACAAAATCAAAATCCGGCTGAGACGCCGCAGGAAAGCCAACTTCAATTTGTTTGAAGCCAACCTCCACTAACAGCTCGAACATTTTTGACTTTTGAACAACAGACATGGGTTCTATGAGAGCTTGGTTTCCGTCTCTTAAATCCACACTGCACCACGTAGGCGCTTCGCTAATCACTTGATCTGGCCAAGTGCGATCGCGAAGCCCGATGGGCTGAAATGGCTTGTATTTGGTATGGTCAAACCTTTTAGCGTTCATCTCGTTTTCCTTTTGGGATATCTATTTTCGAGCTTCAAATTTGTTTAACTCTCAGCTCATAGCCAGAGAATGCGTAGGATAGAGCAAGTTTGAGGGCGATTCTACACATATTTACCCCTATTTAGCCTTGAAATTAGTTACTATCGCTAATATTAATGAATATAAAGTATATTATTACCATTATAGGAGATATATTAAGTTTTACTCCCTTAAAAAGTAGAGATTATTCTCATGCAACTGGACAAACTCGACAAGCGAATCCTCCAAGCATTGCAAAAAGACGGCACCATTACCAACCTAGAATTAGCGGAAAAAATTGGCCTATCTCCTTCGCCCTGTGCTCGCCGGGTTAAGCTATTGGAAGAAGTCGGCATTATTGATCGACGAGTCACTCTGCTAAACCCCTCTAAGTTGGATTTGAAGCTAACCGCACTAATTCAAATCAGCATGGACAGACATACTCCCGATAGGTTTGAAATATTTGAGCAAAAAGTACGCAGCTTTCCTGAAGTGGTTGAGTGCTTATTAATAACCGGTCAATCAGCAGATTATCAGCTTAAGGTATTAGTCCCGGACATGGAGTATTACCAAGAGTTTTTATTAAACAAAATTACCCGTATCGAAGGTGTCACCGGTGTGCACTCGAGTTTCATGCTTAGAGAAGTTTGCAATACCACCGAGCTGCCGCTGGATCATCTTAACTACAAATAGAAATTACTTTTTAACCGCCCTGGCTGCAGGGCTCAAATTCAGAGTTTAGAGTTAACGATGCCTCATCGCCAACCAAGCCAATCCTGTCCTACAACCCCAAATGCCGATACCGAGCAATAGCCACAAATCGGGGGTGATGCACACCAAGGTCTGTGGGGCAGCGGCATCACGGTTAAAATAAGTGCCATTCCAAACGTCGCAACAGCAGCGCTTCGTCACTGATACCTGAATAAAAAAGAGAGCTGACTGTAATATCTGAATTATTGGGTAAAAGGGTTATTCAATGCTTATGCTTTAGCTGGCCTAACTCATATCTAACCTACACCTAACCTTTCCTTACGCCGAATTCATATTGCGTTTCTACTGCAAGTCGGTAAACCAATCTCAGGGATCGAGCTCATCTCGATAACCCCCTAGAAAAAATGCTTAACTTTCTCTTTGTAAGATCGGCTCATTTTTAAAGAAGAACCACAGCTTAGCGTCAAATGAAACTCACCGTTGATGTGGGACGACACTTTCTCCACTCTTTCTAAGTTCACGATTGTCGAACGGTGGACCCGCTGGAATATCGCTGGGTCAAGTTTGGACTCGAGCTCTTTCATCGTGGTCCGCATAATATGGGTTTTCCCTTGAACATGAACACACATATAGTCGCCTGCGGCATCTACCCAATCAATATCTCGAACCGGAACAAAAGTAATAGAAGAGCCATCTTTAATTGCTAGACGATCGGCGTGCTCTACAAGATCCTCATCACTATCCAACAACTCAGCAATTGCCGATGATGATTTCCCGGTGACGCTAACAACTAACTCCATTAACCGCTGTTTCTCACTAAGTGCCGAGTGTTGTTCTTTAGCTTTTCTGGCCTTTTCTATCGCCAGTATTAGCCGGTCTTCTTCTACTGGCTTTAGTAAATAGTCAATCGCATGTACCTTAAACGCATCGATGGCAAAGGCGTCATAGGCTGTGACAAATATTATCAACGGCAATATGTCGGACTGAATTTCACTGATTAATTCAAACCCAGTCATCACTGGCATTTGTATATCGAGAAACGCTATATCAGGTTCATGCTCAATGATTGCCATCAAGGCCTCTTTTCCATTTGCACATTCTGCAACTACAGAAACACCTTCAATTTTTGCCAAGCGCAAAGCCATACCTTGTCTGGCCAGATCTTCATCATCAACGATGATGGCTTTCATAGCTTTCTCACTACTTTGTGTCATAGGGAATTACCACTGTTACTTTTAGTCCAGAAGGCTCTGCATCTGCAAATGTAAACTCATAGTCACCACTGTAAATCTCATCAAGCCGATTGCGTATATTACTGATACCGACGCCTTTTGAAAGAACTAACGCATCTTTAGTCGTCTCACCTTCAATTCCTGGGCCATCATCGGTGACGGTTAGCACCAAATTCTCATTACTCTTATGAGATGAAATTCGTATAACGCCACCATCAATGGACTGTGAAATAGCATATTTTATCGAATTTTCAATGAGCGGCTGCAATATCATCGTTGGCACGTAGGCTGCCTGCGCGTCAGAATCCACATCCACCTCTATTCTCAACCTATCGGCAAATCGAACCTTCTCTATATCCAGATAGAGTCGAGACGTTTCAAGTTCGTGGGCAAGGGTCACTTTGTCTAGCGGGGAATGATCAAGAGAATAACGCAAAAAATTACTTAATTTGATCACCATCTCATTGGCTTGGGTCGTTGCGTTAGAGAGCACTAAAGTAGAAATCGCGTTAAGGGTATTAAACAGAAAATGGGGGTTTAACTGATAGCGAAGCATAAGCAGCTGGGCCTGATGGGCTAGAGCCTCTGAGCGCAGACTTTTTTCTTTTTCTTCTTGAAGCAGCAAATAGTATTTGAAAATAAAATACAGCGAACTCCAAAGCAGCATCAACGGGAACGATATACTTAAAACACCATCCCACAGATCTTGAACACTGGCGTTAGAGAAATCAAAGATTTCACCATAGGGAAGCAGCGCAATAAAATTTCGAAAAGGCTGCCAAATCGTGGCTGCGAGTAATGATCCAAACCAAGCGACCAAAAACCGAATAATCAGGCCTTGCTCCCACACCAGCCTGTATAGAAATCGCAGCCCTAAGGTAACGGCTCCTCCGGCAATTGCCGAAACACCGAACACCATCGCACGAGGAAAAATATATTCAGGGGGGACTGCAATCAAATCGCGTAAAACGAGCAAACTAACCCAAAGAGCCCAGCCGATGAGCTGGACAATCCAGAACTGTCTAGTTCTTGGTGGTAGTGAGGAGTCTGTGGCCATAAAACAGTTCGAGTCTCAGCAATGCTTTTGTCGAAGCGATTTTCCGCAAAATTTCACCGAGACTCGAATAGTTTGGCTTAAGGCAGCAAGTCAGCTACTGCGTCTCGCTCTTCTCGAAGCTCAGTTTCAGTGGCGTTCATCAAGTTCTGGCTGAATTCATTTGGCTCAAGGCCTTGCACGATTTTGTATTCACCGTTGGCACAGGTAACGGGAAAGGAATAGATAAGGCCTTCATCAATTCCATAGCTACCATCGCTGTGAATTCCCATGCTAACAATCTCACCATCGGTTCCCAATGCCCAATCTCGCATATGCTCAATAGCTGCGTTTGCAGCTGAAGCGGCACTAGAAAGCCCACGGGCTTTAATGATTGCTGCGCCACGCTGCTGCACAGTAGGAATAAAATCGTCAACGATCCAGCTCTGATCAACAAGACCGATAGCCGCGTCTCCTGCAACGGTACACTGATGAATATCAGGGTACTGAGTCGCCGAATGGTTACCCCAAATAATCATGCTCTTAATGTCTGTACTGTGAGTGCTGGTCTTATTAGCCAACTGGGCAATCGCACGATTATGGTCCAACCTAGTCATCGCAGTAAACTGACCGGGCTTTAAATCAGGGGCATTACGATAAGCGATCAACGCATTTGTATTTGCAGGATTACCTACTACCAAAACCCTGACATTTGGGTTGGCATTATCATTAATAGCTTTCCCTTGAGCAGAGAAGATTGCCGCATTGGCTTCCAACAGATCTTTGCGCTCCATACCCGGCCCACGGGGACGTGCGCCTACCAGCAAACAATAGTCTGCATCTTTAAAAGCAACATTGGCATCATCAGTTTGAACAATGCCGGCCACTAACGGAAATGCACAGTCTTCGATTTCCATGACTGTGCCGTTAAGCGCATCCAGAGCTGGCGTTATCTCTAATAGCTGCAATATTACCGGCTGATCGGTGCCCAGCATTTCTCCTGCTGCTAATCTAAACAGGAGTGAATAACTAATTTGGCCTGCTGCTCCAGTGACAGCTACTCGCACAGGTGCTTTCATTGATACGTAATCCTTTGATTAAGTTGATAAAAAAGCGATCTTAAATATATCCATTTAGTATAGCAGAGTTGCCTCAAAGATGAGAGGGCGACCCTTTAGCAAAGGCAATTAATGATAATCGTCGCTGCAAATCTACTATTTGCTGATAAACATGGCGTCGCCATAACTGTAAAACCGGTAGTTGTTTGCGATCGCCTCTTTATACGCGTTTAGCAAAATGTCTTTCGTTGAAAACGCACTAACCAGCATCACTAGGCTCGAAGCTGGGAGGTGGAAATTGGTGATTAGCGCATCCACAATCTTAAATTCAAACCCTGGGTAAATAAAAATATTGGTCTCACCACTGTAAGGGGAGAATTCACGGTCAAGGGCGCAGCTTTCAAGACTGCGCACCGAAGTAGTCCCTACGGCAATTACCCTGCCTCCATTATCTTTACATTTTTTAATCTTCGCACAGGCCTCTTCACTGACCTCTACCCACTCTTTATGCATCTCATGCTCTTCAACATTTTCCGCCCGAATGGTTTGAAACGTTCCTGCCCCTACGTGCAAGGTGATAAAAGCCTGATCAACACCTTTCTTATCAAGCGCTGCAAGCAACTCTTGATCAAAGTGTAAGCCTGCTGTCGGCGCCGCCACCGCTCCTTCGTTCTTTGCATAAACTGTTTGGTAACGCTCAATATCAAGAAATCTGTCACTACGTTTGATGTAGGGCGGCAACGGAATATGACCAATTTGATCCAATGCGGCCGCACTATCCAAATCCTTAGGAAATTGGATTACGTAAAACTCGCCCTCTCGCCCGACCACCTCGGCGGTGACACGAGGCTTATCGACTGTCAGCTTTGATTTATCATCAAAAACCAGCTTGGTTCCGGGCTTAGCCGCCTTGCTAAGTTTAATTTGAGCTAATGCCTGATTGTCTCCTCGCATTCGCTCAATCAAGGCCTCGAATCGCCCCCCTGACTCTTTTTGACCGAAGAGCCGGGCAGGAATCACGCGAGTGTCGTTAAAAACTAATAAATCCCCTTTATTTAACAGCTCAGTGATCTCGTTAAAAACCTTGTGCTGTGTGTGACCCGACTCCGAGCTCAGACACAAAAGTCTGCTTTCACTTCGAACAGGCGTAGGAAAATCGGCAATTAAGCGCTTAGGAAGGTGATAATCGAAGTCGGATACTTTCATAAGTGGTTTAGTTTCGATAAGAAAATTGGCGGCAAGGTTATACGAGAACCCATGTTAGTGGAAGACTTGAAGTCATCAGAATTTTTAAAAACTGTAATGTCCATTGCTACAAGCCCCGCAATTGGTATAATGCCGCCCCTCACAAGCAACCTCGTTGTGGCTTGTGAGGCCTAAAAAGACTAATGCCAGTGTGGTGAAATTGGTAGACACGCCGGATTCAAAATCCGGTTCCTTCACGGGAGTGGCGGTTCAAGTCCGCCCCCTGGGACCCCTTATTCGTATAT
>CAJWGN010000044.1 GCA_913031035.1 uncultured Gammaproteobacteria bacterium
CTGGATTCGACGCTTGCGCCAAAAAAGATTGGTTTTCTAGATGGCCCAGTATCCGGTGGGCAGGCCGGTGCGGAGAATGGCGCGCTGACCGTCATGCTCGGGGGTGATCAAGATAGCTACGATAAGGCTCTGCCGATTATCGACTGCTACTCCCGTTTTAGCAAATTGCTAGGGCCAGCAGGCAACGGTCAGTTGGCCAAAATGGTAAATCAGATTTGTATCGCAGGGATAGTTCAAGGTTTGGCAGAGGGACTGAATTTTGCGAGGCGCTCTGGGCTTGATGGAGAGGCATTAATAGAGACTATTTCCAAAGGAGCTGCCGGCTCTTGGCAAATGGAAAACCGGTCCAAGACTATGCTTGCCGATCAGTATAATTTTGGTTTTGCAGTGGATTGGATGCGTAAAGATCTCGGTATTGCGTTGGCGCAGGCAAAGGAAAACGGCGCACAGCTTCCAATCACCGAAATTGTTGACTCCTATTACAGTGAAATTCAATCCAACGGCGGGGGGCGGTGGGACACCTCTAGTTTGCTTACACGTCTCAGTAGAGACGACGATTAGCTTGCCAGATTATGCATGCCGGTAATTCATGCCGGTAATTCATGCCGATAATGCATTCAGTCAGTCAATAATCAGTCAATGCCCGATACAGACATCCAGCTGTCCCCTCCAAAGCTGCATTTAACCGCATATCTATTGATTATTGCCGAGCAAAGCTCTAAGTTACATCCTCTGCTGAAAAAACCCGTGGGTTAGACCAATGAACTTAAAAAATATCTTTATACTTTCGACACTTACCGCTTTTAGCGGTGTTGCATTAGCCCAATCTGATGCTGTCTATGAAGTTCCTAGAACTGAATATGGACAGCCAGATTTGCAAGGCGTTTGGAACTTTAGCTCTAACACTCCAATGCAACGACCTAAAAAATATGGAAATCAAGAATTCCTTACTCGCGAGCAAGTCGAAGAAGCAATCGCGGAGCAAGAAACCAGTGCAGCGGCAGCCGATGCGCTAGCGGCCAAAAGGGTGATTAATCCAGGCGCCCCAGATGCCACAGATAACCCTGGTGGTTACAACGACTTTTGGTTTGAAGTCAGAGGCCTTAGTGAGACAGTAAGATCGTCTCATATTGTCTATCCTCTCGACGGCCGGGTTCCGGATGCAGTAGAAGGTGCGCCACGTCAATACGGTGGCCTTGGTCCTGATATTCCAAGCACGCGACCTGTACGCTATGTTGTTGGCGGTATCGCGAAAGCAGGTCCAGAAGATCGTGGTCTTTCAGAACGTTGCATCGTTGGCTTTAATTCGGGACCTCCGTTTTTGCCGAGTCTGTACAATAATAATTTGCAAATTGTTCAGAGCAAAGACACCGCTGTGATCATGACAGAAATGATCCACGATGCCCGGATTGTTCATTTGGGTGATAAGCCTGAACTTGATGAAAATATTACTCTCTGGTCAGGAGATTCTCGTGGCTACTATGACGGTGACACATTGGTTGTTGAGACTAAGAACTTTAATGGTCTTCGACAAACATTTAACAGCACCGGCGCTAACAAGGATATGATTTTAACTGAACGGTTTACTCGAACGGCGTTTGACAATGTTGATTATGAATTCACCATTGACGACCCTTCCACGTTCACAGATAAAATCACAGCAATTGTTCCAATGACTAAACTAGCAGGTCAGATCTATGAATATGCCTGCCATGAAGGAAATTATGGAATGGTGAATATTCTTCGTGGTGAACGTATGGAAGAGCAAAGAGCCGCCGAAGGCGGTTCACGCTAGTTCATACAGCTAATCTCTCTTTAAAACCAGGTAATTGAATTAAGGATTATCAATGAAAATTACATTTACAAAGCTTCTATCAATATCTTTTTTAACTATGGCGACAGGTTTTCTTTCGCTAACAGCAGCAGCGCAGAACGGTGAGATAGCTCGCACTCCATCAGGGAAGCCTGATCTAAGCGGCATTTGGCAAGCGATGACAACAGCTCATTACAATGTTGAGCCACATGCAGCTTCTTATGGTCCGCATCCTCGAGAGATGGGTGCCGCTTCTGCTGTGCCAGCAAGTCTTGGGATTGTTGAGGGTGGCGGTATTCCTTACAACGAACAAGGGCGCCGGCAAAGAGATTTGAACAAAGCTGATGCCCATAATCTTGATCCTTTGACAAAATGCTATATGCCTGGGATTCCACGAGCTAATTATCTGCCATTTCCTTTTCAGATTATTCAGTCAACAGATGTGGTTTTGGTAGCTTACGAATTCGCCGAGTCAAATCGGATCGTTTATGTTGATCAACCTGAGCTTGAGTCTCAGGTGGACGCATGGATGGGACATTCAAATGCTTATTGGGAAGGTGACACGCTTGTCGTTAGTGTAAGTGGCCAAATGGAAAATACTTGGTTCGATAGCGCTGGCAACCACCACAGCTATCAAATGGTTGTAGAGGAGCGTTGGACGCCAATGGGTGCTAATCATATTCAGTATGAAGCGACCATGACGGACGCTAATACGTTTACAGCTCCGTGGAAGGTGAGCTTTCCTATTTACCGCCACGTAGATGAGAACATGCAATTACTTGAATTCAAATGTGCTGAGTTCTCTGAAGAGTTCCTTTACGGTGAGTTTAGAAAAGAAGGCACGCCAATAGGCAATCCTGAGTAAGCTACCCTTATTGATAAAAAGCCCGTCTCGTAAGAGTCGGGCTTTTTTTATGCGCTGATTAAAGCAGTTTAACTAAGCGACTGGACACGAAGCGGCAATCCCTGCATCTTTTACTCTTGTTGATAGTTACTAGATGAAGACCCTTCATCCGCCAACCTCAATTATGTGCGGTCATTTAAATCTTAAGTACGAGGCTAGATTCCCCAATGATTTTTAAAGTTAGAGCTGTGCTGGTTGGTTTGATGTCTTTGTTGGCATCATCTTTTGTCTTGTCTCAGGTGGCCCGAGACATGCCTTTCTACGCTGATTCAATAAGCTTCAATCCAGAGATACCTCGCCCAGAAGAGATTATTGGTCACCCGTTGGGGCACCGAATTGCCCGAAATGACCTACTAGTTCGGTATATGGAGATGTTGGCAGAAATGTCGCCACGAGTGAGTTCTGAGGTAATTGCTTACACCCATGAGCGCCGGCCTATTATTGGGCTCACCATTACTTCGCCGGAGAATCATGCCAGGATTGATGAAATACGAGCGGCACACGTAGCGCTAAGTGACCCTAGTAGTTCCCAAGAACTGCAAGATGATATGCCTGTGGTGACATGGCTTAACTATGGCGTTCACGGTGCGGAGGTGAGTTCAACAGATTCATCTATGGCAGTGGCGTATCACTTGGCGGCAGCTCAAGGCAGCGAGATTGAGGCTACTCTAGAGCAAAGCGTTATAATTTTGATTGCGGTGTTTAATCCCGATGGCAATAGCCGAATGTCAGCTTGGAATCATATGCACGGAGCCAATGTCCCGGTAACAGACCCAAACCATTTGCTTCATAATACATTTTGGCCAGGCGGGCGAACCAATCATTACTGGTTCGATTTGAATCGGCAATGGCTAATCTTGCAGCATCCAGAGCCTCAGGGGTGGGTCGCAAAGTTTCATCAATGGAAGCCTAATATCACTGTGGATTACCATGAGATGGGCGCCAACAGTACTTATTATTTTCACCCCGGAGCGCCAGATAGAACATTTCCACTTATTCCTAAAGAATCAATGGAACTGTTAGATCGAGTTTCTGAGCGACCGCGTTCATGGCTAGATTCTGAGCAACGTCTTTACTTTAATGAAGAAGGCTATGACAACTACTATATCGGCAAGGGCTCTACTTATCCGCATATGCATGCCAGTATGGGGATGCTGTTTGAGCAAGCGAGTTCAGAAGGGTTGTTAGAAACTGTTCATGGGGTCCTGTCTTTTCGAGACAATATTCGAACTCAATATCGCACTTCACTGGAAATGATAAGGGCCGGCGTTGAGATGCGCCAAGAGCTGCTCGCTTACCAGCTCCGATTTTATCAGGATGGTTTGAAACTTGCTGAGGGAGATGCAACTAAAGGCTACGTTTTTTCAGTGCCTGGAGATAAAGCCAGGGCCTATCATGCTTTGGATATATTAAACCGGCATCAAATACGAGTTAACAAGTTGAGCGCTGATGTAACGATTAATGGTGTAAGTTTTGCTGCTGACCATTCCTATGTAGTCGAAACAACACAAACTCAATATCGAATGGTAAAAGCCCTTTTCGAGAAAATTACAACATTCGAGAATGACACTTTTTACGATGTCTCTGCTTGGACGCTGCCGTTGGCATTCGATTTTGATTTTGCAGCTCTAGGAAGCCGCGATATCCGCGGCAATCTTGGCGAGCAGGTTTATGCTGAATTTCCGGTCGAAGCGGAGCCTGATCGTGCCACTTATGCCTATCTTTTTTCTTGGTCTGACTATTATGCGCCGCGAGCTTTGTACAAATTACTTGATGCTGGGCTGCGCCCGAAATTCGCCAATAAGCCGCTGGCTTTATCCAGCAGCGAAGGTGAGATCTCATTGCCGCGGGGAAGTATTTTAGTTCCCCTTGGTTGGCAAGGAGGCGGCCTTAGAGATGATAAAATTCATGAGATGATGAGTTCAATCGCTAAGGATGACGGCATTAGGGTGCATGCTATTAACGCAGGTCACACCTCTCAGACAGGGATGGATCTAGGGAGTAATAGTTTCTCTGCTATCGAAAAGCCGAAAGTTCTGGTACTCGTTGGCGAGGGTATTACGGCGTATGACGCTGGTGAGGTTTGGCATCAATTGGATAAACGTATGAGCATGCCTGTGCAGCTGTTTGATAAGCGTCGGCTGGCTTCATTGAATTTAAGCGACTACACGCATTTAGTGATTGTGGGTGGTAATCACAGCGATTTAACCGCCCGCAAAGAGCAGATAAAAAGCTGGGTCCGTCAAGGGGGCACGCTAGTTGCTATGCGTCAGGGGGCCCAATGGGCTTATGATAATGTGTTGTACCCTGACTCTAAAACCAAAGTGGTAAATGATGCAGACGGGGGGCGCTTCGATTATGGCGACAAAACTGATATCGAAGCTAAAGCCATTATCGGTGGCGCGATCATGGCCGGAGATTTAGATATAACTCATCCAATAGGTTATGGCATTTCTAATCGCCAAATAGCAAGTCACCGCAATTCCTTGATAGCTTTTGATCCGCCAGAAAACCCTTGGGCAACGGTTATTAAGATACCAGAAAAATCCTTACTTTCTGGCTACGCATCCGATGAGAATCAAGCCGAGTTAGCGGGCAAAGCTATGGCAATTGCCGAGCGCCACGGTCAGGGTAGTGTTATTTTGTTTTCTGACAATCCCAATTTCAGAGCTTACTTTTTTGGCACCAATAAACTGTTTATGAATAGTTTATTTTTTTCGAAGGGGTTTAGACGGCCAAGATAGGTCGCTCAATGAAAGCTGGCGACTTCACTTAGGTCCTTGCGCTTTATAGCGGGGACTTTGGCATCCTTTTCTGGGTAGCCAACCACCAAGATCATTAAGGGTTTCTCTGCCTGGGGCCGTCCCAATATTTGATTAAGAAACTTCATTGGTGCTGGCGTATGAGTGAGCGTGGCAAGTCCAGCGCCGTGCAGCGCTGTGATTAACAGACCGGTCGCAATCCCTACTGACTCCGTTACGTAGTAATTTTTTTGTTTTTTGTTTTTAGCATCCATACTGTATTTTTCCGCGAAGATCACAATAAGGTAGGGTGCATGTTCTAAGAATGGCTTTTTAGCATCTGTACCAAGCGGCGCTAAAGCGTCGAGCCAGTCTTGGGGCGCGCGGCTGGCATAAAACTCCTGCTCTTCCAATTCTGCACCTTCTCGAATCTGTTTTTTGATAAGGGGGTTACTTATTACAGCGAAATGCCAAGGCTGCCGGTTTGCGCCGCTAGGAGCAGTGCCAGCGGCACGTAGGCAGTGTTGAATAACCTCTTTAGGGATGCCCCTGCTTTCAAAATCCCGCACTGACCTTCGGGAATTCACCAGCTGATAGAATTTTTTTGCTCGTTCAATCATCTCATCAGGCTGTAGGTAATTGAAATCTATATTAATTTTTGAATTTTTTTCTTTCATCGATGGCTCTTTAAACGATTAGCTACTAATGCTACTTATACCGAGCAAAATTGGCTCTGACAACCGTTGATCTCTAGAGCTGTTTTGTAGGGTTAGTTTTGAGGGGGCCTAGATGCTGCTAGCAAAAACAGCTACTCTAAAGCTCTGTTTAAGCTAAATAGTTAAGCTTTTAATTTCAGAATTTATTAACTGCGGGGAAGGCATTGTTATGAAATCTACTTTTTTTTCAATACCATCGTTATTCTTTGGTGTGCTCTTCTGTCTCTTGAGTAATATTACTTTGGCTCAGGATGATTTTGAGTTTTGGCCAAACGCGAACTACGACCCGGTGATTCCAAGTATTGAGGATGTGCTCGGCTACTCACCAGGCGAGAAAATCACATGGCATCGAGACGCGATAAAATACTTCGAAGCATTGGCGCAAGCAGCTCCGGACAGGGTTATCCTCAAAGAATATGCGCGCAGCTGGCAAGACCGTGAGCTTATTTATGCGGTTATCTCCTCACCACAGAATTTAGAGAAAATAGAGTCAGTAAAAGCTGGGATGCAGCGTTTAAGTGATCCCCGTGACACCGATGAAAGTACAGCATCAAATATTATTCCGGATCAGCCAGCCGTCACTTGGCTTTCCTACGGGGTTCATGGCAATGAGATATCTTCAACGGATGCCTCTATGTTGACCGCTTACCATTTGCTGGCGTCACGCTCGGACCCTAGAGTTGCTGAGATTATGCGCAACACGGTCGTGATCATAGACCCTATGCAAAACCCTGATGGTCGTGATCGATTTATTCATCAGTTTACGACTGCCGAGGGTTTAACGCCGGACTCTGATAGAAATTCTGCCGAACACGATGAGCCATGGCCTGGTGGACGAACCAACCATTACTTATTCGATATGAACCGCGATTGGTTTATTCAAACTCAGCCCGAAACTATAGGCCGAGCTAAAGCAATGCTGGAATGGTATCCAGTTGCCTACGTGGATGCTCATGAAATGGGTTCTGATGGCACTTATTACTTCGCGCCGGAGGCAGTGCCCTACAATCCTCACTTAGCAGAAGATCAAACAGCGAGCTTGCAGATTTTTGGTCGTAATAATGCCCGCTGGTTTGATGAATTTGGTATCGATTACTTTACTCGAGAAGTCTATGATGCGTTTTATCCAGGATATGGGGCCAGTTGGCCCTCATACTTTGGCAGCGTTGCTATGACCTACGAGCAGGCCTCCACTAGAGGCATGGTATTCCGCCAATACGATGGCAATGAGCTGCACTATCGAGAGACAGTGCGAAATCATTTTGTTACTTCTTTATCCACTGCCGAGACGGTGGCGGTCAATCGGGAGAAATTCCTTAACGATTTTTATAACTACCGAGTAAGCGCAATTGAAGAAGGACAAAAAGAGGATGTCAGATCCTACATCCTGCCAGTGCAAGACGATCAGGCTGCAGTTAATAAATTGGCCGGTTTATTGTCGCGTCAAGATGTTGAAGTTAATCGCGCCTTAGCCAGGTTTAGTGCCTGCGGGCAGTCGTATGAAGCGGGCAGTTATGTCATAAGAACTGATCAGCCTGCTAAGCGGTTTATTCGAACGCTAATGGACTTAGATGTGCCAATGGCTGAGGATTTTCTCGCCGAGCAAGAGCGCCGCCGGGCAGATAACTTGCCCGATGAGATTTACGACGTAACAGGGTGGTCATTGCCAATAATGTTCAATATTCAAAGCAATACCTGCAATCGCGTCCCTAACGGTGATTTTGAACTTGCCGGTACTGACCTTTTTCAGGCTGGCAGTGTTGACGGGGGACAGGCTAGTGTTTCCTATATCGTACCCTGGGGAGAGGCCACCGCTGTTCGATTCTTAGCGAATGCCTTGCAAGCTGGCATCGCCGTTAAGAGCAATGACAAACGTTTTACCAATAATGGCAATGAGTACCCCGCAGGTTCTCTCATTGTCGATGTGGCCGATAATGCAGAGAACCTCTTTTCTATAGTGACAGACATTGCCGAAAAAACCGGTGCAAAAGTCGTTGCTGTTAACGATAGCTGGGTTACCGACGGTCCAAACTTTGGTAGTAGGAATGTGGTTAGACACAACGAGATAAAAATCGCGATGGCTTGGGATGAACCAACCGCGTCTTATAGTGCTGGCAACACACGGTTTGTTATAGAACGCCAATTCGATTATCCGGTTACACCAGTTAGGGTGGACCGATTGCGCACAGCCAATTTAAACCGTTATCAGGTCCTAATACTGCCGGTAATGAATGGGGCTGGATATAAAAGTGCTTTGGGTCAAACAGGAATTGAAAATATCAAAACTTGGGTTCGTCAAGGTGGGGTGCTTATTTCTCTCGGCAACGCCACTCGTTTTCTTGCCGATCCAGATGTCGATATGTTGGCAGTACGAAGGGAGCGGGCCGTTGTTGAACTTAAAGAGATTCCGGATACTGATAGAGACGAGGCGACAGTAGAAGGGCGATATCTGAGTGAGGCAGAGGCCTACGAAAATCAGGTGGTTGCCTTGGAAGACGACCCATACAGCGTGGCAGGTGTTCTGGTGCGTGCCGATGTGCACCCGGAGCATTGGCTGAGCGCTGGAGTTGCGCAGGAGCTGAATGTTTTGGTGAGAGGGGGTGATATTTACACTCCTATTCGTATAAATGATGGAATCAATGTTGCTAGATTTCAAGGGCCAGATGATTTGCTAGCAAGCGGCTATCTTTGGGAAGAGAACCGCAAGCAGTTGGCCTACAAGCCGTTTGTGATATCACAATCCAGCGGTGCTGGAGAGATTGTCGCCTTCACCCAAGACCCGACCGTCAGAGCTTATCTGGACGGTCTTAACATTATCTTGATGAATGCGATTTTCAGGGCGTCGGCTCATGCGCGTCCATCTCGATAAATCTAAAAATCACATTGCCCAAATTATAATAATTCATTGGGAGAAGAGCTAAGCCTATGAAAAATACTTCGGCAGGAAAGGCAGCATTGATAACTATTGGATGCTTAATCAGTGGGCTGTGTTTAGCGCAGTCAGCAGTTCAGTTAATGCCTATCGACCAAGAGGAGACAGATGCGATTCGAGCTTCTACCACCAGTGAGGATTATTTGACTCAATGGGTAGATTCCCTTCCTGATCATCCAACGATCCCTAGCCCTAGGGATGTTTTGGGTTATACAGTGGGCACCCCCGGTGAGTTAACGCAAGTCGATGAGATTTACGCCTACTTTAAAGTCTTGGCAGCAGCGTCAGATAGAGTTGAAATATTTCAATTAGGGCAAAGCCTAGAGGGGCGCGACATGATTGTTGTGGCAATTGCTGAGCCGGAGCATCTAAAGAATATTGAAACCTATAAGAAGTATCTAAATGACCTTTCAGACCCCCGGTTGACCGATAGAGATACCGCTAAAGACATAATTGAAAACGCCTTACCAATCTATTGGATGACTGCGGGATTACATTCGCCTGAATTGGGTCCGCCAGAAATGGTAATGGAGTTGGCGTATCGTCTCGCGGTAGAAACTAGCGAGCCGTTTGTTTCTATTCGACAAAATGTTATTACCTTGATCACCCCGGTGTTCGACGTCGATGGCCGCATGAGGCAAGTGGAATGGTATAAGCGTAATATCAAAGGCCACACCGATTACAACGATATGCCTCCAAGGAGTTCACCGTTTTGGGGGCACTACACCTTTCATGATAACAACCGTGATGGGATTTCCATTACCCAACCAATTACTCAGAATTACATCAAAGGGGTGTATGAGTGGAAGCCTACTGTAAGTTTAGATTTGCATGAGTCTGTTCCACTGCTTTATGTCGCCGGTGGAACGGGGCCTTATAACGAAGGCGTTAGCCCTATTACGATCAGTGAGTGGCAGCTTCTTTCAAATTATGAAATCAGTCGCTTGTCTGGCTTGGGATTAGAAGGTGTTTGGACTTGGGGGTTTTATACCGGATGGTATCCAGGCTACATGCTGTGGGCAACCAATAATCACAACGGTATGGGGCGCTTTTATGAAACCTTTGGTAACAACAGTGCCGATACGATGGAAAGGGATTTAGGAAATTCCAGTTACGCTGGCGAGCAGGTTACGGAACGAACTTGGTATCGGCCATCGCCGCCTCCAGAAAAACTTATCTGGTCTATGCGCAATAATACCAATTATATGCAGACCGGCGTTATCGCTTCGCTAGAAATGGTTGCTAACAATTCCTTCATGTTTTTATCAAACTATTACCAGAAAGGAGTGGATGCCTTAGAAAAAGGGATTGAAGAAGCGCCCTATGCTTACCTGATTCCTCAATCGCAAACAGACCAGGATTCAACCAACTATATGTTAGGTGCGCTAGAGCGTCATGCTATTGAGGTTCAGCGAGTTACCAGGCGCGGTAGCTATGGAGATGTTGACGTGGAGCAAGGCGATCTCCTAATCAAATTGAATCAGCCCTATGGTCCCTTGGCAAAAACACTGCTGCAGAAGCAGGATTTTCCGTCGGATGTTGAGGTGCCGCCTTATGATGATGTTTCATGGACGTTCGGGTTAATTTATGGGGTTGATGTTGTTGAGATAGATGATATTGACGTGTTAGAGCATCGAAGCGAGTCTTATGTGGGTGGCGATCAGTTCTTGCCTAAGGCGCGATTGCCCAGTGGAGGTAATGTCTGGGCGATAGCTAATCATGGTCAGCGTGAACTTGGCCCAACACGGTTTGCCCTAAAAGGTACGCCTGTTTGGATTGTTGAAGAAAGCTTCGAGGCCAGAGGGTCAGATTTTCCAGCAGGGAGTTTGCTTATCGACGTGGCGAATGCAGACAAAGAGTCTATTGAAGCGGTGTTAGCAGAAACCCGATTATCGGTAACGAATATTCGCTCGATGCCAGATGTATCTATGCACGAGGCAGACTTGCCTAGAATAGGCGTTTACCAGTCTTGGTTTTCAACTCAAAATGCTGGTTGGGTACGATATTCGCTCGATGAGGCAAATATTCCTTATACTCTATTTTCAAAAGACAGGGCTCGTCAGGGCGAGTTCCTCGAGGAATTCGATGTCATTCTGATACCTCATATGCGCGGCAGTACTACCCTAGGTCAAATCATAGGTGGCGTCGATCCTAAGTGGTCCCCCTTGCCTTACACCAATACATCTGAAACCCCAAGTCACGGCCATATTCTGAGCTCTGAAGATATTACTGGAGGCATGGGTTTTAAAGGGATGGAGGCTTTTGATGGTTTTATACGCGGCGGCGGCACTCTAGTAACCTTTGGATCGGCTGGTGTTCTGGCTAGCGACTCAGGCATTGTGAGAGGGATCATAAAGCGTGATGTGGGGTCGATGAATACACCGGGCTCCATAATGACGGCCAAGGTTACTGATTTAAGCTCTCCACTGGTTTACGGCTATGGTGAGTTGAGCCATGTGATGCGCGGCAATGCGCCGGTCTTTTCGGTTGCTGACTATGATAGAAAATACTCACCTCTGCAGTTTGGTATTAAGTCATTTGAAGATGAGCCTGAAAATTCCGCTGCCGATGAGAAGGAATCAAATACGTTCTCGTCTTTAGTTATTTCCGGTGGAATCGTCAAAGGTGAGAGCGTTATAGATGGTCAGCCAGCACTGATCAGCAAGCCGGTAGGTGATGGTCACGTGGTGATGTTTAATTGGAATCCAATGCATCGCCATGTCAACTTACATGATCATGGCTTTGTTTATAATGCGATTCTTAACTGGAACGACTTGTAAGGTTAAATTTTGATGTCATAAAAAGGGAGGTTATTCTTTAGCTTCCCTTTTTATATCTTAGGTTTACATCTTAAGGTTGCGCAAGAGCTGATTGTGTTGGTGAGAGGGGCTGATATTTACACTCCCATTCGTTTAAATGACGGGATCAATGCTGCTGGATTTCAAGGGCCAGATGATTTACCGGCAAGCCGCTATCTTTGTGAAGAAAACCGCAAGTAGTTGGCCTTCAAGCCGTTTGTGATAACACAATCCAGAGGTGCTGGAGAGATTGTGGCTTTCACTTAGGGCCCGACCGTCAGAGCTTATCTGGACGGTCTTAACATTATCTTGATGAACGCAATTTTCAGAGTGTCGGCTTGTACGGGTCCACCTCGATAGAATCGGCACGTAAGAGGTGCGGAAGACTGTAAAGGCTTCCGCGATAAATTAAAAAAAGATCTGCCAAGCGGTTTGGGTAGTCTGAAATGACAGCCTGATCTCAGAGGCGAGAAGCGATCTTTTTGCCAGTAATCTACCTTGACCGATAGCAAAGAATGCGAGGCTAACGCTCCATCGTGTAGAGGCCTTGAACATTGTTTGCTGGATTATTTGCGTCTATTAAATTGAAGCCGCCAATAAACGCTTCAGCTTTCTCGCCAGTAAAGGCGCCACCTAAACTAGAGTTTAAATCCGTACTTAGAATGCCGGTAGAGTTGCTCAACCTGCCATTTACCCCGTTAAGTTGAACGGATCCTTGACTAATTGCGCCACTAAATTCGAGGCCCCAGGTTTGGTCTCCGGTAATTATTTGCAATACCCCGCCACTGATCTGCCCAGTATCAAACTCCACATTCATCTGAGCTATTAACGAATCTATAGCGCCAGCTGACCCATGGCCGATGAAAGACGAGGCCACATTGGTTCCGTAAACAAAAGAACCAGAGAGGTCGGCGATATCTGAAGGTAGAAGCTCAGCAGTATAGTCACCAGTAGTCAGGCGAATTTTATTTTCTCCTATAGAGTCTATAACCACCCAATTACCGGACGCAGGATTGCCCCAACGGCCCCAGCTAATGCTGTGCCCGTCTAAATTATTTTTTTCCTTATTTCGGGATTCTTCTGTTCTATAAACACTGAGCTCAGCACTTACTCGACCACGAGGCGGGAGTACGCTGGTGTCATCTTCATCTTCACTAGGAACTGGTGCGGCCGTATCGACAGTTTCGATGTCTAGCGCCGGATCTAGTGTTGGATCTAGTGCCGGGACAAGTGTTGGATCTAGTGCCGGGACAAGTGTTGGATCTAATGCCGGGACTAGTGCTGGGTCTAATGCCGGGACAAGTGTTGGATCTACTGCCGGGACTAGTGCCGAATCTAGTGTTGGATCTAGTGCCGGATCGGGTGCCTGAACGAATATCGAATTGACAGAGTCATCGATATCGGTAGCAATGGATGGGTCAATGGGGACATCTTCGATAATACCACTTGATTCAAATTCCTCTGGATCTAACGTACTATTTTGGCACTCTGAATTGTTCGCTGAACATGTTTCCAATCCAGATCCGAACTCATTTGGGTTAATGCTAGCTGCTAAGCTGCTGGAATCGGAATTGGTTTCAGGTGATAGCGTCGCACTTAGAAAGTTAGCTGTTGTAATGGTTGCTGGCGTTGTTTGAGGTGGCGAAACCGAGAGGATTGTCGTCTCTGTTATGACAGAGTTGGTATTTCCAGGACTGATGACTTCAATTCCTGAATCGATTGTTGATTGGCCGTCATTTTGATTGTCTGGGCCAGACGCTGTTATTCCAGTTCTTTCAGCAATTACAACAGTGGGATCTGAAGTATCAGGGGCTGATGATTGTGCGGTGATGTTTTGAGTGAGCGCTGAAGGTGAGGACGCATTATTACTGTTTCCACTATTGGAACTTGTATTCGAATCTTGAGTAGTCCCTGTATCGCCGCCACCGTTTACAACCTCAGCCTCTATAACCTCCGGTGTTTCATTCTCTGCGGTCTCAGGTGCCGCGGAGGTCTCATCTTCGGCCTCTACAGTTTCAGAAGCCTCAGGAGTCTCTGATTCTTCCTCTTCCTCTTCCTCATCCTCGATAATGTTGTTAATTAAAATATTGCCAATTTCAGGAGACTGAACTAACAGTCCCTCCGGGGGGGTGTTTTCGTTTTCTATTCGCGCGAAATCAAAATCGGCAAAAACACCTAAATCCAACGATCCTCCGTTGTTTGAAACTACGGTTCCGCCATCATATACGCCAGTGAACATTTCCCCTGTCTCGGAAATTGAAACCTCGTAGTCGGTGCCTCGAATGCCAATGGTAGCAAAATCTGCAACGCTAGCTTTATAGGCTTCTTTATTTTGATCACCAATCGCTCCGGTAATGGTTCGAAAACCACCTTTTATTAACCGTATAGAGACAGAATCTGTTTCTGTATTATTATACTGATAGGCGATGACCGAAAACTCTGTCAGCTCTTTTAAGGCTATAACAGCGTTATCGACCATGCGTATTTGGGTCGACGCATTCGGGCCTGTATATAAAGTATCACCAACCCGGATCTGAGATTTTCTGCGCAAAGAGCGATCGGCTCCACTACTATCTCGCGCAATGACTTCGCCAGTAGTGGAAATAACTCCCCCGGCAATTTCGTAAGTGACAGCGGTGCTTTGAGCTAAACTTGGCAGCTGAGCAAAGACTAAGCTGATTGATGACATCAAAACAATAATGTGTCGGATAAGCGTACTGTTAAGCCCAATCACCGGGTTTGGTTGTTTTGTCGATAGATAAAGACCGTTCATTTTTGCGCCTTTCAGCTTGTTAAATCAGGTTTTACTTAAGAGGGGGGCCCATAAACTTCATGTACGCATTCTCTTGTGCCGTGCCTAATGATATATCGACTGATAACAATTAGCATAAAAATGTATCCCCTAAACTTGAACTTGGCTCACAGTTTAGGGATGTATTGGCTTGTTTTTAGGACCTCCTAAAGGCTTTTTATGGCAAATTCGTCTTTCAATTATTAGTAGTTAACCTAAAGTGCTAGTTGCTTGGGAATTCCAAACTTCATGCCTTGCCGGCTAACAATTAATTTCCTGCTTGAATATCACTAGCAACGAGCTGGACATCGTCCAATACGCGAAGCAAATTTCCGCTCCAAAGCATTCCAATCTCTTCTTCGCTATACTTTCTGCGTACAAGTTCGGCAGTTACGTTAAACGTTTCAGACGCATCGTTCCAGCCGTCTATGCCGCCGCCTCCATCAAAGTCTGAACTAATGCCAACGTGCTCTAAGCCAATAAGATCGACCATATACTCAATGTGATCGACGAGATCTGAGACGGTTGCTTTAGGAGCTACCTTATTCACCTCCGCATTCGCGGTCTGCAACATTGCCTGTTGTGCTGCCTCATAAGCTAGCGTTGCCACTGGGTTTAAAGCTGCAACCTGTTCTGGGGTGAGTGTTTCAAAATTTAGCTCAGCGGCTACACGCTCTATTATTTCTGTGCGTTCTGTTTGCAGGAAAACCCGCCGTGCTTCGTTAATGTAGCTTCCGAAAGCGACTGTTTGCACAACGCCACCGTTTTCCTTAACACGCTGGAGTAAGTCATCACTAAGATTGCGGGTGTGGTTTGTTAAACTCCGCGCAGACGAGTGGGAGGCAACTACCGGTGCTCGGCTTATATCTAACATCTGCGAAATCGCATCCATGGATGGGTGAGATATATCAACCATGATGCCTAGTCTGTTCATTTCAGCAATTGCGTCTCGGCCGATATCGCTGAGACCACCATGTAAATATTCATTTGCCATTTCGCCAGTCTGAGAGTCGGCGAATTGACTGTGTCCGTTGTGGGCAAGGGACATGTAGCGACCACCCCGACGATGGAAATCTTCGATATTAGCCATGTCTAGTCCGACCGGATAAGCGTTTTCGATTCCTATCATGGCAACTTTTTTGCCATCGCCATTGATGCGTCTCACATCGTCTGATGTGTAGGCTAGTTCGATCTGATCTGGGGCAATTTCTTCAGTGAGCCTGTGAATCGCTTCAAATTTATCAATAGCATTAGCATAGGCCGTTGCGTAGCCTGCATCATCAAGGGTATCTTGACCGGTATAAACAATGAACCAAGCAACATCTAGGCCGCCCTCTGTCATTTTAGGAAGGTTTACCTGAGTATCTAAATTATCGCTGTAGTTATTGTCGGGGGTAAAATTGCTGGTATTGATGTCAGCATGGGTGTCCAGGGTAATCACTCGCTCATGAATCCCCCGAGCTCGGGTGATTAACTCAGCTTCCGATTCGGGCTCTATGGAAGAGGCGAGGCTAGCTGACGCGTCCACAGTAGATTTAGGCTCAGGGCTAGATTCTCCGCAGGCCGCTAGCATTGTTAAAAGAAAACAGATTGCGGTTAGTCTAAAAGATATTGATAAATTCATATGGGTAGCCGTCATAGTTAGAAGTTGATGATGACTCGATAGCAATTTTCGCAGAACAGGCGAGCGGGCCATAGAGCTCGGTGATTGTGAAACTTATCACTTCAGCTTCCAAGCTGACAATGACAACTGGCTTATTTAGCGTAATCTTCTTGATTACAGTGGCTATGATATAGTTTTGTCTGAAAGTTGGCGGTCTAAAATTTGTGAATTGCTAATCTATAGTGGCACTGGAATAATACCGTTAACTAATTAATCGGATTAAAATTAAGATTTCGTTAAGCCACTTTATTAAATGGATATTCAATGAGAAAATTTATGGGCAATTGCCGTTTCTTCAAAAGCATCGTGTTATTTTTGAGTTTGGTGCTGGTTTCAGCCTCTTTTGCCCAAGGAGGGCGAACACCTCTACGTGCCAAAAACGGCGTTGTAACAAGCGCGTCGATGCTAGCTTCAGACGTTGGTGTTGAGACCTTGAAACAGGGAGGCAATGCTATTGACGCTGCGGTTGCTACGGCCTTTGCTCTAGCGGTGGCCTGGCCGAGTGCCGGCAATATTGGCGGCGGTGGATTCATGGTTTATGCCGGTGATGATGGTGATGCCACGACATTTGATTTTAGAGAAAAGGCCCCATTGGCAGCGACAAGAGAAATGTATCTCGGGCTGGATGGCAACGTAGCTGATAATTCAAACCATTTTGGGGCATTGGCAGTTGGTGTGCCGGGCACCGTGGCAGGTCTCTGGGAAGCTCATCAAGAGCTGGGCAGTCTGCCCTGGGAAGATCTGGTGGCGCCAGCTGTAAAGCTAGCTCGCGAAGGTATCCCAATTACTTATTCCTTGTACTCGGGCTTTTCTCGAAGCAAGCAACGGTTTTCATCTTACCCATCAACAATGGCCAAGTTCTTTAAAGCTGACGGGTCGCTTTATGAGCTAGGTGAAACTTGGGTGCAAGCCGACCTCGCCAAGACGCTGGAGTTAATACAAAACGAAGGTAGAGATGGATTTTATAAGGGTGAAAACGCTGAACGTCTTGCTGATTTCATGGTGGCCAACGGCGGCATTATAACGCAAGAAGATTTAGCCCTTTATGAGCCAGTTGAGCGTGACCCTGTTCGTGGTACTTACCGTGGCCATGAAATAATCAGCATGGCACCACCAAGTTCTGGTGGGGTTACGATGATTGAGATGTTGAATATTTTAGAGGGCTATGACCTTGAGGCTATGGGGCATAATTCAGCTGACTATCTTCATGTTCTGACAGAAGCGATGCGTCGCGCTTATGCAGATAGAGCTGAGCATTTGGGCGATCCAGATTTTAATGAAGGTATGCCATTAGATCGATTGATGAATAAAGACTATGCTGCCACATTGCGTGCCTCTATAAACATGGATCAGAAATCTGAAAGTAGTCCTGAGAAATTTGCACAGGTATATGAGAGTGATGAAACTACTCATTTCTCTGTCGTGGACAAAGACGGCAACATGGTCAGCATGACCTATACGCTGGAGTTTGGTTATGGATCAGGAATTGTCGTGGCAGGTGGTGGTTACTTGCTTAATAACGAGATGGGTGATTTTAATGCGGTGCCAGGTGTAACTAACTCGCGAGGTTTAATAGGCACAGCAGCAAATTTGATCGAGCCTCAAAAACGTATGCTTTCTAGCATGACACCAAGCATTGTTGTGAAAGATGGAAAGCCGCTATTTACCGCTGGCAGCCCAGGTGGCAAAACAATTATTAATACCACGATGCAGACGATACTGAATGTCATTGATCACGGGATGAACATCGCACAAGCAATTGAAGCAGGTAGGATTCATCACCAATGGCTTCCAGATTTTACCAGCATCGAAAGTGGCGCACTGTCACCAGATACTATTCGTCTATATGAGGCTAAAGGTCATCGCATAAGAGCGCGGGGCACCCAAGGGGCTGCGATGTCGGTGTACTATGATAGGGAGAGCGGGTTCTTCATGGGGGCTGCTGACTCGCGACGCGGAGATGGCGGCTCGGCCGGTTATTAAGCTTCACGAAACATCCTAAACGTTAAAAAAGAGGGCCATTGGCCCTCTTTTTTTGTGCTCGAGATTTAGTGCTTAGTTCAATATCCCATGCAGTGCTGCTGATGGACTAGTCATACTACGTTTTCCTATACCTTAGTCACTATTCTCCAGGGTGATATTCAACTTCCAAGTTAGCTTGTATGTCTTCTGGATAAAATAGGACATCACGAAATTCACCGTCGGCATACATTTGTGCTTGATCGTCAAAGTGAGAGGAGTCTGGGTCGCTCTGCAATCCGCCCACGGTAATAGCTTTAGCGCGCAGCCGCTCTCCAAACTCAACCGCCGCAACAAAGCTATTGCCGCTAGTGCCATACATTTTTTTGGTCCCAGGATAGCGGCGGCTTCCAAAGGATGCTAGGGAGCCCCAGCGGCTTGACGCAAACGCAACGGGTATACTGACAGCGTCGTCATCAAAATTTTGAACTATGTCACCATTGAGCCTCTGATAACGATTTATCTCGCCCCAAGGTACCTGCCAGCTACCGAAATCTGATTCTAAGGTTTGCGCTGCCACACGAAGTGCGCCAAGCTTTTGTGCAGCGGTGGTGTTGCTGGCCATAAACTCGTAAATGTTAACATCAGCGGTGCGGGCTTGAACTCTTACATCATCCATTAGCTGCTGGGCCCAGAATACAGCCAGAGAAGTCTCTGTAGAATCAATCGAATATCGATAATCCCAATCCCGCAGGAGATTTATGTACGCTAATGTTTCCGCCGTTAGCCCAATGACGCTTTCAGACATGTTGTCTGTGGCAGTAGTTGATAGTAGTGGCGGTATAAGATCTTCGAATGCGGTTAGCAGTGGATCATAGGCTGCATCAATCAGCGATTCGATGGTTAAGTCTGACTGTCCCTCTAATACTCTCACTGCATGAATTCCTCTTGGGTTTTCCGCGTTGTTGGCCATATAAGCTGGGTAGTCTTCTGGTTTAGGGCTGTATTCACCTGCTGAATTAAAAGGTGTGTTATTGGTATTTTGAATCCAGCCGTTAGCTGGGTTGAAAAGTGTTATCAGTTCGTCTACAGGATGAAGCCCCTGCCATTGGGTTGCGGGGTTGCTGCCTTCCAGTGGTTTGTTCCAATCGAAACTGGGGTCTCTACGAGGGACAAAGTTGCCATGATAGTAGGAAATATTGCCATCAGAATCGGCATAAACCGTATTATTGGAAGAATTGGTCATTAACTCCATGGTCTCGTAAAATTCTTTATGGGTTTTTGTTTTAGTGCGATTGTAAGACTGAGTCATTGCTTTAATTGGCTCTTGCATTAAGGCGATAGAAACCCACTGACCATCCACTTCGCGAATGATAGGGCCGTTATGACTGTGGTAAACAGTCACCTCAATACTGGACATGGCATCACCGGACTTATAGGGCAGTGTAATTTGACTCTCGGTAAGCTTGCGTTCTTCGTCGCCGAACTGATAATAAAAGCCATCTCGTTTTTCGATAATAGTTTCCAAATATTCATCGATAGCATCAGCCCGACTGCTGGTGTGCATCCATCCTGTATTTTCGTTGAAACCTTGATAGATAAAGAACTGTCCCCAAGTTACTGCGCCATAGGCGTTTAGCCCTTCATCGCTGATCATGTGAAGCTCAGAACGAAAAAAGAAAGATGTGTGGGGGTTAATCAAAAGCAGCGCATTGCCGCTGGCCGAATTTTGCGGTGCTATGGCGAATCCATTGGAGCCTCGAGGTTCCTCATCACTGGGAGACTCTAGCTGCGCGACCATATTGCTTGTTCCATAGAAATCTTGAAGAAGCTGTAAATTTACTCTTTCTATATCCCCACCAATACTCCCTTCTGAAAAACTAAGTGCCATCCAAGGCTCAAAGCGATTGATAACCTGAGGCGTAACCTCGGGATGGGTGTGAAGATAGTAGTTTAGGCCATCGGCAAATGAATTCATCAGGCTCTGCAGCCAAGCGGGGCTGAGTACATATTGTTGTTTCAGTACCTCTGGGTCGATGAATAACTTCATCCGTAGATCTCTAAACAACTCGCCTTCGCCTTCAGCCTCGGCAAGGCGGCCCATCGCGTTAAGATAGTTTATCTCGATACGATTAAAGTCATCTTCTGCTTGAGCATAGAGAGTGCCGAAAACTGTGTCAGCATCGGTTTTTCCATGTATATGAGCGATGCCCCATTTGTCTCGCGATATAGTGACATCGGCAGCTTGCTGCTGCCATCGGATGAGTTCCTCTGGGCTGACAGTCGAGCTTTGAGGCTCCACAAGGTTACTCAACTCGGAACTTAATTGTGATTCAGGGGCTGGCGAGCAAGCGCTAAGTGAGGCAAACAGTATGATCGGCAATAACTTATTCATTGATGATCTAGCTCCGTAATTTTTCGGTATATGCTTAAGCACTATTTTGAGAATCAATCGGTTACTTTGGTTCCACCGACCCAAGTTTCGAGTACTTGAGTTTGCCAAATTTCAGAGGCTGGAACAGTGAAGATGTCCCTGTCCAAAAAGATAAAGTCCGCTTTCTTTCCCGGTTCTAGACTGCCAAGGATGTTTTCTTGGTGACCGGCATAGGCGGCATCAATTGTGAAGCTGGCAAAGGCTTCTTCTGCGGTCATACTCTCGCCTGGAAACCAGCCACCTTCAGGTTGATTGTTTTTATCCTGACGGGTGATTGACGCGTGCAAGCCAAAAAATGGGTTGGGGGACTCGACAGGGAAATCTGATCCATTGGCGATAACAGCGCCCGCATCCATTAGTTTACGCCAGGCATACGCACCTTCAATGCGGATCTCTCCAATCCTATCTTGAGCCATATTTTTGTCACTCGTGGCATGTGTCGCCTGCATAGACGGAATTACTCCGAGCTCGGCAAAACGAACGATGTCTTCAAAGCGAAGTATCTGAGCATGCTCGACTCTGTGGCGGCTATCTCGGCTATTGGTTTCCCGAATAAGGTTTTCATAATTGTCTAACACAATCATGTTGGCGGCATCGCCAATGGCGTGAGTGTTCACTTGAAAATTCGAATTCATTGCCGCGCGCATAAGGTACTCCAAGCGCTCTTGATCTAAAAGTAGAAGGCCTTTATGCTTCGACATATCAGAATAGTCGTCAATCATTGCTGCGCCTCGGCTACCCAAAGCGCCATCGGCGGCTATCTTGACACTGTTGATAGCTAGGCTGTCGTCACTGGATCTGAAATGGCCAGCGTCTAGTAATAGGCTATAGTTTTCGTCGCGGGAAGAAATCATGGCGTTGACACGGATTGGCATGGCTTGCTCCGCCGCTAAATCTTTATAGGCTCCGGTAATGCTGCTCCCAGCCCCTGCATCATGAACACTGGTTAGCCCAAAGGTTGCTAAACTTTTCATTGATGTGGCTAGCGCGTATTTGATTTCTTCACTGGTAAGAGCCGGGATATTACTTCGCACTAGTGCCATGGCATTGTCTATGAGCACACCTGTGGCATCCCCGTTTTCATCGCGAATGATTTGTCCACCATCTGGGTCTTCTGTCTGTCTGTTAATGCCGGACAGTGCCATTGCCGCTGAATTGGCCCATCCTGCGTGGCCGTCGACTCTGGAGAGCCAGATAGGTTTGTCACTAACTTCAGCGTCCAAACTGGAGGAATTAGGGAAAGCATTGCTGTCCCATAGTACTTGATTCCAGCCTCGGCCTTGAATCCATTCCAGTTCAGGGTTAACAGCGCTAAACTCAGCGACTCTTTGAGCCGCCTCGGTTTCAGTTGTAGTGCCTACCAAATCTACCCTAAGCAGGCTTAACCCATAGCTCAATACGTGACCATGAGCATCAATTAGCCCTGGGATAAGAGTCTGGCCGTTGCCATCAATTGTTACGTCGGCATTTTCAGGAGGCTTCTCCTGCTCGGAATAGACCCTGTCCACCTCATCGTTGGTAAACGCAATAGCGCTAAAGCGGACAAGCGTTTTGTCGCTGTTGAGAGTGTAGCCATTTACATTCGTGATAACTGTGGTGTCCGCTGAAACCAACGGCGAGAAAAGGCTTAGGATCAAGAGAAAACGAAGTGAAGTCATATGCTTAGCCTTTCAAAAAGGGATTGATGAGCGTTTTAGTCTAGCAACTCTTTCGTGAGGTGTCATGACCCTAAAGTAAGCCACTGTGGATACCTCGATGTAAAGTGTACGGGGGAGAGTTCAGGGGGAGAGAGAAGCGAAGGTTTGATGCTGATTAAAGCCGGAGGGTTAAGGTAATTAGAAAACAAAAAAAAGGCCTGGCCCTCAAGCGAGGGCCAGGCCTTGGTTTAGGCTACTTAATTATTCACCGTCGCTTGCTTCTTCTGTGTCCGCGTCTACATAGCGAAAGAAACCGAACATCATCTCTTGCCAAGTTTGCTCACCCCACGAAATCTCTGCTGAGGGATCTGGGTTGTAAGGATTCATCGCAGAATTATCGAACGTGGCGCGGAACACCATCTCCGTGCCAGCAGGGAGGAACTTAGGCTCTTTAAAGTCGTAAGTTTTCTGCCAGTTGAACTGATAGTTCGGCACGTTGAGAATCTCTTCTTCCGTTCCGTCAGGGTAGACGAGTTTGAAGTTCGCAT
>CAJWGN010000045.1 GCA_913031035.1 uncultured Gammaproteobacteria bacterium
CTGCTGACGCATCTTCCGCCTCCTCAGCATCGTTTGCATCTGCCGGTTCAGCTGCTGACGCATCTTCCGCCTCCTCAGCATCGTTTGCATCTGCCGGTTCAGCTGCATCCTCATCTGCTGTGTCGTCATCTTCTGCGGTTTCAGCTCTTTCTTCGTCGGCTGCGTCGTCGTTGGCGCCGTCGTCGTTTTCAGCGTCGCCCTCGTCTTCGGCCTGCTCAATTTCAGCCAAATCAAGTACTGGAATTTCGCCCAATTGAGAAGGCTGAAGTAACAATCCTTCAGGTGGCGATAGATCATTTCTAGCCAAACCAAAGTCGAAGTCTGCCCGAAGTCCTAAGGATAGTTCTCCGCCCGAATTCTGTATAACTGTTGCTCCGTCATACACGCCAACATAGAGAATTCCATCAATAACAGCCTCGTGGTCAGTGCCTCGAATACCGATGCTTGAAAACTCAGTTTCAACGTTGTATGCGTCACGGTTTTGGTTGCCGATGGCTCCCGTAATGGTTCTAAAACCGCCTTGAATAAGGCGCATATTGATAACGTCGTTGCTAGTGTCCTGACCATCGCTAAAGCTGTAATCGACAATTTCAAACCGAGTAGATTCTTTTAGTGAGATAATGGCTGAGTCAGTCATACGAATTTGAGCAAAAGCCGCGGCCTCAGTAACAATTGTATCGCCAGCAAAAACTGGGTTTCTCCGACCCAGATCACGAGATACACCGGCGCTATTAATCGCAACAACCTCGCCACGCACAGCGACCACTCGCCCCGCCGCAATTTCACCTTCGGCTGCATACATGGCTGGCGAGTTTAAGGAGATACAGAGCAGCATAAAGTAGTAGCACATGCGCTCAAAATAATTTTTAGTCTTTTTTATCATGAAATTGCTCGATATAAAGGCTTTTTTGCCTGTCTAGTTATTACGGTTAAAACCTGTATCTGAAACCCGCCTGAAACCTAAATCGCGAAAAATCAAAAAGCTCGATATTGCTGGAATTCTCAGTATAGCTAACATCACCTGTGACCATTAGCTTTCTGCTGGCTTGCCAGAACCAACCTGCCGTTGCGGATTGATTATCATCGCTACGGACAGTATTGATAAACACAGGATGTTCATCATCATGCTCAACGTCTTGGGCGGAAATTCTTAAATAGGGAGTGTGCTGTGTGCTCAAACGGTAAAGTACGCTGTAAGCAAGGCCGGTAAAACTTCGGCCGTTATGGGAGCCACCATTTGGGTTTTCAGGATCTTCGCCAGCGTGATAAAGGTTTAAAGACTGGGTAAAAGCGCCAGCTATCTTTGTTAATCCAGCGGTCAGTAAAACCTGATCAACATCCCGCAGATTATTTGATTCAGAGCCGGTACCTGTATCGAATCTAATCTGAGAATAAGCAACAGATGCCGATTGATACCAGCCGTTTGACCCACTGCGCTGCCAGGAGGAATTCAGTGCCACAGCATCTTGAAAGCCCTCGCCATCCAAGTTGACTTGATTAATAGATACGCCATGCCGAAACTGGTTAGTCTCATTTCCCCAAAGGTAAGAAAGTTCACCGCGCAAACTGTCTATATCGAATTGATCGGTATTGAAATTATCAAGATGAGTCAGATTAACTCGGGCGTCGATGGACCGATTCCTATCGAGAGGGTAATTATAGACCATAGCAAGTGAAGAATTATTGAAATTATCATCGGTTTCCCGACCATCTTGATTGAGTTCAATCTGCCCAATTAGCGGCGTATCGATCAAGCTATTGCTTGTAGCGCTATTGATATTGTCGTCCGAGCCAATTGAAGAGGACAAGGTCCAACTGAATGCAGACTCTCTAGCATTTTGTCTTGTCTCGATAAGCTGCAAAAAGGCTTCTATATTTTGTCGAACATTTGCAGGAGGGTCGCTCTTTAACACCACATTAAAAAGGTTTTCGGAAGCTGTCAGATTATTAGTCACGAAGTAGGCTCGAGCCAGCTCTAAGCGAGCCCGCCCTCTAAGCAGTCGGTCCGTTGCTGTAGTCGCTGTTCTTTCAAGCGCGAACACTGCCTCATTAGGTTCGCCAATCTCTAAGGCTGCTAGGCCATAAAGAAAATCAAAGGCTTCATCTCCCTCCCAATCCAATAGACCAGGTTTTCCAAGATCGTAAGCTTCTTGGTATTGGCCGGCAGAGATCAGACGGTCCAGCTCAACGTTAGGCGGTGAGTTTATATCTTCTGCAGCGCGCACATGAAGACTGATGCCGATAGCGAGTATCGGCATTAACAGGAGACGGTATTTCGCCATAGTTATATCCGTTTTATTATTTCACGATCAGTAGGACCAAAAATCGCCCACTTGATAAGAACTTACGCCAAAATGTTAGCTTGCCTTCGGGATGGAAGCGCTATTTGGCTTTTTATTGAAAAATTCATGAGCATTCATGAAGATCGGCAAGCATTATAGATATACTAGGGTTTTGCAAGCTCTCGCCCATATTTTTCATGCCAAGAAGTGAACTTCATCACAAATAGCCAACAACCTCTAAATCGGGCATTAATAAAAGCTTAGATAATAATAAGAAATTTCGCCACTGCGTGAAGCCCACTTCCATCAGCGCTGTGCTTGAACCAATCTCTACATTTCGACCTCGAGCTCAATTGAGAGCGGTTAGCTAACACTTTTTAACCTCGGCACTATCAGCTTCCGGGGAAGAACCCACAAAATACAGAAGAATACTATAAAATACGCATGGTCTTGATGCTCCTAAATGGCCCGCCCCTTATAACCGGTCTAGATATCTAGCCTGTATTAGAGGACTAAGTTGTTGCCTTGCATTTGATCCCCAATCCTTGTTTAACAGCCTGGTATCGCCTGCTTCACCTTTATCTATTGCCTAAAAACCTGTTCAATACACGAAATCGACCGTCCGGTGGTAAATTTTCTCAAACTGCCGCTTTTACTTAAGTTTAGAGCCACGCAACCAAAAGGGACTATCTATGCCAGTTATCGTCATTATTCTCGCGATACTATTCGCTACGCTCATAATTGGCATACCCTTGATCGAAAAATACAGCAAAGAAAAATCGAGCGAAGAATTACACAAAATCACGCGGTACATGACACCGCTAATGATGATTCTCCTAATTGCTGCTGCATTTAGGTATTTTATCTCTTAAAGTGCCCCAGCCGCGGCTGCTTTTTCTCACTCAAAGCTAAGCCCTAACGTTGAACAGTCAGTGTGCATGTAGCCGATGATGACTGAGGCGCGGTCATGCTGATGAAACACATCTCAGCTGGGATTCATCAATCTTCACAGCAATCTCCATCCTTTCTGGTCTAAATTACCGGTCTCATCCTCATGCTTTTCTTGCTACCCTTGCGGCCTTTAATCAATTTATCGATACCTTTGCTGCTGGAATATTGCGGCTGGAATAAAGTGCCATGCCTAATGGAAACACCCTTGATCGCGACCCACCTTATGGCTGGCTGATGGTATTTGTCGTGTTTATTTTAAGCGCCCTTTCTTTTGGCGCTCTAGGCGCAATCTCTGTCTTTCTAAAGCCACTGGCGGCTGAGTTTGGATGGGGCAGAGCCGAAACATCCCTAGGCTATACTGCCATCGCATTTTCATCTGCACTGTTTGGTATTTTATGGGGCTATGTTGCAGATCGCTGGGGTTCACGCTGGTTTGGCTTGGCTGCCGCTATAGCTATGTCCACAAGTCTGTATTTGTTGAGCAACCAGACAAATATCTTTCAATTTTACGCTTTTTATTTTGTGTTTGGTGCTTTTGGTAATGCTATGGCGAGCACCCCGTTGTTTGCCAATGTCGGCTTCTGGTTCAAACATAATCCCGGCTTGGCGCTGGGCCTTACCGCATCGGGCGGCGCAATAGGACAAGGTATTGTGCCCTATTTGGCTGGTTGGGCAATTACTGCCCATGGCTGGCAATGGGCCTATCAAACAATGGCTTGGGTTTATCTCGTGATTGCCCTGCCCATTGCCTTTTTAGTGCGCGAGTCCCCGCAGCGGGAGCAGGCAAGAGTTGCAACTCATGCGGAAGAAAGAAACTTTCCGCTTTCAGAAAAAGAAGTGATTATATGGATAAGCATCGCGGTGATGTTTTGCTGTAACTGTATGTCAGTTCCTATAGTGCATTTGGTTCCCATGCTTACCGATGATGGCAGAACAATGGAGGTCGCTACCAGCGTCTTACTGGCACTTATGCTATCTGGCGGTTTGGGCCGGATTATGGGCGGTAAGCTTGGTGACGTGATTGGCGCCTTGCCCACCTACATTATTATGTCCGCCGGACAAACCGCATCAGTCTTTTGGTTCCCTTACTTAGATGGCCTCGTCTCCATTTATCTTATCGCTGTGGTCTTTGGCTTCACCTACTCCGGCGTCATGTCTAGCATTCTGGTATGTGTTCGCATGATGGTGTCAGCAAAATTTTCTGCCCGAGCGATGAGCATGACTTCGTTCTTTGGGTGGAGTGGGATGGGGTTAGGTGGTTATTTTGGCGGCTTGTTTTTTGATATAAATGGGGATTACTACTGGTCTTTCGCCTTTGCATCATTAATGGGCGTGCTGAACTTGATCGTACTCTGCTTATTTTACTTTCGAGTAAAAGGCAGCCCCATATCACGAAAATACAGCACTGCCTAAAACCTTAGCCTGCTTACTGACCTAACCCAGCAGGCAAGCGATAGTCCAATGGAGGGGCTCGGTCTCCCAGTAATGGTTCGTACTCCCAGCCTTCTGGAATCCGGCCTTGATGCTCAGTTTTTGCGCTTTCCACTAATTCAGGGTTGGTAAACAAATCTACCGCAGTCATAGCCAAGGTTTTAGCTGCAACGATCATTCCCTTGTTACCTATGGAGGTTCCGCCAGCCGCTATTGCCTGCCAAGAGTGCGCGCTGGTGCCTGGAACCCATGTCGCCGCAGACATTCCGCCGGTGGCAACAGCCCAGCTAACATCGGCGACATCAGTAGAGCCGCCACTGCCGCGCTCGCTGATGGTCAGGGGCTGAATTGTCGCCGCCTGAGTAATGGCAGGAGAGCTTGCTGGAAGGGCTTCCTGTAAAGTTTGCGCAAAGGCGGCTTCTTCTGGAGTGTAGTTAACACCACCGACCTGTTGAAGGTTCGAGTAGATTGCTTCTTGCAGGGAGACATTTGGCAGCACATTGTAAATACCATGAATAACTTCTACTTCCATTGTCGTGCCCGTGCCCAGTGCTGCTCCTTGCGCTGTTTGTACCACGCGATCAAAAAGCTCCTTAACCTGCTCAGGGTCTGGGTGGCGGACGTAGTAGTAAACTTCTGCAAAATCTGGCACCACGTTTGGCGCCGATCCGCCGCTGGTGATCACATAGTGAATCCGCGACTCCATGGGCACATGCTCACGCATTAAATTAACCATATGATTCATAGCTTCCACACCGTCCAGAGCTGAGCGCCCACGGTCTGGCGCCGATGCCGCATGAGCAGATAAACCAAAGAATCTAAATTTGGCCGACTTGTTGGCAAGTGAACTACGAGCGCTCGCCGAATTCACTGATGAGGGATGCCAGTGCAGCATCACGTCCACATCATCGAAAAGGCCATCACGGACCATATACACTTTGCCAGCACCACCCTCCTCCGCAGGGGTTCCGTAAAGACGTATTTCACCTGGCTGACCTGATGCTTGAAGCCACTGCTTAGTTGCTATGGCTGCAGCAACAGAGCCTGTGCCGAACAGATGATGACCGCAGGCATGCCCCGCTGCTTTATGGTCAATTGCTAAACGCAGAGGATTACGATCTTGGCTAATGCCGGGCAGTGCATCATATTCAGCCATGATGCCGATAATCGGTCCCGGATTGGCGCTCCATGTAGCAACAAAGGCTGTTGGAATCCCTGCGACTCCCATGCGAACTTCAAACCCTGCGGCTGCTAGAGTTTGACTAAGCAGTGCTGCGCTGCGATTCTCCAAATAGCCCACTTCTGCGAGGTCCCATATTTCTTGGGCTATTTCGCCATACCTAGCGGCTTGATCGTCGATGAGCTTGCTTACGTTGGATTTTGCACTCTGTGCTCCTGCCCCAGATGACACCAGCACGGGAATCAGTAGACATAATGTATATAAAGAGAATGTGAGTTTAAACATAAAGCAAGACTCCGCGTGAGAATGAGATAGTCTACAGAAATAACGCTCGATTAAATCAGAAGCCTGTGGCGGTGTCTTTAGCTCGCGAAGTATTTTCTGACAGCGGTTGTCCGATGTTGAAAAAGCCTTTATGGTAGCGGTCGTGTCACTTATTTTTAACGACTATTTCTATTAGCTTTTTAGCATGCCTTTCAAACAACGACGTCCTCTCGGTGAGTCAACATGCCAGATCCTACTTCTTTAGCCATCAGTTTGATTTTCAGCTCAATTGGGCTCGGCTATTTTATTTACGGGCGCAAGCAAAAATACAAGATCCCTTTTTATACAGGCATCGCCCTGATGATATATCCCTATTTTGTTACCAGCGCTTTAGGGATGATTACGATAGGAGTGGTATTGATGCTTACGCCGAAACTTATAAAGCACTTCTTATAAAATACTTCTTAATGGGCAAGCATCATTGACTCGAGGCCCCCGAACCAGAACCTAGCCCGTAGCAAACTAAAGCCTCGCAACATCGAAAACCAAACGACTTAGCACCGGCCTGCCTTCATCAATCTTTGGCCTAAAAGTAGATTGGTCTAACTTGATTGCAATAACTCCCAAATTCTCACTTACCAAATCGACATTGCTACCTTGAATACCGATATTTTGGATCTCACCGCGCTCAGTGACATCAAAAGAAATAGTGCCATGTAGCTCATTATTAAGTGCCGACTGATCGAACAACTGATTATCTAACAGACCTTGCATGACTCTTACTGGCGAGCCCATTAATTGCTCTCGAACAACCGCCGAGTCACCATCAAGGCTTAGTAGTTTCCATGCTTTGGCGTATTGAGTATTGGCTCTTACATAATCTTGCGCCAATAAACCAGCATCCCCTAATCGTAAAATAGCCTCTGCCAAGGCACGAGAGCTAACAGCAGGTTTGGATTCCAGGATTACAACCGCATCAGCAAAGCTTTTTCTCATTGATGCAATATGACGTCGCACAGTGTCATTTTTCGCCCGCTGTTGGGCCGCATAAATTTCTGGATCCGAGGCATCCATACTTTGGCAAGCGCTGCGAACGGGTTGCGGACCATCAGCTGACATCACTAGCGGATAGCATTGCAGTTGCGCACCAGTCGCTGGAGCCTGACTTCGAAACTTATCTAAATCAAGGTCAGCAACATACTGCGCTGAGTAGTAGAAGGCCAACCCCTGCGCCGACAAGTAACCCGCCTTTTTCTCAACAAAATCGGGGTCGGTCTCCGGCAGCGCAGCAATCAGTATCCGATAAATTTTTGTGGCTTCCTGCACAGACCGATCATCCTCAGCTCGATAAATCCCTGTTTGGTAAGCTGTAATCTTCCAACCTGCCAAGCTAGTGGCTGACTTTATGTAACGAGGATCTTGCGCATCAAACAGTTTTCCAGCGATATAATTCGCCAAGTGTAAATTACTATCGAGCTGCTCCCAATTCTGCTGCACATATAGCGAATCGTTAAATGCTTCCATGACGCTTAGCTGAGCTTCTGAATTAAGGCCCTGCGACACGCGCAAAGATTGAATTGCCTCTGCGTAACTTTGATTGGCAAGCTCAAAATCCCCTAGCTCATGCTGAATTCCCGCAAGCGCTGCGAATACTTCACTAGTGGTCTCGTTATAGCTCGCGTTCAACTTAGATAATTGCTGTTGGTATTCAGCTGCTTGCTCGCTGAGCTCATGGGTCCGTTGCACAGAGTTATCTTGCCCGAAGCTTAACGCACTGGCAGTGAATGCAGTGGCCACAGTAAAACCGCGAAGGTTGAGGACTGCGCGCAAACTAGGCGCGGGAAGACTTAGCTGGATAATTAAGAGGGCTTTCTCCAAGCCTTTCTTTAGCCCTTTCTCTGGGCCTTTGCTCAAGATAATAGGAAAGCGATAGTAAGACTTCATAGCTGAAGACCTTTTTCTAGATCGAAATGTGATTATGGAATTTTTTTAACTTAACACAGTAAAAAGTAAAACCGCAGATAAGATTCTAGATTAATTTGAATGATTTAGCCCCTCGATTTGGTACTCTGGAATCGGCTTACTGCTCCTTGGGAATAATGACAATGACGACAGCGCTCACGGCAATAATCACTACAACAATCATTAAGACAAACATTACGACAAACATAAAGGCAATCGTTACAGCAATAGCACTAAAGACGAATACCCATTCTCAGAGACGGAGCCTTTTTTTTACTATGCCGCTGATGTTTGTTGCCATCGTAATTATGGCCCTTTCAGCACAGGCCGCTTGGGCACAGTCAAGCAATGACGAAGCCCTTGAGCTGCTCATGTCCGACTATTGGAATTATCGCCTCCAGGAAAATCCAATCACGGCAACATATTATGGAATAGCAGATTTCAATCATTTACTGCCGCAAGTATCCCCTCAGGACCGCGCTCGTCGCCTGCGCCAAGAACAAGCGCTACTAGCCCGGCTAAAAGAACTTAACCGCCTTGAGCTTAGTGTGCAGAATCAGGTAAACCTGGATTTGCTGGAGTGGGTGATTGGGATATCAGTGGAGGCTCAGCTATTAAACATCAGCCGTGTGCCGTTCAATACTTTCTCAGGCTTTTTCACACGGGCCTTACGCGCCAGTTTTGGCGTACAAATGACGACTACGGAAGACTATCAAGCCTATATTTCTCGCTTGCAAGAATTCCCCCGCTATTTTCAGGAAAACATGGACAACATGCGAGAAGGCATTAGGACTGGTTTCGTGTTGCCTAAAATCGTAATCGATGGCGTATTGCCCACAGTAAAGGCACAAGTTTACGATAATCCAGAGCAAAGCAGTCTGTTCGAACCCTTCGAAAACCTTAGTGATAGCTTAACCACACAGCAGCAACAGCAAATACTCGCCGAAGGACGCCGAGCCATTAATGAATTTGCAATACCCGCTTTTCGTGAATTGGCTGAATTTTTAGAGAACGAATATTATCTAGCAAGCAGCACCAGTATTGGTGTTACTGAACTCGCCGGCGGTGGAGACTACTATGCTCATCAAATTCGCAGGTACACAACCTTAACTGATTTAGACGCCGATGAAATTCACGCGATAGGCCTGAGCGAGGTAGGCCGAATTCGAGAAGAAATGGACCTTCTCATTCAGAGCCTAAATTTCGAAGGCAGCTTTGAGGAGTTTACTGACTTTCTGCGAGACGACCCCAAATTTTACGCATCCTCGAAAGAGCAGCTATTAAAAGAAGCTGCTTTTGTAGCAAAGAAGATTGATTACCTAATGCCAGAGTTTTTTGGTCGGCTCCCAAGAACTCCCTATGGCGTGGTGCCAGTGCCTGACGAAATTGCCCCTAATTATACGACCGCGTCATACAACTCTGCCCCCATTGGAGGCATCCGGGGTGACGCCTATTGGGTTAATACTTATGCCTTGGATCAGCGACCCTTGTATGAGCTCACGGCTCTGACCCTGCATGAGGCGGTTCCGGGCCATCACCAGCAAAACGCTATTGCCCGGGAACTTGATAATCTGCCGGCTTTTCGCCAGCAACTCGGGTTTAGCGCGTTCGGTGAAGGCTGGGGACTCTATGCGGAAAAGCTTGGCATTGAAATGGGAGTATATGAAACTCCCTATGATGACTTTGGTCGTTTGAGTTATGAGATGTGGCGCGCTTGCAGACTTGTCATTGATACTGGGATTCATGCCAAGGGATGGTCTCGAGACAGAGCACTTGCCTATCTAGGCGACAATACGTCTTTGACTGAAACCAATGTGCGGGCTGAAGTAGACCGCTATATATCATGGCCTGCCCAGGCGCTTGCGTATAAGCTAGGGGAAATGAAAATTTTGGAATTACGGGTAAAAACAGAAACAGCGCTAGGCACAAATTTCGATATCCGCGCATTTCATGACGCAGTCCTTGGCGACGGCGCCCTAACCCTCGATGCACTCGAAGCCTCTATCAATAGATTTATTGCAAGCCAGCTCGCGAAGTAATACCGTGTACTATGTCCACGTAAACACGAACCGAAAATAAAAGTCACCTCGTTAGTTTTAGATTTTTAGGTTGGTGCTGGTCGTGAATCATGCTGTGACCTCGGTCCTTGCTGAACTCATATGATGTTAGGCCCATCTGATAAGTTGTCAAAAAAATAATAAGAGAATAAACAACACTATGAAAAAAATTAAATTGGAAGAAGAACTGCCTTTTAGCCCCTCTGAAATTTGGGAAGTCGTTGGCAACGTTACTCGAGCCGACTGGGTGCCGTCAGTAAACACAATCTCGTTAAAAGATAGCATTCGCACATTCATAATGGTGGGTGTAGGTCAAATTCAGGAGAAAATCCTTCTTTGTGACAATGAAAACCACCGCCTTCAATATTCAGCGATCAAAACGCCATCAGGAATTGAACATCATTTAGCTACGATTCAACTAAGCCCAATCGGCAACAATTGTCTGTTTAGCTGGGCTACTGAAATTCAGCCAGATGAGTATGCCCCAATAGCTGAGCAAGGAATGAAGATATCTATTGAGGCTCTTAAGACAATACTGAATAAAGACACCGGCCTGGCAGCAACAGATTAAGCGTTAGGGTAAAATAGACCAAACATGGCGCTAGGGTTAAAATCACTTAAACTTATCGATGACTTCAGGCGATGGATATGTGGTTTTCATTCTGGCCCGCTTTTATAATTTATTGGCGTCACCAGCCACCGTAATATGGAACCTATGAGTTGAATCTTAAAAATTATAGAACCCTCATTGTTCTTACTATCGCCCAGTGCTTCGGACATACAGCAGCCCCTGTTTTGGTATTGTTGGGAGGTATTATCGGCGCAAAAATCGCTCCTTCAATGGATCTGGCAACCCTCCCAATTGCGATCCAGATTGCAGGCGTCGCCAGCGCAGCAATTCCCGCTTCTTATATAATGTCCAAGGTAGGCAGAAAAATAGGCTTTCTTGCTGGAACTGGCTTAGCCATTTTCGCCGCTCTCTTGGCGGCTTTTGCTATCTACCAAGAATCGTTCACTGCGTTTTGTGTCGCCTCATTTCTAATCGGTAATTACATCGCCTTCTTGCAGCAATTTCGTTTTGCCGTTGCCGAATCAGTTCCTGCACAGCAGGTTCCAAGATCACTATCGGTCTTAATGCTATCTGGCATTTTCGCAGCCATAGTTGGCCCTGAGTTAGGCAGGCGATTCAGCACCGTCGGAGAACTACCACTTTATGTAGGTTCATTTTTAGGAATGGCAGGAATGCTATTGGCATCATTTTTTATCCTGCTTTTTTTTTATAGAAACACAAACATTCAGTCAAAAGATCAAGACGGCGAAGCCAGACCACTGGGGCAGATTTTTAAGCAGCCCCAATTGGTATTAGCAATCACATCAGCTGCTATGGGTTACAGCGTCATGAGTTTAGTGATGACAGCAACTCCACTTAGCATGCATGAGCTGGACCATCATTCTTTAGATGACACCACATGGGTTATTCAAAGCCATATTCTTGCCATGTATATTCCATCCTTTTTCAGTGGGCTTCTGATTTCTTGGCTAGGTGCCCAGCGCGTTATTCGGGCTGGGCTGGTGTTAATGGTGGCGTGTGTGATCATTGGCTGGGGGCAGCCTGAATTTGTCCACTACTGGGGCACATTAGTTTTTCTTGGCATTGGCTGGAATTTTCTTTTTCTAGGTGGTACTACCCTGCTAACTCAAAGCTATCGCAGTTCTGAACGATTCAAAGTACAGGCCATTAATGACTTTACCGTCTTTGGTTTTCAGGCTGTTGGCTCTCTAAGTGCAGGCGTTTTATTAGCTATGGTTGGCTGGAACGGTGTGATGGGGTTCGCGATACCTGGACTGACGCTATTGGTAATGGTTTTAATTTTTGCCGGTCAGGCTATAAAGAGAAACACAAATAGTTTAGCGATTGATAAGGTGTAACTTGGAATACAAAGTTAGTGTTAGGATAATGTCTCTCAAATAGGGTCAAAATCAGATACGAGTTGCACAGACAACTACTTAAGTCTGGTTGAACCTTTAGACGGTGATCGATGCTCTTTTTCCTTTACGCCTATTAATGAGAACCCTATTGCCTATGACGCCATTATCTTATAATCCCACTACTTAAGTAGTTTACTTCCGCAGACTCAAATCCTATGAATAAGAATACAAACAGCCTTTTCGGTAATTTACGCGTAGTGGAAATAGCCTCCATGATACTCGCACCCTCGGCATCAGTTCTGCTGGCAGACTTTGGTGCGCAAGTTATAAAGATTGAACCACCGGTCACCGGCGACTTAAATCGCCAATGGCACAAGATCAACGGTTTGCCTATTTCAGAGATGGCCTATGCGTTTCAGGTAGATAACCGCAATAAGAAAAGTGTGGTGTTAGACCTTAAGTCTTCTGCAGGTTATGAAGCTTTTTGTAAAATTGTTGCCGATGCTGATGTACTAGTTACCAACTACCGCTTAAAAGCTCTTGAGAAACTCAAGCTAGATTACGACACGATCCGCAAACTGAATCCTAAAATAGTCTACGCCCTGGCGACTGGTTTTGGAGAAAAAGGCGAAGAGGCTCATAAGCCAGGCTATGACACTGTGTCCTATTGGTCTCGCTCAGGAATCGAACATCAAATATTCCCCTATGAAGGCTGGCTGGCACAGTTTCCTTATGGTGCAGGCGATCATCCCAGCGGGATGGCCTTGTTCGGGTCTATCATGACCGGGCTTTATCAGCGGGAAAAAACCGGCGAGGGTTGCAAGGTCTCCACTTCACTTTTAGCTAATGGCGCTTGGTCTAATGCCGTGATGTTGCAAGCTCAACTTAGTGGTGCCACGTTTAGAGAAAAGCGCCCACGGGACAATGCCTATAATTTTATTTCTCTTCACTACCCCACCATTGATAATCGCTTGTTAAAAATGAGCATGGTTAATACAGAGAAAGACTGGCGGCCTTTTTGTAATGCGATTGATAGAAATGACCTGCCTGAAGACAGCCGCTTTTGTGACAACGAAGCTAGAATTGCAAATATGCCCACTCTAATTAAAGAACTAACCGATACCATCGCTAAACTAACAATTGGCCATATAACGAAAAGGCTCGAAGAAGCAGATGTGCCACATACGGTAGTTTCAAATCATGAAGAAGCTGCCAACGACAAGCAGAAACAAGCCAACGGTATTATTATTCCCTTAGACCACCCTGAATTTGGCAAGATGCGAACTGTCAACAGCCCGTTTGAAGTTAGTGGGGCAGATAAAATTCCCCCAAAGGCAGCCCCCAACCTAGGTGAACATACTGCGGAGGTATTGGCCCAGTTTGGTTACAATGACGAGGAAATTGCCGCATTGGCTGAACCTGTGTCGGAGTAATGACACGGGCACCCATCCTCACACTAAATCTGAAACACCCTAAAGTCCGGGCCTTTTAGACTCACTGCCTGCGTCAAACGAGCAGGCAAAGCCCTTGGCCCGCCCATCAAAATAGAATATGGTAGCTTAACTATTGTCAGTGCCAGAGAAATCCTCCTATGTTACGAGCAAGTATTCAGCGTAGAGCGTTAAAGATAGCGGGCCTGAGCTGCGCATTAACCTTTTCATCGATACCGTTTCTTAACGCACAGCAAAACGGGTTCATCTCCAATAGCTCTGGCTGGCAAGATGACCTAACAGCAATTACTGACAGTAACTGGAATTACAGCAGTGCTGCACACCTTTTGGAACGGGCAGGTTTTGGCGGCACGCCAGAGCAAATTAGCTCGCTCGCTGCAATGGGGCCTTCCGCAGCTGTTCAGCAGCTTATTGATTTCGATTCGGTCGACAATAGCCATCTTCACCCCTTTGATCATTCTGGCATTCATGACCCGGGTTTAGAGCCTTTTCCACCTAGTCGTCCAGCGACAACAGAACTTGCGAAAGCCACAGGTGAAGCCCTTGGCATTAAGATGAAATCCAAAGGCAATCGACGCCTGCAGCCGGTAGTTAATAAGTTCTTCTATTGGCTTCGGGCCAGCGTGTTGGAAACCAACCGCGTGTCCTATTGGTGGGCAAACCGCATGGTGTCAACCAACAGTCCATTGCAAGAAAAAATGGCGCTGTTCTGGCATGGCCATTATGCGGTCAATGAAACCAAGGTCCGAGACTACCGCAAGCTACTCAACGAATTAGAACTCTTTCATAAAATGGGCACAGGCAGCTTTAGAGACTTAATGGTTGCCGTAGCTCAAGACCCTGCCATGCTGTCATTTCTAGATGCTGGTGTAAATGTGAAGGGAGCGCCAAATGAGAACTTCGCTCGAGAAATTATGGAGTTGTTCACCATGGGCGTGGGTAATTACAGCGAGCTTGATATCCGAGAGGCTGCCCGAGCTTTTACTGGCTGGAATTACGTTGATTTGGATTTCGTTATTAACGAGGATCAGCACGACAACGACCAAAAACTATTCCTAGGTCACACTGGAAACTTTGATGGTATTGACGTTATTGATTTAATTATGGAGCAGCCTGTCACCGCCGATTATATCGCGGGTAAGGTTTATCGATTTTTCGTTCGTGAAGACCTTAGCCCCCAGCTGCAAGCCGAACTGGGCAGTGTCTTGCGAAATTCAAACTATGAAATAGCGGCCTTACTCGAAACCATATTTAACTCAAAAGATTTTTACAGCGAAGCCACTGTCGGTCAACAAATTAAAAGCCCTGTCCAGTTAGCCATTTCCACTTACCGTAAATTAGGCTTGGACACAGTGCCAGGCGTACCTGACTTTAATCGCTCTACCGGCGCCCTCAGCCAATCACTTTTTCGCCCTCCTACCGTTGCCGGCTGGGCCGGTGGTCGCAGCTGGATAACCCCGGGGTTGCTCCTCGCTCGCGGCAATTTTGCTCGGGATATATTGTTTCCCGACATCAACTTCATTCCCTTAGATCGCTGGAACCCAAGCCGCGAGATTCGCAGCGTTTCTGATCGAATTCGACTAGGCATGGACATTACCTCTGCCACCCAGCCTTCGTCTCTCGGTGAAGGAGAGACCATGGCAGAGTCTAATATGATGGCAGACCGGGACGAAGATTTTAATACCCGCTATGGAAGCTACCGCGGCTGGCAGATGGCCATCGAACGAGTTAAGCCAATACCAAGACATACGGCCCGAATAAATCTAAGCCGAATGGTTTTAGAACAAAAAATTGAGAACACCAGCGAGTTAGTTGATTATTTTATTGCTAGATTTATGCAGGTGCCCCCCGGGGACGATTCGCGGCAGATGCTTGTGAATTTTATAAGCAATGAACTAGGCACCAACGATATTCTCGATGCCCAATCTTATATGGAAGACTCCTTGAGGCTATTGCTGCATTTAGTTTTAAGCCAGCCTGAATATCAACTCGGCTAAGGTAAGCCCTTTTACTTTTAAAGAAAAGCACTTAAAAAAAATAATTTTAAGAACCTATAATCGAAGAGGTCACTATGAAAAACCAGTCTCAAATCCGCAACCTTTTAGGCCGACGTGAGCTTCTTAAAAACGGAGTCGCCGGGCTCGGGCTCGGCGCTTTGGGCATGGGTCAGTCCGCTTTGGCTACTGCAGCCCAAGCCGTGGCCGCACAAGCGGAGGCAGACGGGAAAATACTGGTGATAATGGAATTATCTGGCGGCAACGACGGCCTAAACACAGTCGTGCCCTACGCCGACGATGCCTATTATCAGAAGCGACCCAACATTGGAATCGCAAAAGATAAGCTAAGAATTATTGACGACCATTTTGGGTTTAATCCTGGCATGGCGGGTTTTGAGCGGCTTTATAAAGATGGCAAGATGGCCATCGTGCACGGCTGTGGCTACGAGGACCCTTCTTATTCTCACTTCACTTCCATGGCCTACTGGCATACAGCAGCACCCAATAGCGGCGAAGAATATGGCTGGGTCGGCCGACTTGCCGATTCTATGGAACCTACAGCTCCATCAAATTATTTGGTAAATATAGCGGCCAGGCAGTCTCTGGCTGTTCGCAGTCAGCGACATGTGCCCGTGGTGTTCGACTCACCCGATAACTTTTTGCGGGAACAATTTCATGAGCAAAAAGACGTTATGGCCCGAGTTGCCGATGTCGGTGACATAGAAAACCCATCTCGGCGGTTTTTATTAGACATCGCAAAAAGTGCCAACAACGCCTCAGAATTAGTTCGCGAGGCTTGGGACAACTATGAGTCCCCTGTCGATTATGGTTTGGCCAATGGTTTGGACTTACCAAAAGTTGCTGCGCTTCTGGACGCTGGCATGCCGACCAAGCTCTATTATGTTGCCTACCGAAACAATGCTTTCGATACTCACGTGTTTCAAAATAATCTGCACCAACGCCTACTAACTTACACCTCCGATGCTGTCTCTGGGTTTATGCAAGACCTAGAGCGGATCGGCAGGGCGGACGATGTTGTGCTAATGGTGTTTTCTGAGTTTGGGCGACGGGTACCGGAGAATGTAAGCCTCGGCACTGATCATGGTGCAGCAAATGCAATGTTTGTGGTCGGCAAGCAGGTCAATGGAGGCCATTACGGCGATATCCCAAGCCTTACCAAATTGGCTGAGGGTGACAATCTAGCCTATACAACCGACTTTAGAAAAGTGTATCAAACTATAATTCAAGGCTGGCTTGGCCACCAAAATGCAGAGCAGCTCCTTGGCGATGATTTTGGCGCATTTAACATGTTCAGCTAGTAGCTATGAGGCAGAGTTAACTTGTACTTCGAGAGTCAATTTTACCGAGAATGATCACGATGAAAAGAATACCAGCTATCCTCAGAGTACTAGGATTAACCGTTGTATTTGCCTTTTTCGCTTTTGGCGGGCTAGGCCATTTCACAAACACTGAGTTTTTCGTTGCGATTATGCCGCCATACCTTCCCTTCCATTTAGCAGCCGTTTACATTAGCGGAGCATTTGAAATAGCTGGCGCTCTTGGCTTACTTCATTCAAAAACTAGAAGAAGCGCGGGGATTGGGCTCTTTGTGCTCACTATCGCGGTGACGCCAGTGAATATTTATATGTGGATGACACCCGATGCTTTTCCTGATGTACCTGAACCATTCTTAGCCTTGAGATTAGTAGCACAGGTGCTGCTATTGATGTGTATTTGGTGGTCTACCAAACCCGCTGCCACGCCGACGTTTGAGCCCGCTGTTTAACACCTTTTACGGGTGAAGAAGCTAACAGCTGCATGTACGTAAATCCTTTAGCTCACGCGTAAGACATGGATACATTTTTACGCGGCCTTTCGTCAACGGCCTTTTAGAATATCGGACACGCTACTCCAATCAGCCTTAGCCGTTACAATATCAACACTGTTCCACAGTTCTCCAGAATACACTTTCCCTGCGCTGAAAAAACCCCTGACTATGAGTCTGAGCCCAGCCAACTCATAGAATGTGGAAGCTTCATCTGCACCATAAACATGCAGCACGCCATAACTATCCCAAATAATTTCGGTTACGCCGGTTTCGGGAGAACTGAAGATTGCTGAGCAATTAGTCGAAAAACCAAAACAGCTATGGATAGAACTTTTAGGCAATGAGAAAAGTCGTAACTGAAGTGAAAAAAGCGAAAAGTCATCGTCAAGGTCCCAGTTTATAAATCCAATGAGGAAAAAATTACTTTCTCCGCAGTATCAAAGCCAAGACAGATTACAGCCAGCTCTCTCTTGCTTTTTGCGGGCAAAGGAAGCCAAAGAACAAGTCTAAGAAATCAAACTAATGCACTAATTTAGATCGGGCCCGAGACCTTTTGAGGCAGGATCAATATCTGTAACTCTTTATGGTTCCTAGTAAAATGAACAAGGGTCAGAAGGTAGCAAGTAGGAAGATCGGTATTTAAGGGGCCGGTATGTAGCCTCTTGGTTGTAAGAAGCTCCGAGGCAAGAAACTGTGTGGGTATTAAGAATACGTAAAAGACTCTGACCAAAGACGAGCTAAATGATTAGATTCTAGCAAGATAAGGGCAAGGAAGTTCTGGCTAGAAAGGTTCTTGCCGGCCCGGCTTGAAAATATTAGGTTGAAAATAACGATTAAGTAAAAACCATAAGCAAGGGTGTGAGCCTAAATAATTATCAGCTTAAAGATTTTTCTTTAAAAGACGCCGGATGTATGAATGCCACCGGGCACCTTTAATCGTAATTGGCTTAACTTTTTTAAAAACGATAGCTGACTATAAAAGCCAGCAGTTCGTTATCGACAGCTACGGCTAATCATCAAATCCAACAAAGTGAACAAAATCTTCTAGTGGCGCGCGAGTAGACTTAACGTCGTTAGCGACGAATTCATCGTTTGGATAGCCCATAGCTATGCAAGTCAGAATACTCTGATCCTCAGGAATATTAGCGTGCTCTCGCACTACCGGTGTTTGCATGACCCCTTGGCCATTGATGACAGAACCAAGCCCGCGATCCCAAGCAGCCAACACAATGGCGTGACAGATAGCGCCTAAATCAAACTGAGCGATGGCAGCCGGCTCAAGAACCTTGTCATAGGTAAGCACAATAGATACTGGCGCATCGAATTGACGAAAGCCCCGCATAACCCAATCTTGACGTTTCTCTTTGTCATCACGGGCAATACCCATGGCTTCGAATAGCTGAACAGCAATACCAACTTGGCGATCACGATGAATTCCTGTGTAGCCTTCATTCGTTGGGAAATCCCGAGTCGGGGTAACGCCGCCCAGCATTCGTTCGGTGTTTCCCTTACGAATTCTATCGAGAGGCTCTCCTGTCACAACATGTAAATGCCAAGGCTGAGTGTTCATCGAAGATGGAGCGCCCTTGGCGACTTCAAATATTTCTTCTAGGATTTTGCGCGGCACAGGATCAGGTTTGTAGCCTCGAACCGAGCGCCGTGTGCTTATAAGAGTTTCGAAATCCATAGAATATTCCTTTCCAGTAGTAGTTAAGACAGCGCCGTTTTCAGTCGCTTAAAGTGGATGGTCAAATTAAGTCGAAAAAGAGTCTAGCATAGAGATAAGGGCTATTTAATAGCTAGATCGTCGCAATCTCATATTGATGTTTTAACATTGGAGTTACGTGGGCCAACGAAGGGGGGCGACACGGCGCTGAGCTGCACAGTAAAAAAAGATACTGAGATTGCCTAGGTTGGCGCCTGCGACATCTTAGAATTAAAGAGGTTGGGTGCAAATTTGTGAGAGTCACAAAGCCCTGAACGAAATCCAGTAGCAGGTTTAAGTAGTCTTAAAACCTGCTACTGGCGGTGATGGATGTAACCGGAACAAAAGTTAATTGAGATAATAGGACAAAGCAGCTTCTATTGCACCGCGTACTTGGTCAATGCGCCACCGGCCCAGCTCAAGGAATTTGGCCCTTCAGCGGCAAAGACATTGCCATCGGCATCTACCGCAACACCTTCCCCAGCAGTACCCTGATAAACACGGTCATCTCGCTCAAATGGCGGAATAAAGCCGGTGACACGGTCTTCATCAATATGACCAATGCGAACACCGTTGCGCCAGCCTACATGGTTAGTTGGTCCTGACTCTGAATCAATCGCGTAGAGCGTGTCATCTGCGGTGATGAATAGCCCGCTAATGCGGCCATACATATACCGAGAGTCTAAGTAGTTTCCTTCTTGATCAAATATTTCAAGTCGGTGGTTGCCCCGATCCGCGACCCAAAGGCGACCTTGGGAGTCAAATTCCATGGCATGAGGAGTTCTGAATTCACCGTGGAGAACCCCTATCTGCCCCCACTCTTTCAGGCGAGTGCCGTCGGCTGAGAATTTTATAATCCTTGCAGTCGCACCGGATGCTCGACCTTCTGCCATGGCATCATCGCTCGTCATGCCTTGACCATTATGGCCATCGGAAACAAAGATGCTGCCGTCAGGTGCCGTGATCACATCATTGGGCTGATTGAATTGATTAGGGCCGCTGCCCGCCTGTCCGGGGGTACCCAGACTCATTAGCAATTCTCCGCTGGAACTAAACTTATGGACCTGATGGCCTTTAGTGCCTGCTTCATTGCCCGCGAAATCAGTTACCCAGACGTTGCCTTCGGCATCCGCGTGAATACCGTGTGGGGTCACCATAAGACCACCGCCGAAGTTGGCCAGAACCGCCCCGGTGTTGCGGTCAAATTTAAAAATAGGATCGACTGGGTTGGTGTCACAGTTCACAGGGACGCCACTACCGAAGCTGCTGGCTCCACATCGCTCATAGGCCCACACGTTGCCATCGATAGGGTCGATATCAACACCGGCAGTGGAACCCCACTCACGGCCTGCAGGCAAGTCGCCCCAGTTTGTCATCACATTCGGCGCCGGATTTGGAATACCGTCTCCGGAAATAGGATTGCCAGAATCTGCCATAGTCGCGCTGGGCGCCACGGCGACTGTTTCAACGGCGGTATCAGCCGGGGAACAGGCGGCTAAAAGCGCGGGCAAGCAAACGCAAATTGCAGGAAGTATTACTCGTTTTGAATACCGTTCTAAAGACATAAGATGGGCTCCTTCGCTTTGATTGTAGTTTTGAAGAGATTTTGAAGAATAAGAGCATGGGCCTGCCAAGTCTATAGCGAAGATGATTATTTGGCGGCCCGGCGAACCAAACAGCCTTTAAACAGCTAATCTAACAAAGCCTTAAAACCCTTTCCAGAGACGCTAAGCCAACATAACTAACCGGTGAGGCAAAGCCTGCGTCAGGCTTCAAGATACAATCCCTGAAAACTGCGGCTTAATTGACATCAATAAGGAAAGAGATATTACTCTTCTAAGCGCGTTCAAAACCGAATGTTCGGCCTGTTTCCGCCCGACTTATAGTCAAGCACTGCCGGGCTACTTATCCACTTTTTCCCAACTTAGGCAAATAATATAGACAGCTAACGAAGGTATATAATAAATAGCAACGTAGCCTTCAAGATAAAGCCCACTTTTTAGCTAGCTCATGCCACTGTTTAATACATACCTTGCCGCCCTTAATTCCCATTCTGTTATTACGCTTAAAAGTTAAAAACTTTTTACAAGGGATAAACATGATGAGAAACAGGCTATTAATAGCAATAACGACTGTTTTTCCCTTACCTAGCATGAACGCTCCAGCATTAGCCCAGCAAACACCTGGCGCGAAAATCAACACTGACGGGATGGGCTTCTCACGGGTGGCGCAAGGTACACGGGCGGCCTACGATCTAGTCGCAGCTTATGACGAGCATGCCATTGTTGAGGCTAATTGCAGCACCGTCAAAGCAGATGTCAAAGGTGTCAGCTGGTGATTTTCCAGCGCTGAAAAAAAGACTGCGCTCGAGGATGCCACTGAAAAAAGTGGGCGCAATAAAGCCCTTCAATTCATAGGAGGAGATTGCGCCCTAGGAATGGCTTTCGGCAACTTAACGGCTCGAGGAGACCCTCCTAACGCAATATAAACTGGTGACTTTCGAGTCCTGAATGGCCGCTATGTGATTTCTACAAGACACACAGGCCAATGTCGACAACGGTAGCCTGCGTTATAAGCTAGCCATAGCCGCTGGTAAACTCAAAATCAACGTGTGGTTAGTGAGCAGGATTTTGATTTATGGCATCGCACTCTTTACTTAAAGAGCCGGCATTAGTCAGGAAGCGATTGTGTTTTCACACTAAAAAACAAACTCGCTTTTCGCTTCTTTTCCGTTTAGCTGCAACTGATATGGTGTGACGGCTGAATCCACCACGTGACTCTTAATGAATCCACACACCAGTCGATGGGCCTATCAATCAGTGAGCCTATCAGTCGATGACGCCGACCAGCCCAAGGGTTTGGCATTTTATTTAGTGAATAGCTTTTAGCACCTCACGGGTTAGGTCCCAGTTACTGAATCCCTGTCGACCATAATCTAGGCCGCGACGAACAATCACTAAATCGTGGGATGGCACAATCACGGTGTACTGGCCTCGGTTTCCGTTAGTCGAGTAAGCATCTTTAGGCACGTCTTCACGACCCTCTGGCACCAGCCAAAACTGCCCGCCATATTGACCACCACGGCCAACCGTTGCTGGGGCAGGCGCGCTGCTAAATTCAATCCAATCCTGCGAGATCAATCGTTCACCGTTCCACATTCCACCATTTAAATAGAGCAAACCAAAACGCCCCAAAAGTGGTATTGCTTCCGGAGCTGGGGGGCAGAGAGATGGGGGATAGGTGTCGCTGAATATAGCATCTCACCGAGCACCAAGATCCCACACAGCATGCAGCACGAGCCCAGCACTTTGCCCGAAACAGTGAGCGGGAAGACATCACCATAGCCTACAGTAGTCAGCGTCGCCAGCACGTACCTGAATGTATCTGGTATGGATTCAAAGCCGACTTTGCCTATATCTCTGTGAGCAGGTCCTTCCACGATATGGAGAAACGCAGAAAACACGATTAGGTAGATCATCAGCAAAAAGCCCAGCAGCGAGAGCCCCGGGGCTGATCTCTGCATCCCATGCCCGAACATCTGCAACTCTTTCGACATCGCCCCGATCTTTAGTACCCGAAAAATCCGAGCCATCCGCAGCATGCGAAGAATGGCGAGACTGCCTC
>CAJWGN010000046.1 GCA_913031035.1 uncultured Gammaproteobacteria bacterium
GAGTTCACTCAGTCTATAATACCCGATAACATCTGCGATTTCTTTTTCGCTCGCCGAGTTAATCCACTGCTGCGCACTCACGCCTTCGTCCGGATCCATTCTCATATCTAACGGACCACTGCGCATAAAACTAAAACCCCTATCAGGATTATCCAGCTGTGGAGATGAAACCCCTAAATCAAACAACACCCCGTTTATGTTTCCATGCAAACCCATTGAATCAATTACCGACCCAAGATCACTAAACGCAGACCGCACCACCTCAACTCTCGAATCTGTGGCCGCCAAATTATTAGCAGCCTCAATGGCCTCAGGGTCTCGGTCAAACACAACCAATCGCCCCGCCTCACCTAGATCACTTAATATCGCCTCGCTGTGACCACCCCTACCAAAAGTCGCATCTATATAGACACCATCTCTCGCTATCGCAAGCCCAGAAATAGCCTCCGTAAGAAGGACAGATTCATGAGGTGAACGCTGCTCCATAAATAATTCCTAGAGTGCCAAGCTTCTAAGCTGTTCTGGTAATTCCCCTTCAAGGGATGAGTCCTCTAACCACTTACTGCGCTGCTCGTTCCACGAGTCTTGATCCCAAATTTCTAGTTTCTTGCCTTGGCCTATTAGGCAGATATGCTTTTTTAGCCCCGCGTAACTGCGAAGCTCTTGTGGCAATAAAACCCGCCCGCTGCCGTCCAAATCAAGATCGTTAGCGTGACCGATGAGTAGATGCTTAACGCGCTGGGACATAGGATCAAAACTGGAAAGTGATTCGATTTGACGCTCTATTTGCTCCCATTCGGGTAACGGGTAAAGCAAAAGGCATTTGTGATTTGTATCTATAGTGACCACGAGCTGACCTGAGCATTTATTGGATAATTGCTCACGATACCGGGATGGCATAGCCATGCGCCCTTTCGCATCGATATTTATAGAGTTAATGCCGCGAAACACGTGATGTCCCCACTGTTAATTGGAAAATGCGCAGCAGATCGTCCACGATCTCCCACTATTAAACAATATTTTCCACTTTTCGCCACTTAAAAGACACTATAGGCACAGCAAAGCCCTAGCGCAAGCACTAATTAGGCGTTGTCTATCAAGAATTTCGGCGAAAATGCGGCTAAAAGTGGGTAGCTCGTCAAGATGGGGTTTTTGCGATAGGCTTAAGCATTGTGAAAACAATGCCGTAGGCCCAACTATTAATGTAGTTTGTTAACAGGAGGCCTTAAAAGACCAGAATTAGAAGTGAGTCAGCCTATAAGCCGGGTTCTGTCGAGGACAATTATTCATCTGCAACCTGCGTCACCACAGGTGTCTAGCGGCCTACCCGAATCCATTGCGAGCAGCAAAAAAGGATTCCTATTTGGCCTTGCTCCGAGTGGGGTTTACACTGCCACAAACTGTTACCAGATGCGCGGTGCGCTCTTACCGCACCTTTTCACCCTTACCCAACCAATTCCGAAAAATTGTAATGTTAGGCGGTATATTTTCTGCTGCACTAGCCGTAAATTCACATTTCCCAGGCGTTACCTGGCACCCTGCTCTGCGGAGCCCGGACTTTCCTCCATCTGCCACCTCGATAGCCATAAAACGGCTTACAAAGAAAACAAACAGCAATTGCCCAGCTGACTCCGCGTCAGGTTAATTGAGATTAGCTAACTAAGCAACAACCTTAAGCATCGCCGCTTGAATTTTTTATCTCAATCATGGCCGCATAAAGAAGATTCTTTCGAGCTCCGGTAACATCACTTGCCAAAGCCACGGCCTTCTTTAACGACATCTCTGACTCCAACTGCAGCGCCAACCTCAACCCGACTTCCTGCTTTTGGCTCTGCTGCGCATCTTTATCGCAACCTGCAACAATGACAACAAACTCGCCTCGCTGGTTATTTGAATCAGCTTGCAGCCAAGCCAAAACATCTGAGCTAGAACCTAAGAAGTGAGATTCAAACTTTTTAGTAAGCTCTCTGCCAACAAATACCTGCCGGCTCTCACCAAAAACCACCACCACACTTGCCAACATAGCTTCAATACGATGAGGCGACTCGTAAAATACCATGGTCCGCAACTCATACTTGAGCTGACTTAGAGACTGCTCCCGGGCGCCCTGCTTGCTTGCCAGAAAGCCCTCGAAGCAAAATCGATCGGTGGCTAAACCCGCCACGGACAAAGCCGCGGTAATAGCGCTTACTCCCGGAATGGGTATCACCGGAATATTGGCTTCGCGGACCAACCTCACAAGCTTAAACCCGGGGTCGGAAATAAGCGGCGTACCGGCATCAGAAATAAGCGCGATGGATTGACCCTGCTGCAGCTTATCCAAAAACCTAGCGGCCACGGAGTCATCGCTGAAATCATGGTAGGACGTTAGCCGAGTTTTTACTTCTATCTTTTCCAAGAGAGCTTTACTATGGCGAGTGTCTTCGGCCGCAATCAAATCAACACCCTGAAGCGTATCAATCGCACGTCTGGATATATCATCCAAATTACCAATAGGGGTCGCGACAACGTAGAGAGTTCCTGCACTAATCACTATTTCGGCGCCTCATGGATTACCAATGTTCAAATTTGGGGAAAATTAAAGAGAAGCTACCGGGTAATTTGGGCAATTTATTGCTCCGGTAGGATTCATGGTTTATTCTTTTCGATGCAGTACTTACAACTAGCGAGATAGTGAAATTTTGCCCAACAAAGACAATAATCAATTTCTTCTTAAAATAGAAAATCAGAAACTCGTACTGATACTTTTTATATTAGGGCTGATTGCAGCCTGCAATTCCAATCCGCCGACTGCCAAATTGCCTATAATAGAGGGAGAGTCTACATCACAGCGTATTGATGAGCTATTGGCCAGCGCAAATAATAGCCTAGGGGCAAATGCTGCTAGGTTTCGCATTTCAGCTATAGAGCTTTTACTAGAACAAGGCTCGCTTAATCAGGCCGAGTTCGAATCCAACGCGGACGGCTTCCGCGAAACATTACCGCCCGAACTAAGACGCCGCTTAACAACAGCCAAAGCCAACATTGCCAATAGCCAAGGCAACCCTCAACTGGCACTCCAATTTTTGACTGAAACACTTCCCATCAACTCAAACAACACGAACCCTCAATTGCGCCGGCTTCTCGGGAACACATACTTACTTCTTGATCGTCCTGCTGACGCTTTTCGCAGCTATATTGAGAATACCGAAGAATTTGAGGGTAATGAGTCGTCACAGGATTTTCATAATTTGGCATGGGATGCATTGATGGAGATCGCCGACACCGAGCTTTCCACGCTTGCCAATTCAGCATCGAACTACACAAGCAGAGGGTGGATAGAACTTGCAAAAGCGGTTGCAGATCAAGAATTAAGCATTAAAGGACAACTCGACGCAATTCAACAATGGCGCAGGGTATGGTCAAGCCATGATGCCGCTCGCATCCTACCCTACCCCTTAGTTCAGCTTCAACAAAACTGGGAGCAACGGCCTCGACAGGTAGCCTTGCTTTTACCTTTGCAAGAACAAGCCGGCAGGGCAATTCAAGAAGGGTTTTTAAGCGCTTACTACCAAAGTATCGACGCTAATCGTGGAGCTCCACTAATAAAGTTTTATGATAGTTCTGGTGTGACAAATATCTATCCAATTTATGATGAAGCCGTGAATGATGGCGCCGACTTAATCATTGGACCACTGGACAAGGAGTTGGTTAACCAATTGCATCGGCTGCCCAACCTTTCGATACCCACCCTGGCACTGAATTACACCGACCAGGACAGTTTCTCTGGCCCTGAGAATTTCTTCCAATTTGGCTTAGCCCCGGAAAACGAAATCGAGCAGGCAGCACAGCTAGCTGCTAGTGCTGGCTTCAAAAATGCCGCAATCATAACGCCGAGCGGCAGCGACTATCTGCGACTGAAATCATTATTTGAAAACGCGTGGAATGAAGCGGGAGGCACGGTTGTTTCTGAGTCAGCCTTCGACAGCGACAGCGATTACGCCGAAATAATAAAACAATCGATGGCGATAGATGCCAGCGAAGAGAGAGCAAAAAAAATAAGCGCTTTACTGCCTAGAGATAGAATCGAATTCGTTCCTCGAAGAAGGCAGGACATAGACTTTATCTACCTGATTGCCAACCCCCGGCAAGGAAGGCAAATACGGCCGACTCTAGCGTTCTATTTTGCCGAGTCATTACCGGTTATCGCTTATCCTTCTATTTACGATGGCTCGGACAATGCAGACATTAACAATGATCTTAACGGCATAATATTTCTAGATGCTCCTTGGCTATTGCAAGAATCGAATTCTTTTAAACAGCAGGTGAGTAATAGCTTTCGCAGAACAGCAGGACCATTAGAGCGTCTTCGCGCCATGGGGATCGATAGTTTCCGCCTCCATGACAGGCTTAAGCAATTAAGCTCGCTTGAATTGGACGCTCTGGGCGGAGCTACCGGGGTGTTAACGATGAATTCTGATCGAGAGATCCAGCGGCAACTACTTGCTGCGCAATTCCTAAATGGCGCGCCTCAAATCCTGGCGCCTTCCAAGCAGCTCAGTCGCTAATCTTCGCCGAGGCGATGAAGGTTGATAAAACCACTCTTCAGCAGCACTAAAAGCCGTGGCGATTATTTCGAAAAGTTGGCACGATCTCATCTGGAAAATGCAGGCTTAAAACACTTCTTCGCGAATTACTATTGCCGCTACGGTGAGCTTGATCTTGTCATGCTCTGTCCCGGTAAAACCGTTGTTTTTGTAGAAGTGAAATACAGGGAATCCACTGAATTTGGGCATGTGCTAGAAATGGTAACCACCGCAAAAAAAAAGAAAGTTCGACTGGCCGCTTCACACTTTTTATTAAAGCACCCGAAGCTCGCAAATTTTAACTGCCGTTTTGACGTTGTTGGAATACACCCGAACAATGATCAAGGACCTGAAAAAATACTTTGGGTTGAGAATGCCTTTAGTTAAACCTTATTACCTCAAAATGCTGCCTAGAAAAGACAAACTACAAACTATAACGAGTAAAAATTTGAACATTTTGGCCGATAAAACTAGTACGTTATCATTAATTGCTGGACACTCCCGACATGTCTAATCACAACCGAATACAAAACCATTTCCTTGACAGTATAACCACCAAGCAGCGTGCTGCTGAAACCCTAATCGATCCTATTTTTGATGCTGGGGAGTTAATGGTAAATGCACTGCTAAACGATAAGAAAATTCTGTGCTGTGGTAACGGCGGCTCCGCCGGTGACGCTCAACACTTTTCGGCAGAATTATTGAATCGATTTGAGCAAGAGCGCCCACCACTGCCTGCAATTGCAATAACTACTGACAGCTCAACCCTTACTGCAATAGCTAACGATTATGACTATAACGAGGTCTTTTCCAAACAAGTAATGGCGCTCGGTCAAGATGGCGATGTGTTGCTGGCTATTTCCACTAGCGGGAATTCAAAAAACGTCATGGAGGCCATGAAAGCCGCCCATGAGCGAAATATGGTGATAGTTGTGCTATCCGGAAAGGATGGCGGGACGATGGCCCCATTACTAGAAGACTCCGATGTCGAAATTAGAGTTCCTTCCGATCGCACAGCAAGAATTCAAGAGGTTCATTTAGTGGTGATTCACTGCCTGTGTGATTTCATTGATACCAAACTTTTTGGAGAAGACGCATGAAACTCCACCCTATAGCACTTTTTACTTGCCTATTGGCACTGAACTCTTGCACGGCCATACTGGTAGAAACTACCGGTGACGCTGGAATTCAAGAAGATCCAACAGAGCGAACCGCCGGCGCAGTGGTCGAAGACCAATCTATCGAGACCAAGGTGACGGTTAACATGAAATCTCAAGAACCAGCGTTTAGGGGTTCGAATTTCAGCATCGTAAGCCATAACGGCGTAGTGTTAATCGTGGGCCAAACTGAATCTGAGAGCTTGAAAGCTAGAGCCACTGATATTGCCAGTAAAGCCAGCTCCAAAATCAAACGCATACACAATGAAATGGAAGTCTCAGGCAAAACCAGCCTGCTGTCTAGAAGCAATGACACCTGGATCGCGACAAAAGTCCGCACCCTTATGTTGACGAATAAAGATGTCCCTTCAGGCCAAGTTAAAGTCATCGCAGAGAATGGCTCTATCTATCTGATGGGCCTTATTAATCAAGAACAAGGTGATAGAGCTGCAAACCTAGCGCGTAACGTATCGGGGGTAACTAAGGTGGTTAAGGTGTTTGAGTACATTAACTAGATTGCTCTCTAGATTACTCCTTAAGCCCCCTCTGATAACGCCCTCTACTTGACCAGCCTTAGAGCTGGCTTAGAGGAGCCAGACTGGGCCGGCTTATCTGAACTGTGTTTGCCAGCTGTTTTTTCGCCAGGGTCTGTACCAGTTGGACTTGGAGGTTTTGGTAGAGATCCTTCGGCATCGAATATCATACCCTGCCCGTTCTCCTTGGCATAAATTCCCATAACCGCACGAATTGGCACATACACTAATTTTGGAATCCCGCCAAAGCGACCTTCAAATTCCAATGCCTGATCTTCGATCATCAGAGCCTGTACGGCGGAAGGGGAAATATTCAAAATAATCTGACCATCTTTAACGTGCTCAAGGGGGACTTGAACGTCGTCATCGAATGCATTGACCAAAATATATGGAGTGCAATCGTTCTCTAATATCCAATCATAAAGTGCCCTAACAATATAAGGACGGCTTGAGGTCATCGTCATGTCCGGGCACCTATGTTTACTGGAATCAAGTCTAAACCATTTCCTTCTCTTGCTCGGAGAGGCTCACCAAAATGGATTCTCTCTCAAACAATCTATCGCGGTATTCGATTAATGGCTTAGTCGTCTTATTTACGGGCAATTCTATACCCATAATAGGAAGGCGCCAAAGAATCGGGGTCACAACGCAATCTACAATAGTGAATTCATCACTCATAAAATAAGGTTTTTCACCAAAAATCGGAGCAATAGAGACAAGAGAATCGCGAAGATCCTTACGTGCTTTTTCTAGCTGAGCAGGAGTCCCTTTGTTCGCCATAAGCGCATCGACCATAGGACACCAATCTTGTCTGATTCGGTAAATCCAAAGTCTACTCATAGCTCTCGCTACTGGGTATACAGGAAACAAAGGTGGATGGGGAAAGCGTTCATCAAGATATTCCATCATGATATCCGCTTCGTATAGCACCAAATCACGGTCAACCAAGGTGGGCAGCGTGTTGTAGGGATTTAATGTCGATAAATCCTCAGGCTTCTCATCTGGATCGACATCTATGGTTTCTACCGTAACTCCCTTTTCGGCAAGAACTATGCGCACTCGATGACTATAGTGGCTAGTCCCGTCTGAATAAAAAGTCATGGAAGATCTTTTAGCGACCACACCCATAGTGAATCCTCTGTATTATTGTAATGTTTTTTTTAGCGACTCGAAACAATCAGTTTAGTGATAGTCCTTCGAGAATTCACGTCCCAATAGAGCTGTTAGCACATACAAGGCTGCCAAGAATGCTAAAACCCAAATACCAATCTCCTGGCGTCTGCTACGAACTGGCTCTCCAATGTAGTACATAAAGTTAACTAAGTCGGCTACCGTTTCATCAAACTCAACCTCATTCATCGAGCCGGTTCCTGCCACATGAGTAAGATCGCATTGAGTAGGGTCATCAGCACCGTGATCATCACACGTTACATCACCTTGCAGCTCATGAAGCACGTTAGGCATACCGACGTTTGCGTAAATCTTATTATTGGCACCTAAAGGTCTAGAGCTGTCGTTATAGAAAGACTTCATGTAAGAGTATAGCCAATCAGCGCTGTGCACTCTTCCAGCCAAAGTTAAATCCGGCGGCACCGCGGCGAAGTATTGCTTTGCATTTTCTTCGGTTAGTGCGTTTTCAATCAAATCACCAACAGAGGCATCATCAAAAACAAGATTTGCCATCACTAAATCATGAGGAATTTCCAAATCATCGGCTGTTCTCGCATAGCGCGCATAGCCAAGCTCATGACAACTTACACAGTAATTCATGTAGTTTCTGAAACCGCGCTGCAGTGATGCCTTATCCTCAAAGGAAGTCTCCACATGCTCCAGCTCCATCCCAGCTTCAGAGGCATGAGCTTCATTGGTGAACATAAGCGGTATTACAACTAAAGCGATAATCAGCAAAAGCGTGCCTAATAGCTGCGGGATCGTTATAAACCTGCCGGTCACACGCTCTGGTGGTTGCGCTGTCACTTCTTTTCTTGTGTACCAAGGCATTGCAACAAAATAAGCAAAGTAAACGATGGTCATAATCTGAGCCAGCAATGTCTTAGCAGGACTAACCGATTGCGTACCGAGAACACCCAAAATGAGGAAGCTCACAATAAATGACAGAAGCGCTATTCGACTATACCAGCCTTTGTAGCGCATAGATCGCACTGGACTTTTGTCCAGCCAAGGCAGAACAAAAAGAATCGCGATTGCACTGATCATCACCAACATGCCCCAGAACTTCGCATCGATGCCAAACAACGGCACCGTCACTGCACGGAGCATTGAGTAGAAAGGCGTGTAGTACCAAACCGGTGGCACATGTTCAGGCGTCTTGAGCGGATTAGCCTCTTGGAAGTTAGCGATTTCTAGAAAATAACCACCCATCTCCGGCGCAAAGAAAACAATCGCGCAAAAAACAAACAGGAACAACACTATGCCAGCTAAATCATGGTAGAGAGTATAGTAAGGATGGAAAGGCACTCCATCTAAAGGGACCCCATCAGAACCTTTATTCTTCTTAATTTCGACACCGTCAGGGTTATTTGAACCGACTTCGTGAAGAGCCAAAATGTGAAGGAAGACCAGCGCCAGCAAAACGATTGGAAGCGCCACTACGTGCAGGGCAAAGAATCGATTTAACGTTGCACCGGAAATAAGGAAATCACCTCGGACCCAAACGAGAAGGTCTTCGCCTATAACAGGTATCGCTCCTGCTAACGACACAATAACGTTCGCGCCCCAATATGACATCTGCCCCCAAGGCAATACATAACCCAAAAAGCCTTCTGCCATCAGCACAAAATAAATAGCCATGCCAAACACCCAGATTAACTCTCTAGGTTTTTGATAAGAGCCATACATTAGGCCACGGAACATATGAAGATAGATCACAAAAAAGAATGCCGAGGCTCCTGTGGAGTGAATATAACGAAGCAACCAGCCATACTCCACATCCCGCATAATGTACTCTACCGACGCAAATGCCGCTTCCGCACTGGCCGTGTAATTCATTGTTAGCCAAATTCCGCTCAACAATTGAATAACCAGCACAACCATCGATAGAACTCCGAAGTAGTACCAGAAGTTAAAGTTCTTTGGGGCATAGTATTCAGATAAATGCTTTTTCCAAGCATTCACAATGGGTAGACGTGCGTCCACCCAATCTCTCAGGCCAATCAGACCGCCAACAACCTTGCCAGGCTTTTCGGTTGCGTCTAACTCGCTGTTGCTGCTCATATCACTCATGCTGCAGTCTCCCCATCAACACCTATCACCAACACATTTTCTCCTTCGTATGAGTAAGGCGGCACCTGCATATTTCTGGAAGAAGGTGAACCGCTATAAACGCGACCTGCCAAATCGAAACGCGAGCCGTGACAAGGGCAGAAAAATCCTCCACGCCATTCCTCATCAAACGGCTGAGGTCTGAGCTCGATATGAGGGGTGGGTGAACAAAACAAATGCGGGCAAAGACCCACTAACACCAGCAATTCCGGAGAACGTGAGCGAAACTCGTTGGTAGCGTATTCAGGCTGCTCTTGATCTTCCGAGTCTGGATCGGTTAGTTGATCAAGATTCTCACTGAGAGCAGCTAGCGCCGCTTCAGTACGTTTAATAATGAAGATAGGCTTTCCTCTCCAAGCGGGGATTGGGCCAAGAATTTCACCTTCTTGCAATTGGCTAATGTCGATACGCACCGGCGCACCGGCAGCTCGTGCTTTGGCACTTGGGTTCCAAGAACCCACAAATGGTACTGCAGCTGCAGCAACGCCGATGGCACCCATCGCTGTCGTTGATCCAACTAAAAAACGTCTACGGCCAGCATTTTTACTGTCGTTTGTCACCGCTTCTTCTCCTTGAGAATAAGAAAAAAATTAAAGGCTGAGCCATTCTAAGGCGGGGTTATTGAACGCTGCGTTCTGTGACTAACGCAACAGTCTTAATTCGGTCAGCAAATCCAGACAATTCTAGCTAATATTTGGAAATTATTCAAGGCAGGCAAGATGCCGGTTAATAGCTATCCGCTTGATAATATTGAATAAATTTGTATTCTACAGGCACAAAAAAACGCCAAACTCAGACAACAAGTTGGCGCTTCTATGACTAGAGCAGGTCTAGCGCTTGGAAAACTGTGGTTTCTTGCGTGCTTTACGAAGACCAACCTTCTTCCGCTCTACTTCTCTCGCATCGCGTGTAACGAAACCCGCTTTGCGTAATGTAGGCTTTAATTCGATATCGTAATCCATCAGGGCACGTGTAATGCCGTGACGAATCGCTCCAGCTTGACCGAAGCTACCGCCGCCGCGCACCGAGACATTGATGTCAAACTTTTCAGTCATCTCTACAAGTTCGAGTGGTTGCTTGACAATCATTCGAGCTACTTCACGCCCGAAATAACCATCTAAAGGACGCTTATTAACTGTGATGCTACCGTCTCCACTGGTCAAATAGACCCGAGCTGTGGAAGTTTTGCGTCTACCAGTGCCGTAATATTGAGTTGCTGACATTGCTTCTTAAGGCCTCTTCAGGATTAGAGATTCACGCTTGCAGGCTGTTGAGCCTCATGCGGATGATCCGACCCAGCATAGACTTTAAGCTTTTTAAACATAGCTCTGCCTAGCGGGGTTCTTGGTAACATGCCTTTGACAGCAAGTTTTACGATTCTTTCTGGCTCTCGAGCCTGCAACTTTTCAAACGACATTGACTTTAAACCACCCGGGAAACCTGAGTGTGAATAATAGATTTTGCCTTTTGCTTTGTTACCGGTCACTTTTACTTTATCAGCGTTGATAACGACGACAAAATCGCCTGTATCTACGTGAGCCGTGTATTCTGGCTTATGCTTTCCTCTTAACCGAGTAGCAATAGCTTGTGCCATACGGCCAAGTGTAAGGCCCTCGGCATCAACGAGCAGCCAGCTCTGGTCTACCTCTTGTGGTTTTGCGCTGTATGTCTTCATGTTGAATTCGTGGCTTTGCATTAAGGAGCGCGAATACTACCGAAGCGGTAGTGATTGTTCAAGCGAAATCAGTTTCTAAATTCAGGAAATATAAACCAAGACCTCTCCGCCCGACCAAGCTAACCCAAATGTGCGCAGCCAAGATACTCGTGAGACTGCATTTCCAGAAGTCGAGACTGGGTTCTCTCAAACGCAAAAGCCAAACCCAGACCTGTGTAGAGCCTATCGATCCTAGCGTTTGCACTTATTACTAATTTCACTCGACGATCATAAAGCTCATCGATCAGACTTACAAATCTTCGAGCCTTGTCATTTGCCTCATCACCCATAGCGGGCACATTTCCGATAATAATTGTGTGGAAAAGCTTCGCTAATTCAATATAGTCAAATGCGCTTCTAGGCCCACCACATAGCTCATCAAACTCAAACCATGCTATGTCCCCAGCATAACGGCGGGTTTTTATGGGCCTATCGAGTATTATAAGGTCCTCGTCCCTCTCGATGGGAGTTGAAATTCGAGTTAACTCGGCAAATTTAGCGCTTAACTCAGCGTCAGTTTTCTCTGTAATTGGGCATAGATACAAATTTGCACGTTCCAGACTTCTCAACCTGTAGTCTAAACCTGATGCCAACTCGATTACTGTCGTATGATTCTTGAGCAACTCAATCGCTGGCAGAAAACGCTGCCGCTGAAGGCCGTTTTCATAAAGGCCATCGGGATTTATGTTAGACGTGGCGATGAGAACCACGTGCCTCTTGAAAAGCGCATCGAGCAATCCAGCCAAAATCATAGCATCGGCAATATCTAATACAAAAAACTCATCAAAGCACAAAACCCTCGATTGACCGGAAATAAGATCGGCAAGCTTATCTAGAGGATTTTTCTGCCCTTGCAGCCGAGTCAGCTCACCATGCACGAACTGCATAAATCGGTGAAAATGAGTGCGTTGTTTTTGTTTGAACGGCAAGCAGTCGAAAAACAGATCCATTAGGTATGTCTTTCCTCGCCCTACCCCGCCCCAGATATAAAGCCCGTTGGTCCCCTTATCAATCGCGTTTTGCCTGGACAATAAACCAGCTAACAACCCACTTAACCCAGAATTTTTCGCCTCACTGCTAACTCCGTTGACGACCAGTTCATCGAAAAGGGCCTGCAGGTGCGACACGACCTGCTCTTGCATGGCATCAAAGACAATCAGCCCGGACTCTAAATCGTCGGTGTATTTTTGCTTAGGCGAGGTCAATTAAAACCACCCTTCCATCACTCTTGCTTGTCATACTGTTCACTCTCAAAACATTACTTTTGCTGATCTATTGTCGGCAGCGAAAAAATCCGCGAGGAGGAGCGAGGCATTTTAAGTTGGTTTTTGCATCAAAGTCACTATTAGCGAATTTGCACCAATTATGACCCATAAAATAGGCTAACTAAAAGAGAGTTTGTACAATCAGTGTATAGCTCCGTATTTGAATTAGGTTATACTCGATGGAGAACTTAGGTATTCAATAAAAATCACTATTGGCACATTTAAAGAGGCGTTAAAGAACATGATTTGGTTAGTTGCGGTCGGTTGTCTTGCAGTAGGCGTTGTTATAGGTGTGGTTCTCGCCAGTCGCATGAACGCAAGTCCGTCTCGAGTTCAAGAACTCGAAAATCAAATTCGCAGCTTAAAAGAATCTCACGGTGAGTACCGGGATAACGTGAGCGATCATTTCAGCATGACTGCCGAATTAGTCCAGCACATGACGCAAAGCTACCAAGAGGTCTATCAGCATCTAGCCACCGGCGCACAGGATCTTTGCCCACTTGAAGTGGCAAGCAAGCTTCTTCCCACCGACAGTGACGCCGTATTCGATGCTACCACTGAAGAGAAAGCTAGCGGTCTGATCCCGCCCAAAGACTACGCCACAAAGCAAGATCCTGAACAGAAAGGTGCTTTATCAGAAGGCTTTGGGCTAGACAAATCCAAACCTACTCCAGACGAAGATTAGTCAGCGCAGGAGCTAGTCAGAGTTACCTTGACGCAGCGATCTGACGCTACTGGATTATTTAGCAAAAGCACTACACTCCTGCAGGTATAATCGCCATTTGCAGGCACGTCAGCAAATCACCCAATGCCCTAGACTGGAAAGAGATGCCTGATTACAAACTTACTCATTTAAAACAGCTAGAGTCAGAGAGCATTCACATTATTCGTGAAGTTGCCTCTGAATTCGACAAACCCGTTATGCTTTATTCGGTTGGAAAAGACTCCGCCGTAATGTTACATCTGGCGCTAAAAGCATTTTACCCGGGCAAGCCGCCGTTCCCTTTATTACATGTCGACACGACATGGAAATTTCGAGAAATGATTGAGTTTAGGGACAAGCACATCAAGAAGCTTGGCCTAGATCTTATCGTTCACACCAATCAAGAAGGTGTTGATACGGGGGTTGGCCCATTCACTCACGGCAGCGACAAGCACACGGATATAATGAAAACCCAAGCCCTTAAACAGGCATTGGATAAGTACAAGTTTGATGCCGCATTTGGCGGCGCTCGCCGAGATGAAGAAAAATCTCGAGCAAAAGAGCGGGTATTTTCTTTTCGCGATAAAAACCACGGCTGGGACCCAAAAAATCAAAGGCCAGAGCTTTGGAACATATACAATAGCTCTGTAAACAAGGGTGAAAGTATCCGAGTTTTCCCTTTGTCAAATTGGACTGAATTAGATATTTGGCAATATATCCACCTCAATGACATAGATATAGTCCCATTATATTTTGCCAAACCACGCCCAATCGTGAATATCGACGGTATCGACATCATGGTGGATGATGACCGCATGCCTATAGGCAAAGGGCAAAAAATTGAGACTAAGACTGTACGATTTAGAACGCTGGGTTGCTATCCATTGACAGGCGCTGTGGAGTCAACAGCAACGACTCTGCCGGAGATCATTCAAGAAATGCTGTTAACCACAAGTTCAGAAAGACAAGGCCGTCTGATCGATTCGGACAAAGCCGGCTCAATGGAAGAAAAGAAACGCAAAGGCTATTTCTGACTCAAGCAAACACGCTTCATCACTTTTCTACTAAGGTAAATCCACCCATAACATGTCCCATCAATCAGAACTCATTAGCACTGATATAAACGCCTATCTTGCCCAGCATGAACGCAAAGAATTGCTGCGATTGCTTACCTGCGGAAGCGTGGATGACGGTAAAAGCACCTTAATCGGCAGACTGCTATACGATGCCAAAATGATCTATGAAGATCAGCTAGCTGCCATTGAAGAGGACAGCGTAAAGTCGGGCACAACCGGTGACGATATCGACTTGGCACTTTTAGTGGACGGCTTGCAGGCAGAGCGCGAGCAAGGCATCACCATTGATGTCGCTTATCGGTATTTTTCAACTGCAAAACGAAAATTTATCATTGCTGACACCCCAGGGCATGAACAATACACACGAAATATGGCGACTGGCGCGTCCACCTGCGATCTTGCAATCATTCTTATTGATGCAAGATACGGCGTCCAAACCCAGACTAGACGACATAGCTTTTTAGCGTCGCTTCTTGGAATCAAGCACATAATTGTTGCTATCAACAAAATGGACTTGGTCGATTACAGCCAAGACACTTTTCTGAGCATCAAAAAAGACTACACTGAATTTACAAAAAAGCTCGCCCCAGCAGATTTTCAATTCATCCCTCTGTCAGCACTCAATGGTGACAACGTTGTTAATCCCAGCAAACACATGAGCTGGCACACGGGCCTGCCTCTGATGTCCATGCTTGAGTCCATTGAGATCGCTGAGGATAAAAACTACACAGACTTTCGCTTTCCAGTCCAATACGTTAATAGGCCCAACCTTAACTTTCGCGGTTTCTGCGGAACTATCGCATCGGGAGTGGTCCGCAAAGGAGATGAAATCACTGTCCTCCCCTCTCTTAAAAAAAGCACAGTCAAGTCGATTGTGACCCATGACGAAGAGTTAGAGTTCGCCCATGCTTCCATGGCCATCACACTGACCTTTGAGGACGAAATTGACATTAGTCGAGGCGACATCATTGTTCACGGGGACAATCTTCCTCAGACGGCTGATAGCTTTGAGGCCGTCTTAGTATGGATGACTGAAAAATCATTGTTGGCGGGTCAGCAATATGACTTCAAACTGGGCACCCGAACCGTTCAAGGCTCAATTAAGAGCTTTAGGCATCGAATCGACGTGAACTCGCTTGAGAAAATCCCAGCCCCTGGTCTTGAGTTAAACGAGATCGGCCTCGCAGAAATTAAACTCGATCAGCCAGTGAGCTTTGATGGTTATAGAAATAATCGAGCCACGGGAAATTTTATCCTTATCGATAAGCTCAGTAACGTCACTGTCGGCGCTGGAGTGATAGAAAACCAGCAGCCACCCACTGATCGCCCTGTTGACACGGTCCGCCCCCATGTAAACAAAGAGGAGCGCGCTCATCGTTACGGACAAAAGCCAGCGACAATCATGTTTATTGGCGTATCAGGCTCGGGGAAATCAACTTTAGCGCACGGCCTAGAAAGGCGACTGTTCGATAAAGGTCGAGTGAGCACTGTACTCGACGGCAAAGCCATGCGATTAGGGCTTAGCAAAGACTTACCGCACACCGCTATCGGCCGCGCTGAGAACCTCAGACGAAGCGCTCATGTAGCAAGATTTGTTAATGAATCTGGACTAATTTGTTGTGCGTCCTTCGTTGCCCCGAATGAAGAGTCTCGCGAGTATGCCGCAGATATAATAGGTCCAGATAACTGCTACTTTATCTACTTGAATCCACCTATGGAAATCTGTAAGCAGCGGGACCCTAGCGGACTTTACACAGCTTATGAGGGCTCAAAATCTGATGACGTTCCGGGCCTTTCATTCCCTTATCAGCCACCAGCCACTGTTAGACTGGAGTTAGACACTTCTGTCTTGTCAATACAAGAAAGCTTAGACGAGGTGCTTAGATTAATGCGCACTGAAGGAATTATCTAACAACATCGACGATTCTTACACAGGGTTATCTATATCGATAAACTGATGTTCGATACCTAGCGCAGTTGCTAGGTATCGTCCCACCGCTTGGACACCGTATCGCTCTGTCGCATGATGACCTGCTGAGAAAAAATGTATCCCCGATTCCTTGGCAGCATGAAATGTCTGCTCTGATATCTCTCCTGTGAGATAGGCGTCCACACCAGCCTCTATAGCCAGATCTATATAGTTTTGCGCTGAGCCAGTACACCAAGCTATCGTCTTTATTTTGTCTGAAGCTCCTTCAATCGCTTGTGGGCGCCGACCTAACTTGGACTGCAAAAGCTCAACAAACTCGCCATAAGCCAGCGACTGTCGCAGTTTACCTACCAATACCAATGGATGGTTATTTTGCTTTCGTAAATCGCCCTCAATCTCTAACCCAAGCAAATTTGCTAGCTGGGCATTGTTTCCATACTCTCGATGAACATCCAAAGGCAAATGATACGCAAACAAACTAATATCGTGCTCAAGCAATGTCTTTATACGCTTTCGCTTAGCGCCGTTAATTCGCTGATCTTCTCCCTGCCAAAAATAACCATGATGGACAAGAATTGCATCGGCATTAGCGGCAACTGCAGCGTCAACCAACGCTTGGCTTGCTGTCACCCCGCTAACAAGCTTAGCGACTTGTTCACGTCCCTCGACTTGCAAACCATTAGGACAGTAATCTTTAAACTGCTCAGGAAGCAGCAAAGTATTAAGTTTTGAGTTAAGCTCTTTTAAACTTACTGGCATTGGAATCTACCTGTGCAACACTGTATGTTTACCATTCCTTCATAATAGCATAAGCAGGCAAGAGGAAATTAAGGTTAAGTAATGGATAGACTAGCCAGAATTTTTAACTATTTGAGCTGGCCAACAGTGTGTGGCGTTTTGATTGCTGTCGTGGCTATCCAGTACCAACAGCTTGAGAGACTTAGCTTGCTAAGCACACCCACACCAGAATTATCACAACCACAGCCGCAACCTACACTGTCTTTTTCCTCGGCTATTGCCAAAGCGTCACCCTCGGTTGTGAGCATAAATGCTACCAGCTTAAATGTTGGCTCAGTTGCGAGATCAACAGTAGATCGAGTCGACTTTTTGCTGGAAGAAAGCGCCAGTCTTGGCTCTGGCATAATTATTGACCCAGACGGTTTTATTCTCACTAATCTTCATGTCGTCGACACTCTTTTCGACGCCTTTGATACTGAAGTTACTCTCAAAGACGGCAGAAGAACTCCCGCGAAAGTGGTCGCCTGGGATAAAGCCAATGACTTGGCTATTCTCCACATAAACCTCGACGACTTGGATGCCATAGAAATCGCAGACGTTTCTAAGTTGAAAGTCGGAGATGTCGTTTTTGCTATTGGTTACCCTCGGAATATTGGGCAGTCAGTTTCCCAAGGGATAGTAAGTGCTATTACTAGAAACCCAGACCAATCGGCATCCATACTGCAAACAGATGCTGCAATTAACCCAGGAAACTCTGGGGGTGCACTTATTAATGCATATGGCAAATTACTTGGCGTCAACTCTTCTATTTTTTCGGAGTCAGGTAATTTCGAAGGAATAGGCTTTGCAACTCCTTCAAGCTTAGCAATTACGGCGACCATGGACATGATATCTGGCGCTATCGCTGCCAATTCCGGATATCTTGGGGTGCTAACCGGTGAGGCATTAAACGAGCAATCCAGCGAACTATTCTTTGGGGTCAGCAACATCCGAGGGATGCTCGTTGAAAATGTCGATAATGGCGGCGCAGCCCAACGAGCCGGAATTAGGGCCGGCGATGTAATCACTCGAGTAGGCAATACCAATGTAATCGACGGGCAAAATATAGTGACGGAAATTCGTACGAAAAAACCGGGAGATACAATTGAGATCGAAGTCTACCGAGAAGGCAAAACTGTCGCCTTCCCAACAACTCTCGGCTTTGGGCAAGCGGTCATAATCGACCTATAATCACAAAGATAGACCAGTGCAATTTTCGGCAACTTTCTCCAGCAATACCTTCCAACGATATATCTTCGCAGATGGTGGCGAAATTATTTTTTACTTATAATTCTATATTCAGCAGATAATGCATGAGCCTGCAAATGCTCATTCATGGCAAGCTCTGAGGTTATACCCGCTAAATTGTGAGCAGCAATCGCAGAACATTGAATCACCGAACTGCGCTTTTGAAAATCATAAACACCGAGCGCCGAGAAAAATCTAGCAGTCCCCGAAGTAGGCAAAACATGACTCGGCCCTGCACAGTAATCCCCGAGAGCTTCAGCTGTATAGCGGCCAAGAAAAATCGCGCCTGCGTTATTGATCAGATCCAACATGTCAATGGGTTCAGCCACTGACAATTCAAGATGCTCTGGCGCTATCTCATTAACCACATCAGCCGCGTCAACAATATCTTTGGCGTGAATAAAAACTCCACGTTGCTCAAGGGAGGCTCTGATTATTGACTGACGGTTCATAGTGGGCAAAAGCGTGTCTATACTTTTTTGCACCCGATCAATAAAGGGTTTATCGGTCGATATTAAAATTGATTGGGCTTGTTCATCGTGCTCTGCCTGAGAGAACATATCCATGGCTATCCAGTCTGGATCGGTTTCACCATCGCAAACAATGGTTAATTCAGACGGACCAGCAACCATGTCTATTCCAACTTCACCAAAAACCATTTTTTTGGCAGCTGCCACGTAAACATTTCCTGGGCCCGCGATTTTATCGACCTTAGAAATAGTTTTAGTGCCATAGGCCAACGCAGCAATCGCCTGCGCACCACCAACGGTGAAAACTTGCGAGACACCCGCTAGAGCTGCTGCGGCAAATACTAAATTCCCATCTGCTCCGAGCTGAGTAGGCACCGTAGCGACAATTTCTTTGACACCTGCAACCTGAGCAGGAACCGCCAACATAAGCATGGATGAAGGGTAGTTGGCCTTACCCCCGGGCACATAAACCCCGACCCTTTCTAAGGGAGTAACTTTCTGCCCGTACACAGAACCATCGGCCTCTTGGTATTGCCAAGAACCCTGCTTTTGCTTCTCATGGTAATTGCGAATCCGCTTGGCAGCTTCGCTGAGCGCTTCTCTTTGGCTGCTGCCAATACTCGCCAGCGCCTCTTCCATTTGCTCTCTACCGACGACCAGGTCATCGATGCTACTAACTGCAAATTTATCGAAGGTTTTTGTATACTCGAGCAAGGCTTCATCGCCCCTCTCTCGAACATTTTTTAGGATATCACTAACCGTGCTGGTGATAGATTCTGCTATCAACATATCCCGATCTAGAATACCTATAAGGTTATCCTTGAAGTCTGGGTCGTTAGTGGCAATTCGGCGGATAGCGGTTTTACTGGTCATAGGATTTAGAGCGAACGCTAAGATGAATTAAAAGTGAAAACTACTGTGAAAGTTCCACTGCGGCTCGAAGTTTTTCTAAAATTTCTCGAATCATTGTGTTCTTAATTTTCATCGAGGCCTTATTGACAATAACTCGAGAGCTTATTTCGGCAATAACTTGCTTGGGCTCTAAGCCATTAGCTTTAAGTGTCTTACCTGTGTCTACAATATCGACTATTGTGTCAGCGAGACCTAGCGATGGCGCTAGCTCTAACGCCCCATTCAACTTTATAAGTTCAATCTGTTGACCTTGTTCGGCAAAATAACGTTTTGCTATGTTGGTAAATTTTGTCGCCACTTTTAATCGCTCAGTCTTAGCTTTTGCGCCAACTGGCTGGGCTGTCATCAGCTGACAACTCGCTATTTTTAGGTCTAATGGCTCATAAAATCCCTCAGACCCATACTCCAATATCAGGTCTTTACCGGCAACCCCCATATCAGCGCTTCCAAATTCGACATAGGTTGGGACGTCAGCCCCACGGATTACCATTAATTTTACGTGAGGTAGGTTGGTATCAAACAATAGTTTGCGACTTTTCGATATGTCTTCTGCAGGGATAACGCCCGCTAACTCAAACAGAGGAAGTGTTTCTGTGAGAATACGCCCTTTAGTTAATGCTATTACAAGTTCGGAACTACTCATTGGCTTATTTTCTATGTATACGGGATTACGATCGAGCTTAGATCATATCTAAGAAGGAAGACGTTTGATTTTCGCACCTAGAAGCTGAAGCTTCTCTTCAATACATTCATAGCCACGATCTATATGGTAAATCCGGTCTACGATGGTTTCATTTTTACCAACCAAGCCGGCAATGATCAGACTGGCAGAGGCGCGTAGATCGGTCGCCATAACAGGCGCTCCATTCAACGATTCAACGCCAGTTACGATCACAGTATTGCCTTCCACCTGAATCGATGCTCCCATCCGATTCATCTCATGAACATGCATAAATCGATTCTCGAAGACCGTTTCGGTTATCGAACCAGTACCTGCGGCTATAGCGTTAAGGGCTGTAAACTGCGCCTGCATGTCTGTCGGGAAAGCCGGGTATGGCGCCGTTCTTAGTGACACTGATTTAGGACGCTCATTGTGCATATCCAACTCAATCCAGTTCTCGCCTACCTTAATGTCAGCGCCTGCTTGTTCTAGCTTACTCAGCACCGCCTCTAAAATATTAGGCTGCGTATCTTTAACTTTAATATGCCCTCTTGTTGCCGCCGCTGCGATCAAATAGGTACCTGTTTCAATACGGTCAGGCATTACTGAGTAACTGCATCCATGAAGCTTCTCCACCCCTTGAATAACAATTGTGTCCGTACCTTGACCTTTTATCTTGGCACCCATTGCAACTAGACAATTTGCTAGGTCTACAACTTCTGGTTCTCTCGCGGCATTTTCAATAATTGTCTCACCGGTGGCGAGGGTAGCTGCCATCATGACATTCTCAGTTCCGGTAACGGTCACCAAGTCCATGAATATGTGAGCACCTTTTAATTTGTTTACGACTGAAGCCTTTATATAACCGTCTTCAACTTTAATATCTGCACCCATCGCTTCCAGTGCAGATATGTGGAGGTTGACGGGCCTGCTGCCGATTGCACAACCGCCGGGAAGCGCTACTTCAGCCTCTCCATAGTGAGCTAGCAGAGGACCTAACACTAAAATTGAAGCTCGCATGGTCTTAACCAATTCGTACGGAGCGCTAAAGTGCTTAATCGTACTGCTGTCAACTTCAACATTTAACTTTTCATCGATTACCGGTTGCACGCCCATGCAGCCAAGCAGCTCAATCATCGTGGTAATGTCATATAAGTGGGGCAGATTACAAACTTGCACAGGGTCTCTAGTAAGCAAGGTAGCCGCTAGAATTGGCAAAGCGGAATTTTTTGCGCCTGCAATGCGAATTTCACCGTCTAGCCGAACGCCGCCAGAGATTAATAATTTGTCCATAGTTGTCCTAAAGTAAGTAGCCCAATCGATTAGACTTCGTCAGAGGTTTTAAGGCGCATTGAGACCGCATGAATTGCCCCGCTGGCGATATGTTCATTCAGTATCTTGTATATGGCTTGCTGTCGTTTTACTTGGTTTAGCCCTGCAAAAAAATCACTCACAATAGACACTTGGTATTTGCCATCCCCACCATCCACTGAAATTCGATCGCCACTAAAATGGCCTTCAAGTAATCCTTCTATTGTATTTGTATCCAACGTCTAACTCCTGCCGCTACTTCCAGTTGTCCAACACCGCATCGATGTCTTCATCGTACTGAGACATAAGTGCCGAAAATTGAGTGAAATATTGTCTGCCCAGATTAATACCAGCCAAACTTAGATTTTTAAGTTTCCATTCTTCATCTTCATTTAGAAACATTTGATACTGAAGCTTTAAATTCATATCACCTTGCAGTTCCATTCCCACTACCGTATCCGCTCTCGGGTCGGAATCTGGGTTCTCCGGGGGAAGAAACACTAATTTCTCGCCGTTGTAAGATACCAGTGAAGCCCCGTAAAACCGGGTCAATGTGGTTCTAAGGATTTCTGCAAATCGCTGTGTTTGAGCATCACTTGCTGAGCCAGCAAAGCGACTCATCACAACTGTTGCAACAGCATCAACTGCAAGACAAACTTATGTTGTAAAGGTAGATACAAATAGTGGAA
>CAJWGN010000047.1 GCA_913031035.1 uncultured Gammaproteobacteria bacterium
TTCAAAATCTGTTCGCATGATAATATTCACCACGCCGGCGACAGCATCGGCGCCGTAAAGAGCGGAACCGCCATCGGTGAGTATTTCAACACGATCAGTCATTACGAGAGGGATGGAGTTAATATCAACAAATTCTCCACCGGTGGTAGTGGTGGCTGCGGCTGGCGCCATTCGCTTGCCATTAATTAGAGTGAGGGTGGAGTTTTCCCCTAGGTTACGCAGGTTGATTTGCGCAGTGCCTTCAGTTTGCGAGCGCTCACCGGAACCTGAGTTTGTAAATGAACCGGAGTTGACTTCGAGGTTCTTAATTACGTCCCAGATGATTGCAGCGCCTTGGGCTTCTATACTGCTTCTGTCAACAATCTGGACTGGTGATGGGGCGTCGAGTGCTGAGCCGCGGATAAAGGACCCTGTAACTAGCACCTCTTCTATATCGTTATTTGTATCTTGTGCAACTGCTCCCGTGGCAAACGAGCCCATGAAAACAGCCAGAGCAAGCGCTTTACGCTTACTGGGGCAATTATTAAGCATGTAAAATTCCCTTGGTTGTCAAAACTTATTATTTTAATTTTTCCAGCTCCAACTGCGAGGACTACAAGGTCTCTGGGCAGGTCTCCATTCGTTTTAATCGAATCGATCTAGCATTATTTCAGTGATTTCAGCTCCTGACCAGTACTTAAGTATTTGTTTCATTAAGTGTAACGAATGTTCCCAATTGCTGCCCTTTTACTCCATAAATTGGCTTTTTTCTTGGGAGTGACCTCTAATTCGGTGTTTAAAACAAGCATCTCCGAGGCCAACTAGTCGATTTTAAAGTTAAAAGCGAACGTCTGTTCAGAAATGCTGGATCCGAGCCTAGGGGGTTGGCTCTTTTACAGGTATCTGTTCAGTACTAAATTTCTCGCTTATTAGACAGTTCTTGGAGAGCTTGCCTTGTGAGAAAGCAGGGCGCAAAAGGGCTTTTTATCTTTTATGGCAAGTCAGTTTCTTACCAAGCTAGCAAAGGCCGAGGATACTGAGGAGGGGGGGTATACCTTTCTCTGGACTTGCGCCGATCTGCTCTCAATGGTCTGTCCCGATTCTCTCTTTTCTCCCAGCTTGTCCAGCTCTTCCATCGATGCTTTTCTACTGTCACCCTCAGGAATTCGGGCTATGCCTTGCAGGCAGTCCGAGATGTCGTTAAGTCATGTGAGTAGAGCACTAACGGCAAAACTTAATCTGCGGAGGAGTGTCAAAGAATAAAGTTGACTCATTTCCGTATTCACTTTTATGCTGATAATGGCTAAGGTTGCGATTCTTTGTTTGGAGTGTTTGATTGTTGGGGTGTTGGGGTGTTGGAGTGTTTGGAGTGTTTGGAGTGTTTGTAGTGTTTGTAGTGTTTTCGAGAAGGTATTAGGGAGGCAGGGGTGTGTTTGACTTAATCGCGCAGTGTATTTTTATCGAATGGTATATTTCGCCGCTCAGAGGGCTGGCTTTACTGTTCCTGTCCGTTACAGGAATATACATTCCAATATCGCGGTAATGTCTTTTTTCTTTTAAGCCTTACAAATTACCTCATCACTAAGTTAGGGTTTGCTTTCTTTTCATTAAGACTGTCAAGAGCAACACCGCCGGTGATGTTGGTTGCCTTAGGTCTATGCTGTCGACTGAATTCTTCGATTTCTCGTAACAGTGAGATACCATCCATGTTGGGCATTTGCATATCGCAAATCATGAGATCGATCTCTTCGCGACCGAACTTATATGCTTCTATGACTTCATTAAGGTTGCTAAAAGCGCTTACCTTCACCCCATTGCGAGTGAGCATGTTGCTAAGAAGCTCAAGCATGTCCTTGTTATCATCGACGATACTCATATTGAGATTTAAGGCGCTTTTTAATTTGATTTCTGGTTTTAACCTGACCTGACCTGACCTGACTTCACTTGAATTGAATCGTCTCGTCGGTGGCCGGCAGAGAATTTGTCGGTGATCTTTAGAGTTGAAACTTTAAAGGCTTAAACGGTCTGGATTAAGCCGTTTGCCCAGTTCATCGCCTCTAAATAATGAGTGCTGATCTCATCTGATCCACCCTGAGAATCTTCCAGTTCCTCCAGCTCTTCCCATTGACCTCTCTCATATAAGATGACGGTCGTTAATAGCTCGCCCAGACTGCCCTCTCGAGCAATTAGCGCGGAGGTGATATCCTTGGATAACGACAGCGTATTCAATATGTTGCTCATTGGTTGATCTATAATTGCATCAATCAAAGAGAATAAACCTGTAGTAAATGCAACGTCGCTATCTACCCGAAAATCCTTTGACAGCGATTTCATCATTGCTGCACGCTGCAATGTCATTAGAATCAATTCATTTGGCTTATCATCAATGTTGGTGAGGGCTATCACTACAAACCAGTCACGTATAGCTTTAAGACCCAGGGTCACTACTGCATGTTTTATCGAGGTAATTTCTCGTCTGAATCCAAAATATGGCGAGCTGATGATTCGCAATAGTTTGTAGCTGAGGACCACGTCCCTACTTATTAGGCCTTCGAGCACGTCAATGTCGCAATCAGGGTCTTCAAGCATTGTTAGAACTTTAAGCAATGCTATTCGGCTGGGCTTTAAGTCAACACCCTTGATAACGACTGGCTTGCTTATAAAGTAGCCCTGAAAGTAATCAAAACCAAGGGATTTGCACAGTTCAAATTCTTCTTGTGTCTCGACCTTTTCAGCTAATAATCTTACATTATGCGTCTTAAGTTTATTTACATTATTCTCCAGCAAATCCTGATCACAGGCCATTATGTCTATTTTTACAATATCAATCAGCTTGAATAAGGGCATTTTTCCGTCTTCGAAAACATAATCATCGAGTGCTACAGTAAAGCCTTTGTCAGTGAAACTTTTTATCGAAGTCAATAATTCCTCATCAACTTTAATATCTTCTAGTATCTCAATAACGCAAATGCTGGGTGGAAATGGCAGTGGCAGCTGGCCTACTATGAAATCACGAGTAAGGTTTACAAAGCAGACGCGCCCGCCTGAAATAGTATCGATGCCGATTTCAAGAAAAGCGTTGATCATCACTTGGGAGCTGGCAGAGTTGCCGTCCGTCACACAGGCAATATTCAAATTTCCACTACGAAATAGTAGCTCGTAGGCAAAAACCTTGAGCTCCTTATCAAATATGGGCTGTCTGGCGAGTAATATATTGCCAGGGATGGGTAGGGTAGGCGATGACACCGCTGTTTACTCCTTTATTTATCTTTCGGTCGCCGTCAGCACTGCTAGCAGTTTTATCTGTATGCATTTTAGCTAATTATTTGTAATTACTTTTAATCATAGTCGCACAATCTAAATTTTGTATTCATTTTACAAATGGAAGCCCCTTACCCTATCAATCCGACTACTCAAAAATTAAGCGATTGGTTTTGACAGGGGCGTTCAGTAAGGCTGAGTAGACTAGCTGCTCATAAATTAGGGCGCAGTAAACGGTGAATAGAGGTCCGCAATAAGTTAACAACTTACGATTGATCAGTGCATGGTTAAACGCGGGGAGGGGTTAGCATTTCACCGAGTTAGAATTAGCACAGCCGAGTTTTAGCTAAAGGCCAAGTGAGGCAGATCACCCGCAAGTATGTTTGGTTGGCAGGACCTGCTGAGTGATTCTGCTATTTGATTACAAGTCCGTAAACACGAAATTGAAGTGTGTAAGGTGGATATTAATCAAATCAAGCTCTATTGTGTCTGGTGACTAGAGTCGTTCCTGTTTCTATGTTCATTTCAAGCCTAATAACAACAACCAGATCTTTCGGAGAAATACCATGATGCCAGCCAAGTCTCTGTTTTCAAGAGTCATTTTAATCTTGCCATTCTTTATATTATCCAGCGTAGCCTTGTCACAGGGCTTCCCCAACCCATACGCCACTATTGAAGGTTGGGCGCAGTTGCCCGATGGTCGCGTTCAGGGCGCGGTTGGCGATCTTGATGTTGACCCGGACGGTGAACATATTTGGGCGGTTGTGCGCTGTGATGCAATAGAGCGAAACCGTTTTGGCGATGAGTGCATGGACTCGGATTTAGACTCGGTATTGAAGTTTGACAGTGAAGGCAATGTGGTCGAGAGCTTCGGCGGAGGCATGTTTATTTGGCCCCATGGCATCGATGTAGACGCAGACGGTAACGTATGGGTAACCGATGCTGTTAGCAACGCGCGTATTCCCGATGGCGACTCACGGGGGCATCAGGTCGTTAAGTTTTCGCCTACCGGTGAAGTGTTGATAGTACTTGGTACTCCAGGTGAGTCCGGTGGTGGTCCAGATCATTTCAATGCGCCGGCGGATGTAGTTGTGGCCGACAATGGGGATGTGTTTGTTGCCGACGGACATAATAATGATGGCAACGGGAGGGTAGTTAAGTTCGACAGCAGCGGTAATTTCATCAAGGATTGGGGCAAGCCCGGCTACGCACCAGGGGAATTCAGAACACTGCACACGATAGCCATCGATCAGCGTGGACGGTTATTCGTGGGCGACCGATCCAATAACCGCCTTCAGCTGTTTACTCAAGATGGCGAGTTTCTTGCCCAGTGGACTCAGTTTGGTAGACCGAGCGGCATCTTTTTTGATCAACATGACAATATTTATGTGGCCGATTCCGAGTCCGACGATTTGCAGAACCCCGGCTGGGAAATGGGCATACGCATTGGTGACGCCCATCTTGGCTGGGTGAAATACTTTATTCAACTTCCAACAGGAGACCCTAGGAGCACTATAGGAGACGGCGCAGAATTTGTTGCAGCTGACGCCGCTGGCAATCTTTACGGTGGAGAGCCTGCTCCAAGGAAGTTGCAGAGATATATTCGCGTTCGGCCATAACAGTTTATGTTAGGGCTGAAGGTAAGACATTTCTTAGTGTGTTGTGCGGGGCATTCAAAGCTTAGCAACTTAAGACTGTGAGAAGTGGGACTGCAAAATAAAAGGCAAAGTTGGAAGGTTAGTAAATTGCGCTAGAGGTGGGGATACCCAAATAACATTTTGGTGTTTCCCTCATGTCGGTCGCTTTGTCCCTTTTATTCTTTAAACCCGTATTACTTGTATCTTTACGCTGGCGCTCGCCGCAAAAATTGCCAGCGTAATTTCTCCAACCGCATGACCAACTTTTGACCGCGTGTTGATCTTTATACAAAAACCTCCGCTCAGCGAGCGGGTTTTCTTATTTCGCTTTGATTAGGTTGCATTGCTAGACAAGAAGGCTATGAGTAAGCCTTCAACCGTTTGTCCTATGCTTGGTACAAGCAGTAAGACGAGCACGGTAAGCACAGATCCGGCTGCACAAAGAATAAGATAATTTCGTAGTGTCATGGTTTGTATCCTCAAGTCTTAACGTTGGGCGAGTTCAAATATCCAGCTATTGCCATCTTCAATATCTGCTCTGGCTGTAGCAATGGCAGCGGCTGAAACGGGCGTGGGTATGCCACTGTACTTTGCAAGCAACTTGGCAGATATGCCATTGAGCACATCCCCTTCCTTAATCCGGACTAGCTGTCTAGGGTAGCGGACGTTGTTTACGCGCAGTACGCCCTGATCGTTACCTTCGTCTGCATCGAATGCCCATTCCTTCCAAAGTTTACCAAGAAAAGATTTCATATAACCCGAGACGACGTAAATCTTGCCCTCGCTCTCGAGTATAAAAATACGGCGAGTGGCCATCGGATCATTGAGCTGTAGCTCAATGGTGAAGATCTCATCGGTGAAGCTCCAGTCCGGCTCCGGCCCTGTGTGCAATTCTCCCGCCACCAGCTCACCGCCGGGAAAAACAACCGTTGCCCCATCAGCGCTGCTACGTTGGATGCGCAGTGTTCCAATTGTCACTGCGCCAATCAGTACAACGAATCCAACTGCCTGTAATGCGATGTTGAGAATTCTCACTTGCTAATCTCCAAAATATCAAAATATCAAAATATCAAAGGAGCAAAGATCATATGTGATTTGGGGTTGGACGTCTCTTTAAGTTGAAGTTTTTGGAAAAATTAAATTTTTTCAGGGACTTTTTATGCCATTTTTGAATTCAGTAGAAACCTTTTTTGACCCGATAGCGTGGTTGCATTATTTTTCCCGTATTTATTTGCTGGGCGCTTGGAAGCTCACTTATCGACCATTGCTTCAGAAGCTGGTTAATCCTTCCACTTGCCTGTCGCCCCTGATAGTCTGTGACCTCAACGCCTGAAACCCTAGGCCAGAATAATAGGCCAAAAAAAAGGCCAACAAAACAGGAGAGTTAGCTTGCTTTCGAAGCGTATAAAGCCATTTTTATTAAAAGGTTTAAAGACCTTCCGATTTCTACCTCTACTTGCTCCATTTGTCGTCGCAAGCCTAGCTACAGCCCAGCCGAGTGAGCCTGAGCTTCCGAGTCGAATGGCATGGACTGCGTATAACTTGGGATCTACCGGATATAATCAAGCAGTCGCTATCGGCGCAATGTTAAGGAAGAAATATAACGTTACTCTGCGTGTTATCCCAGGTCAAAACGACGTCTCCCGGTTACTGCCCCTGAAGACAGGGCGAGTTGATTTTACTGCAAATGGTGTTGCTACGTACCTGGCTCAAGAAGGTATGTTCCAGTTTGCGCGCCCAGAGTGGGGTCCTCAGCCGCTGCGATTAGTGATGACCTCCAACGGATTGAGCAATCAAGCTGTGGCTGTTGCTGCAGATACCGGCATTACCAGCTTTGCTGGATTGCGTGGGCGCCGGGTGCCTTATGTCCGAGCCGCGCCAGCATTGAATATTTCAATGGAAGCCTATTTAGCCTGTGGTGGGTTAACGTGGGATGACGTTGTTCGAGTAGACTTTCCCGGCTATGACGCGGCATGGAACGGAGTAATAAACGGTGACGTTGATGTTTCGTTTGCAACCACTGTGTCTGGCCCCCCTTTTCGCCTTGAAGCTTCCCCCCGAGGTATTCACTGGTTGCCAGCACCTCACGATGATGAAGCGTGCTGGGAACGACTGCTGGCGGTTGGCCCCTATTTTACCAAACATATTGCCACACGTGGCGCAGGCATCGATGAGGACAACCCTCATGAAGCAGGAACCTATCCGTACCCGCTACTAACGACGTTAGCGACCCAAGACGACGATTTAGTTTACTCACTGACGCGGGTTATTAGCGAGAACTATGACGACTTCAAGGACTCGGACCCAGGTGCTATAGGTTGGGCTTTGGAGTCTCAGGTGTTTGAATGGGTAGTGCCCTATCATGCGGGTTCTGTTAACTACTGGCGAGAAATTGGTGTCTGGACTGAGGATACCGAAGCCCACAATCAGGCTCTTATTAAGCGTCAAGAAGTGCTTGCTTTAGCTTGGACAGAAATGGTTGCAAGAGGAATCAGTGATCAGGACGCTTTTGTCCAAGCGTGGCAGCAATTGCGAGCACAACGTTTAGAGGAAGCCGGCTACGATTCGGTGTGGCGCTAGTGAATAATAATTCAGGCGAATTGCCGATAGCACTGCGCTGGCTTACAGGCGTTGCCGCGCTAGGCAGTGCCTTCCTAGCGATGGACTCTCTGCGTATGTTCTCCGAGAGCCCGCTTCTTGATTTTGCCATCACGGTGCAGAATCATTATTACTATGCATTGATGGGCCTGTTGCTACCACTTTGCTTTTTACTCTATCCGTCTTTTCGCAGCCCTAAAAGTTACTGGCTAGACGGAGCTTTAAGTTTGTCGGCGTTTGCCGCCTGCGGATTCTTTTTCTACAACGCTGAAACTATGCTCGATTACGGCTGGGAATTTCTAGCGCCAAGCTATGCGGTGTGGGTTAGTTATTTACTTTGGGTGCTGATAATGGAAGCTGTGCGCCGCTGTGGAGGATGGATATTATTCTTCCTCGTGCTGACGTTTTCAGTTTACCCAATAGTCGCTGAAAAATTACCTGGACCTATCTCTGGGATGTCTTCAACACTGGCAGAGACTGCGTCTTATCATGTGATGAGCATCGAAAGTATTCTGGGCTTGCCGTTTCGCGCCTTTGCTCAACTGGTCATAGGCTTTCTCATTTTTGGTATCGCTCTGCAGCATACCGGGGGCGGTCGGTTTTTTATCAACTTAGCCTTTGCCCTGTTTGGTCATGTTCGCGGCGGCTCTGCTAAGGTCGCGATTGTATCAAGCGGTTTGATGGGCTCTATGAGTGGTAGCGTGATTACTAATGTGCTGACCACCGGGCAAATGACAATTCCTGCCATGCGGAAAAATGGCTTTGAAAAAGAATATGCAGCCGGAGTCGAAGCTTGCGCCTCTACCGGGGGTGTTTTGTTGCCACCTATCATGGGTTCGACAGCTTTTGTTATGGCGACCTTTCTTAATGTTCCTTATTCTACGGTTGCCTTAGCAGCTGCTATACCCGCTTTATTATACTTTTTTGGACTTTTTGTTCAAGTTGATGCCTATGCTGCGCGCAAAGGCTTGGTTGGAACGCCACGAGACGAATTGCCGAAGTTGGGTGAGACCATGAAGCAGGGCTGGTTCTATATCGTTGCTTTTGTGGTGCTAATTTTTCTTTTGCTTTACTTGCAGCGTGAAGCGGTCGCCCCATTTTTTGCAACCGGCATGCTGCTAGTATTGAATCAGTTATCTACAAGTCATCGCTGGAATTTGAAAGAAATGGGTTCGTTTCTTGTAGCGACAGGCAAGTTGCTCATGGAACTGCTAACAATTATGGCCGGGGTTGGTTTGATAGTTGGTGCGCTTTCAGTTTCGGGTTTGTCGGGAACCTTAGTGAATGACCTGCTGTATATCGCTGGAGATTCGACATTGCTGTTATTACTAATGGGAGCGTTCACTAGTTTCTTTCTAGGTATTGGCATGACGGTAACCGCTGCCTATGTATTTCTAGCGATCATATTGGCCCCCGCGCTTATCCAAGGTGGGCTGGACCCTATGAGCGTTCATCTGTTTATCCTTTACTGGGGGATGCTGTCTTTTATCACTCCCCCCGTAGCACTAGGCGCATTCGCAGCTGCCAGCATTGCTGGAGCATCTGCGCTGTCTACTGGATTCAAAGCGATGCGATTGGGTAGCGTGATTTATTTCATACCTTTTTTCTTCGTGCTGGAACCTGCACTTATCTTGTCTGGCACATGGTGGGAAACTCTGTTTGCGACAGTTAAGGTTGTGGTGGGAATAGTGCTGATCGCCGGCACTCTGCAGCACTATCTTTTGGGAGTAGGTTTACTTGATCGCACTGGCCCCCATGGAATTGCTGGTCGTTTATTTATTGCTATTGGTGGCGGCTTGATTGCGCTACCCACCACCGAAGTTATTGGTATCAATGTTGGAGACGCTACTCTAATTATTTCTGGAGGTGTGCTGGCAGTGACAGGTGTATTGCTAAGTCGCGGCTCAGCTGATGAGTCGCCAATGCCGTCCGAGGCGTCTGTTTAAACTGCTAAATATTCAGGTGCCTAGCACCACTATGCCGCTGAGACTTAGTGCAATGATTAGAATGCGCAGCATAGAGAAGGACTCCTTTATGACCAAAAATGAGATTAGCATGGCGAACAATACGCTTGTTTCTCGGAGCATGGCAACCGGAGCGATGCGCTATTGGCTAAATACCCAAACGATGATTGCATAGCTAGCTGTCTAGAGCAGCGACACCATTAGCGCAGGGTCCCAAACCACTTTTACAGTGTCCAATCGTAATTGGCGTGGCAGATGCGACGATCGGCAGCAAAAGCCTATCTAAGAAAAACATCCAAGCAATAAAGCTGAGATTTTGCCTTACGCTCCACGCCAATCCCATCGAGCAGAGGAAAACTCGTTATGCACAGGCCGATTAACAGAGAATAGAAAAGAGCTGGACGAGAGAGTTGTAGAACCTCAGCGCTTGTCTCTAGAGCCAGCCCGAGTATGCCTGCAACAATAAACAACATGCCAAAAATTTCTGTAAATCCCATGGACTCGACGAGCAATAAGAACCTAGCATAGCGTTTAACATTGGCGCAGAGCCTTGAGATAGAGGATACACCTGAGCAAAATCACCAAGCCCGTAAGCTTTACCAGCACAAGCATGTAAAAAGAATGCAGGCAGGCAGGTAAGGCCAGCTTGCAGCTGCCGGCAGGGGCAGAAAAAAGAATAGGCAGGACTGAGCTGTTTTGAAGCGGCAAGTTAAAACTATAAAAATGAGGATATGTGAAAAGTCACATCTTAACTACACTAAGAAACAATATATTATTTCTTTGATTTAGTTGCTGCGGGTTGTATGCAAGTCCAGATCAATTTATTCTGAGCATAGTGAGAAACCGCTTCCCGGTTCTAAGTATCATAATTAGATGGAAAAAAATGTCTCGATTAAATTACGCCTTTTTGTTGGTTACGCTGCTTCCTCCAGTTTCTGCGGCGGCTACTACGGAAGATGAGGTATCCTATCTGCTTGGGGTTTTAGACAGCAGCGATTGTAGATTTGTTCGCAATGACATTTCTTATTCCAACGATGAATTTCAGCAACATCTGAAATCTAAATGGCAGGAAAATGAAGAGTTAATACGCAGCGCCGAGGATTTCATAGAAAAAATTGCCACTCGCAGCTCAATAAGTGGAAGTCCTTATGTCGCACTCTGTGGGGGCGAACTGCAGATTGTGAAGGATTGGTTTACCGGCCTGCTAGAGTCTCATCGCCGCAGTAATCGTTAAAACAATAGGATCAAAGGCGAATCAAAACGAGCACATGACAGAGGCTGGGACATAAATCCGGCATAGCATTCGTCCTTTGCCTTCTTTTTGCCTCCTTTCAGCATTCTTTCACCTAGCCCAAGCGCTGGTTTGCTTTGGCCTCACTACTCGTCTCACCGCCAGTTTCACTCGCTGGTTCGCATCTGTCTTATCTCCTGTTTTATCAAGATCCAATCCAAACTCGCACAATGGCTGCAATTATTGTATTTTCAGCACAGGGTATTAGCCTCCAAATGAATCGGAAAATTCAGGACGCGCGTTTTTCAAAGCAATGAAACCAACAATTAACATTTACCGAACAGGCATTACTTATGTTTCCTTACTCTCGTCTTCAAGCAAATTTTAGATTCTATCTGTCTCTGGCAGCGCTACTGAGCGCAAGCTTGAGCGCTGTCCAGCCCATATTGGCGCAAGAGCAAGCTCCGCAGGTGGGGCAAGATTGGGTTGCTGCAACTCTGTGTTCGGAAGGTAGCCGTTCTGTAGATCTTGATCAGCCTCTATCTTTCACATTTACCGAAACAGACGGAAATAATTCGCGGCACCTAAGTGCGCAGCAGGCCGGTCTCACCACGGCGGATATGCCAAAGCTGGAACTGGCTTGGGCAGTTGCTTTCCCAGAAACGTCTAGCTTGCGGGCTGCGCCGGTGATCATTGGATCAACAATTTTCTATGCTGCCACCGATTCCGGTCGTGTTTTTGCACTGGACACCAACAGCGGCTGCGCTAAGTGGGTTTACAATGCTGAAACGCGATTGCGTTCTTCAATGGCTTACGGGGAAATAGAAGGCGAAGGGACGTTGGTGTTTAGTGACGGGCGCGGGATGATTCATGCCGTCAACGCGAAAAACGGTGAGTCGGTCTGGGTTGCAAGCGGTCAGGCATCCAACAACCAAGCAATGATTACGGGCACACCTGTTATTCATGAAGACAAAATAATTGTGCCACTTTCCGGGTCAGGCGTTATAACCGGAGGTAATCCAAAGTTCGAATGCTGCGAGAATCATGGTGCTGTTACCGCTTTGAATGTGCGTACCGGCGAAAAGCTGTGGGAATATCACACTATGCCAGCGGCGCAATACACAGGTATGGTGAGTTCCACAGGAGTTAAGCAGCGCGGCCCTTCAGGTGCTCCAATCTGGACCACGCCAACTATTGACTCCGAAAGGGGACAGATTTACGTTACAACCGGCGAAAATACCTCTCACCCAACCACAGCCACCAGTGATTCAGTTATAGCTCTGAACCTCGAAACCGGTGAAGAAAACTGGGTCTTTCAGGCGCTAGAAAACGACATGTGGAATTTTGGTTGCAGTGCGAAAGGCCCTAACTGCATCGTTCTTGCCGATACCAATTCCGTTGACTTTGATTTTGGCGGCCCGGCTATTCTTGTAGAAAGCGGGGACAAGGAGCTGTTGATTGCCGGCCAAAAGTCCGGAGATATCTGGGCTTTGGACCCTGACACAGGTGCACTGGTCTGGAATCAGCGCGTTGGTGAAGGAACAGCGCTGGGTGGCAATCACTGGGGCATCGCCACCGATTCTGAACGCGCCTTCATGACCATCAACGATCCGGGCAACCGAAGCGAGAATAATCGCCCCGGCATTTATACTTATTTCGTCGGCACCGGCGAGCCAAGCTGGTCCTTTGAAGTGCAGCCGGACTGCGACGGGCGCAGTGACAGACTTCGTCGCTGTGAGTCTCTCTACGGATTTTCTGCGACGCCGTTGTCTGTGGATGGAGCAGTCATCACTGCGGGCCTCGACGGGCGTCTTTTTGTCTTTAATTCCGACACCGGAGAGCAACTCTTTCAGTTTGATACGGCGAAGGATTTTGAGACCGTCAACGGTGTCGAGGGTTACGGTGGTTCAATCGACAGTCATTCGATTTCCGCAGGATCAGGCATGCTGTTCGTAGGATCTGGTTACGGTTCTTTCGGTCAGGTGGCCGGTAACGTTTTGCTGGCTTTTAAACCGGCGGAATAGCGCTATCAGGATCTAGTAAAAAAGGGTCAGGATAAATTTTTCAATTTACTCTGATCCTTTTTATCAGCACTGTTTATAAAAATCACAGTATTTTTACTTTGGCCCCATTTATTTCTCTGTTTGTATCCCCGCTAATCTAGTGTCGTTAGGTTAAGCGTCGGTCTATTTCAAACCAACTTCTGCCATTTTATTTTTATTAACATGGCGATTGAAGTGGGTCATCAGTAGTTTGAGTTTCGGTTCAATGTAGCTCTGGCAAAAAGGCCTATCAGGGGCGCTATAGAAGTAGTTTGTTAGCTCTGCTCGATTTTTTTTAAAACTTCCAAAGCCATAGACCTGAGTTATTAAAGGGTCAGCGAAACCTGATCTAAGTCGACCTAAACTATTTGTGGCCTGTTTAAACTGGCTATCATCATAGGCATATATGGCAGAACGATATTTGCCACGCATTGAATGATTTGATCTGCTTGCATGGGTATGTAGATGGATTTCGATTAGATCCGCAAGCGAAATCACTGTTGGGTCAAAGCAAACCTCAACGGCTTCAGAGTAATCAGAGTTATCCCCGGTTGATGCTATCCATCCTTGATTCACGTATGTGATGCCAAGAAGTGATTCAAACACGCCTTCTGTGCACCAGTGACAGCCACCACCGAAACCAATCTTGCTAGAGGTAGTTGTCATGTCAGGATTATCCAGTTGTATGCTGGCAAAAGATTGCTCGGATGCAAGCTAATTAAGCTGAAGGCAGTTTCCAGTCAGGTCTAACGAAGTGACAGGTGTAGCCATTTGGAAGCCTCTCTAAATAGTCTTGGTGTTCAATTTCAGCTTCCCAAAAGTCAGCCGCCGGCTCTACTTCGGTTACCACTTTTCCGGGCCAAATTCCAGAGGCATCTACATCGGAGATGGTTTTTAATGCTTCTGCGTGTTGGTCATCAGACACATAATAAATAGCTGAGCGGTAGGACGCTCCGGTGTCGTTACCCTGTCTGTTTTGTGTGCTGGGGTCATGAATTTGAAAGAAGAATTCTAAAACCTCTCGAAAACTGACAATTTCATTATCGAACAATATTTCAATGCCTTCTGCATGGTTGCCATGATTGCGGTAAGTGGCATTGGCCACCTCCCCACCGGTATAACCAACTCGGGTAGCGGTGATGCCCGGGCGCTTACGAATTAGATCTTGCATACCCCAAAAACAACCACCAGCTAATACAGCGCGTTCATTTGCCATTACACAATTTCCTCTACCTGATCTAAATAGGCCTCATAGCCTTTGCTGCTCATTTCATCTTTTGGAATGAAGCGCAGTGAAGCTGAATTAATACAATAGCGCAGTCCGCCTCGATCTGCGGGACCGTCCGGAAAAACATGTCCCAGGTGACTATCACCGTGTGCAGAGCGCACCTCAGTGCGAACCATGCCGAGTGTTGTATCGGTGATTTCTTTGACATTGACCGAGTCTATGGCTTTAGTAAAGCTGGGCCAGCCGCATCCTGATTCATACTTCGTAGACGATGCAAACAGAGGCTCGCCAGAAACCACATCTACATAAATGCCAGGTAAGGTGTTGTCCAATAATTCGCCAGTACCGGGACGCTCTGTACCACTTTCCTGAGTCACGCGAAACTGCTCGGGCGTTAGCGCAGAAATAGCGTCCTGTGATTTTTGATATGTACTCATAATTTTCTCTTTATCGATGAGAGTTATCTGTTCGGGTGAAACAGACCTGCCTCTAGGGTATTTTATTGCGAGCAGAAGATAAAGATCACTGACTGAAAAAAACGAGAAAAATAGCCTCGAATGGAGTAAAGCTTTCGCTCCCTTTCATCCAAATGTACACATGGAGTCAGAGTAGAAATACAGAAGTTTTAACACACTATTCCAAAAAAAATAGCTTACTCATCAATTGTGCATTCTGGCTTGCGGTGAGACATTGAACTATCACCGCCCCTTACGCTTTATACTGAATATCCCTGATTTTTCTTAAGTGAGCATCAGGAACATGGCTAGCGACTAACTCTCATTAACCTCTGCAATGAGTGGACAGTCCTCTAGTGGCTTGTCTGAGAATGCCGCACAGCTCTCGGGGCTTTAAGCGACGAAATTAGGTTCGGCGGCTGTTGTCCTTAAACGAAATCAAGCGCTGCGCGTCCTCATCCCAGAGAGCTAGCTTTGCAGTGGCGAGACTCTCACGCATGCTCAGATATTTTGCTTTCTGCAGCACTGGATTTTCATCAAAGCAATCAGGCAACTGGTATCCTGGAACTTTGGGATTTAAGTGATGGATATGATGGTAGCCAATATTGCCGGTTGCCCAATGAAGCCATCGCGGCAAATTGTAAAATGAACTCCCGTTCAAAGTAGCTTGTTCGTATGTCCAAGTTTCCTTTCGGTTCCAATAGGCATCTTCAAATTGATGTTGCACATAAAAAAGCCAAACAGCGGCCGCCGATGAAAGCATAACAACAGGGATATAGACCATGAGAAAAGGCACCAGCCCAAAAATCGCGATAAGACTGCCGTAATAGCAAAAGATCCCAAAGTTAGTTCCCATCACGCTAATCCAACCTTCACGTGTTTTCATTTGGTCGCCTAGCGGGAGTCGTTGCAGCAAAACAAAATGGACCGGCGCAGAGACCAGCAACATGAACCAAGGATTACGATAAAAACGGTAGCAAATTTGGGCGAAGCGTCCAGACTCATTAAATTCCTCTACTGTCTTTGTTGTCACATCACCTTCGCCGCGTTTATCAAGATTGCCCGTCGTGGAGTGATGCTTTGCGTGCTGCCTTGCCCAGTATTTGAAAGGTGTACCTGTTAACACGCCAATAAGCTCGCCGAGCCGCTCATTTTGCCACTTTTGCGGTAAATAAGACCCATGACCGCAGTCATGCCCAATCATAAACAAGCGAAGGTAGGCCGTAGCCGCAATCACTGCAAGCAGCAGTGTTAAGCCATAATGAACCTGTAATGTGGCAAACATAAGCCCTATCGTGACGAAAAATAGTCCGATTGTATGCCCAAAGTGAAACAGTGCTTTAAAGTAGGTTGCTTTCGTATACTGTCGTGAAGCTTTGAATGCAGGTGAATCAGAAACTTTCATATTTTCTACATCGTTTAAAAAAGATGCATATCTTACCATATTAGTGGGAATTAAACGGATACACATTTAATTTTTAAGCTGCGCAGCCGCACGATTAGAGGCCCCAAGACGGATGTTTAGAGGCGCGGAAGCAAAGGTATTGCCGAGTTCGACCCTAAATCGAAATACCTCACTAAAAGAGGCTTCTGAAGTCAATCAGGAGAATACTGGGTCATTCGTCACCTTTAGCCGCTGTGCTGTGCATTCAAACGTTTATATTTGGTCAGTCAGGCTGTCGGTTGCTAAAATTTTGTTATTTGCTGCTAGCAAAAGCGAGTTGTACTAAGTGCTTATTCATACTTAGCATCGCCAGGCTTTGGTCTCGCAATATCTCAACTGAGACAGCACTATGAGATTCTTCGCTAGATGATGGCTAGTGTTCAAAGAGGTCGAGTTCTAAGCGCGCCGGTAAAAGTATTTGCCTGAGTGAGCGTCATCCTAGTTCGATAGCCGCGTGACGTTCGTGCTACGCAGTAATTGAGTGTTGAGCAGAAATATTCAGGGGATCGTTAATAGAGCTGGGTCATCTGCTGGGATATTCTAAGAATGAGTGTCAGCCGCAGCCAGTCGTGCCTGTAGAATTCACTCTGGGGTTCTGATAGATTGAGACTCAAATTTCAGGTGCCCCATAGGCTCTTACAGGATCAATTTCTAATACAATTATGGCGATAGCTAACTTCCCTTCCAAGCTCAGCCTGCCTCAGATAAACCCAGGCATAACAACTGTTCTAGAATACCTTGTGATAAAGTTTCCGGCTATTACTAGTGACGTATGGCAACAGCGAATGGTCGATGGCAAGGTTCATTGGCACGATGGGAGTTTGATTAGCGCGAACTGTGCATTTGCTCCTCAGCAACGGGTTTATTACTATCGCGAAGTTGCTAGTGAACCTGTCATCCCTTTTACAGAAAAAATTATTTTTCAAGACGAGCTAATCTTGGTGGCTTACAAGCCGCATTTTCTGCCGGTGACTCCAGGGGGTGGTTATGTTGAAGAATGTCTGCAAAATCGCTTGCGCAACACAACCGGAAATCAACATCTGCAAGCAGTGCATCGTATCGATAAAGCGACTGCAGGTTTGGTCTTGTTTTCAGTTAAGCCCGATTCACGTCAGCATTATCACAACCTTTTTGAAACACATAACGTCAGAAAAACCTATCAGGCCATCGCTTGCACGAATACCAATCAGCCGGTGATAAATCAGCAATGGGAAATTAAGAATCGCTTGGAGAAAACCGGCAGCAGATTTTTGATGCACATCGTCGAAGGGATGGTTAACAGCCATTCCCGTATTCGGTGTGTGCAATGTTCCGCAGACAAAGCGTTATTTGAACTGAATCCAATAACAGGCAAGACCCATCAACTTCGCCTCCATATGCAAAGCCTTGGCTGGCCTATACTGCACGATACTTACTACCCCCAATTACTTCAGCCGGTTAAACCAGATGACTACAGCAAACCTTTGCATCTACTGGCACAAAAGCTGGAGTTTACTGACCCTATGACACAGCAAAAAAGAAGTTTTTCGAGTAATACCGAGCTTAGCCTAGACTAGCACTTGCAGTATGTATTTCGTCGCCTCATCTGTTTTCAGATTGCTTTGGCTGAACGTTTACAGTATTTACTTATGAGAGAATTGAAATGACAGTAAATTTAAGATCAAAAATGTTTCTTGAATTAAAGAAAAAGGAAACCCTAGAGCAAGCTAAAGATTATGCTTTTGACTACTTAAATAAGGCACTTGAAAGAAGCCCGTTTCCAAGCAATGAAGCGATCATAAACCTCAAAAATTTTGAAGAACCATTTCCTAAATCTACAGGGGACTCAAAAAATATATTAGAGCATTTAAATCGCTATGGGGCTGATGCTACTGTTGCGTCTACTGGTGGCAGATACTTTGGTTTTGTTAACGGTGGCGTTTTGCCTGTCTCGATTGCGGCGCGCTGGCTAGCGGATGTCTGGGATCAAAACTCTGCTCTTTATGTCATGTCACCTCTCGCTTCGAAACTAGAGGAAGTTTGCGAATCATGGCTTAAGGAGCTCTTCGGTTTGCCCGATAGATTTGTGGCGGGGTTTTTAAGCGGATCTTCTATGGCTATATTGTGTGGCATCGCGGCTGGCAGGTATCGTATTTTTAAAAATTTGGGTTGGGACATTAATACGCAAGGATTCTATGGTGCTCCGGAAATTAGGATTGTAGCGGGACGGCAAGCTCATGGGGCGGTTGCGAAAGCTGTCGCATTGCTTGGCTTCGGACTTGATCGAATCGAGTGGGTTGATACTGATAGTCAAGGCAGGATTTTGCTGTCCGAGCTCCCCGACCTCGATGAGAGTACCATTTTAATCCTCCAGGCAGGCCACGTAAGCTCGGGGTCTTTTGATGACTTTGAGAGCATTTGTGCAAAGGCTCGCAGTGCAAAGTCATGGGTTCACATCGATGGAGCGTTTGGTTTATGGGCGGGCGCGTCGGCTAAGTTAAAACATTTGACCAAAGGCATTGACGGAGGCAATTCATTTTCACTTGATGCCCATAAAACTTTGAATACTCCCTATGACAATGGGATCGTACTTTGTGATGACAGCGAAGCATTGACTCAAGCCATGCGAACCTCAGGGTCTTATATGGTTCATAGTGAGAACCGAGATGGGATGGCATATACGCCGGAAATGTCGCGGCGCTCTCGTGGAATTGAGCTGTGGGCTGCAATGAAATACTTGGGAAGAGACGGAATTGATGAGCTTGTTTATGGCCTGCACCAGCGCGCAGTTCAAATGTCTGAAGAGCTAAAGGCTTTCGATTTTAAAATTGTAAATGAAGTAGTTTTTAATCAGGTTTTGGTGATTTGTGATTCTGATATAATGACGAATGAGATCATTAAGAACATCCAAAGCTCAGGCGAGTGCTGGGCCGGTGGGGCGATTTGGGATGGTAAAGCGGTCATTCGCATTAGCATCTGTTCTTGGGTTACTACTGAAGAGGATATTAGTAGATCAGCTAGGGCATTTGTGGCTGCGAGGTCTAAAGCATTGAGCGCGTAAGTTAATAGTAGTGATTGAGTAGAGGCAATGGCAAAGAGTGAGACAGGGGTGGAATAAAGCAAGAGTAGAGTTTGTCCTTGACGTAAACGCGAGCGGCTTAAAATAATTAATCGCATCCCCACTATTTATACACAACATTAAGCCAACCTAAAAAGCATTGAGCCAATAATTCAAAATTATAATAAGGATAAAACGAATGGGACCTATACCTAAAGGTGCAACAGTTGCTGTGACAGGTGGTGCGGGATTTATCGGCGGGTGGATTGTGCGGTTATTGTTGGACAAAGGTTACCGAGTACGCGCATGCGTTAGAGATTCAAACGACGAAACTAAAACTGGTTTCCTCAAGGCCATGCCAGGCTATATTTCCGGTCGCTTGACCCTTCACTCAGCAGACCTCGACAAGGCGGGTTGCTTTGACGAGGTTTTCAAAGGTTGCCAAGGCGTTGCGCACGTGTCTCACGTTTCAACCTACGAAGACCAAGACTACGTGCAGATGGTTTGTGATCACGTTATTAATAGCATTAACTTATCCAAGACCGTCAACCGTGTGATTGTGACATCCAGTATCGCAGGGGTGTTGGGAGAGTCGGATGTGCAAGAGCTTGTGCGGCGTCCAGTTCTTTATGAAGACCGCTATCCTGATGAGCTTAATCCTAAGCGCTCAGCAGCCCGTGGTCAGGGCTATTCCATGGGTAAGATTCTGGCCGAGCGGGCTTTTTCTGATGCGGCCGATCGTAGCGGTCGATGGGATGCCATCACCTGTTGTCCTGGCGATAATGTTGGCCCCATTCTGTCTGAGCATCAAAAGAGTGGGGGCCCCTGGCAGCACAACATTGAGACTATGCTGCTGGGTGAATACAAGCAGAACATGCTGGGCGCCTACAGGGCATGGTTTACCGTCGATGTGCGTGATACGGCCGAGGCGCACATCAGGCTGCTCGAAAGCGTCAATGTTAAAAACGGCCAGCGCTTTATCGCTTGGTCCACCGAGACCCGCAACGTCGAAGACGTTTGTGCGAGTATTGGCCGCCTTCTTCCTGAGCTTGGGTTTGCAGGGGCCAAGTTGATAGATCCACTGCCCGAGTCGGTTAAGGCAAGAGAAGCCGAGTTTAGATCCATCTGGGGAGGCTGTGAATTACGCAACGAACGTATCTGTGCGGCACTGGGTATGGAATTTCGCACACTCGATGTTTCTATTCGCGACTGTGTGGAATCCCTGTTGTCGGTGGGTAAGGTAGAGCCCAAGCTCAAACTGGGGTTTGAACTGCAAACGTAAGGGCAGGGCTTCTAATTATTTAAGGATTGGAGAATAAATAGTCTACTAGGTGGTGAGCTAAGTGGTGTGATAAATAAAGTAACAAGCAGTGTAATCAATAGCACCAGAGAACAAACAAGCCCAAACCAAAAAGTTAATCCTTTGCTCTACCATCAATAAAATTGACTTCAGGGATGTGCTGGAAGGAACATGCTTGAAGAAGAGGCTTTTCGATCGAGGTATTTAGACGCGTTGGACCTAGACATTCGGCACTTAGAGTAAGTTGGTTCATCGAGGGCTATCCAGAACTAAGTTTGATTTGGAGGCTTTGGCATTCAATCAACCAGTCTCCATGGTTCTTTTTTTCGCCATAATGATTGGCGTATTTTCTTTTCTAGCATTTACTGCAAATTAAGTTTGTGAATTTTTGACAAGATCGAATGACAGACGACGGATTGACAATTATGAACAGGACGCCATCGATACCACACTACTCCCCGAGAGAGGAGTCGCTTAATGTGACGTCTCATGCTATCGGTTTTACGTTGAGCATTATCGCGACACTAGCATTGATGGAGCGGGGTATCGCCTCGGCTGAAGCTAACTATCTAGTTAGCTTCAGCATTTTTGGTTTTAGTCTGCTATTTCTTTATGGTTCGTCGACTATTTATCATAGAACTAAAAATATTGACCGGCGAGTGAAACTTCGCATTCTCGATCATTCCAGCATCTATGTATTGATAGCCGGAACCTATACGCCATTCACATTGATTACTCTGCAAGGCACTACAGGCTGGTTGATATTCAGCGTAAGTTGGGCGATGGCGTTAACAGGTATTATTTTAAAATTCTTCTTTACGGGAAAATTCAAACTGTTATCAACACTTATGTATGTGCTCATGGGCTGGTTGATTGTATTTGCCATTGGGCCCTTGACCGACAGGCTGTCCTCGCAAGGATTGAACTGGCTAGTTGCTGGTGGGCTTTTTTATACCCTAGGTGCTGTGCTTTACAGTATTAAGAAAATCCCATTTAATCATGCAATTTTTCACCTATTTGTATTACTAGGCAGTAGCTGCCATTTTGTATCAGTGTACTTTTATGTAGGTTGAGCCGCGTCGAGCAGACTAGAAATACAGTAGCTTGCCGGAAGATAAAGCCTGACGCTCTGGTAAACAATAATTAAAGAAGCTCAAATGCTGAAAATATGGAGCTCAGGTCTTAAGCTCCATGCCTTGTGAAAGGTGATTCACTTAGGAAGATTTTTAGTAGTTGGCGAGAGATATCCAAGGTACCGCTCGGTATCCGGTTTCATGAACTTTGTACGTTGGAGCCGCAGCAGGCGTAGCCGCAATGGCAGCAGTCATCGAATGCTTATTACTCAGTCATGTGGTGCACCTAAAAAGGCGCTAGAAAAACAAAGGCGCTAGAAATTCTGTGCCAGAAACAATAGAGTTGCCAAAAAGAGAATGGTCATTTATTTCGCCACAAATTCCACAGTGCAGCGCTGCTACTGTGTTTTTCTATTCAGCTATGCCATTGCTTCGTCTTCTTTATCATGATCAACGGCTTTTATTACTCAGCCAGAAATCAATTTCCCTTCGAGTTTTTCAGAACTTGCTGTAAGCGTGTCTTCGGCTGCCCTTTCACTATGCTGTAATCTAGATCATATTTTTGAAGTTTTTGAAGATATAAGTCGAATAACTCATCACGGTTATCTGGATTTTCTCTGAGCCTGTCCGCTTGCCAAGGAATTTGGAAATCGCATAAGTAGTAGAGCCTGGGGAATTTTTTTTGTTTAACGCTGGTTTCAAAAGTACTAACAATCCATGGGTCACAGTTTCCATACTTAACTTCGCTCCAGATCATAATCACCAATAGATCCGTGTCGCAGATTATTCTATCTGGTGATTTACAGAGAAGTGTTTGTTCTTGATTGTGTTTAATTTGATTGTTGTCGGTACTAGTAGAACAGAGTGTGTAAAAGTGTCAAATATATGTATTGGGTTAAAAAAAGACTTGTTTGGGTGTTTTAGAATAGAGGAGATACGTGAC
>CAJWGN010000048.1 GCA_913031035.1 uncultured Gammaproteobacteria bacterium
GTTTTCAAAATCTCAGTCAGCATGTTTCTCGAAAGTGGAGGAATCCCGCGGCCTTTGATTTTCTTTTTATGTTTCGGCTAACTTGGTTTCAAATTAGTACAGTCTTTCTTTTTCGTCATCCAATACTATTTGGTGCATTTCTTCAACGGAGATATTCAGCTTTCCGGCATCTACCAATGTTTCCGCAAGAAGCGGTAAACCTTCCAAGCTTGGCCATTCCTCCGGCTGCCAAAGTTTTGAGCGAATCATGCATTTAGAGCAATGGAAAAAGGCTTCCTTCACTGTAACGACTAATGCGAATTTTGGTAGGCGCCCATTAACAGACATTGATGTCCTTAGCTTCTCATCCCTGACGACTTCGGCTGTTCCACTTACTCTTAAGGTCTCGGTTTTGCCAGGAACAAGAAATATAATTCCCACATTTGGATTTTGTATAATGTTCTCGATTGTATCTGCTCTGTGATTCCCGGGACGATCTGGTATGGCTAAGGTGTGGTCATCAAGTATAGCGACGAACCCCGCAGGATCGCCTTTTGGTGAGACGTCTTGATTCCCAATTGCATCAGCTGACGTCAGCAAAATGAAAGGGGAACGGCTAATAAAGCTCTTGCAATGAATATCCAATTTGCTGAGGGTCTTGCGAGTGACTTTCTCGCTAGGTTCTCTCATGATCGCTCTGAATTGTTCTCTGTTTTCAATCACATCTGTAAAACGAGCCATTTAACTCTCCATATTTCTGATTGGGTTTTTCAGTATTTCTGGTGTGAAACGCGAATAATTTCAAGGTATCTAATGCCCTGAATAATAAGGGTACCGACAAGTTAACTCTCAATCTATCAGGGTATGCTGTATGACCCAATCAAAAATGGTCAAGAGTCGCTGACTCGCGCTTGAAATAATACAAACTGCCAAGTGGCTGTGCCATCGAATTAACCTAAGCCGCCGCGATGTTGAGGACTTGATGGTCGAGGGGAGTATTACTATTAGCTATGAAACCATTAGGCTCTGGTGCGATAAGTTGAGTTCAAAATATGCTCAAAGTTTGGTAAGGAGACACGAGGGCTGCGGCGACACTCTCTTCGTTGATGAGGTTTTGATTAAGATCCGCGGGAAGTGGCTTTATCGATAGAGAACCGTTGACTAAGATGGTCAATTGCTAGATGTATTCCTGCAGACGAGGCGTGATGGAAGCGCCGCAAAGCAGTTTTTCAGTCAGTTATTGCGTAAGCATAAGGGCGAGCTGCGTACGATTGTCACGAATAAACTGGGAAGCGACAGCATGGTTTGTAGAGCCCGGATTCTAGAGGCCATTCATGGGGCAACCCAATTCGCTAACAATCGAGTTGAGCCCTATTGTGGGCCTACACCAGAATGAGCGTGGCATTAATTAACTTAGATCGATCGAGCATGCGCGAGGCTTTTTAGGTGCAAATGTCGCCGTGTACAATTTAGTTAATCCTGGAGGTCATATGACGTCAGGTGAAACCCTTCGGCATTTTTTGCGGCGTGACTTTACGTTTTAGGAAAAAGCTGCGGCAATTTAGAGGAAGCGAGTAGTAGATTTAAGACTGGAAATGGTGGACTTTTGATGACTCAACCCTCGGGCAATCAGATGATGAGGCAGTGGAATTGAAGGTCCTCTGATTCTGTAGTTTGAAGAGTTCTAAGAGTTTCTTCTTTGGTGGTCTATAGACCCTGACTAAAATGGAGCCTCTTCCGAACCTATCTAGGGTTTGCCCGCCGAGCTGCCGTAGGTGGCAGTTCTTCAAACCGTTTCTCTAACCGGACGCCGTACCGAATTTGAAACTGATTATCCAGACCGGAACCGCGAGGCACTGCATGCTGGTCCTTATGGCCCCCATGCCTGCGGGTGCCGTGTTTACTTCGACTTTTACGCCTGTAGTGTAAGCATCCGCGGATGGAGGCTTCTTAGTTTATGACACGATAGCCTGATGGGGTGTATTCGATTGAGCTGGGGAAGTCCAATTGTTTGATTCGTGAATGCCCTACAAAGGCTGCATCTTCTGGGGCTCTGCTTGCGCCGTAACGTCTCATGAACTGGCTCTCTTCTCCGAGTTCTGGTACCTGGCCGGTCAGCGCCATGCGAATTACTTTTGCGACTTCGACTGGGTTGTCGCGCTGAGGATAGTGGCCAGCTGTGGGTAGGATCCAGAAGCTGCTTTCCACTTCTCTATCGTTTAGATAGGCATCCCAAACATGGTTCGGAATTCGAATGGGATTAATGTCATCGGCTAACCCCCAAAGGTAAGCCACTGGCACTGGGCTGCGCGATAAATTTTGTAACCAGCGAACCTCGTTTGCCTGACGTTCCAGCAAGTAGCGACCAACATACAGCAGTGAAATATTGCCTTGCTTGAATGCGAAGATATCGGAAAAGGCCAGTGACTCCGATTCTCCTTCGGTGCGCCGTGCCCGAGCTGAACGTGCTGCTATCAAGCGTTCGCCGGCGTCAGTATCGAGCAGTGTCAATTGAAAGGGTACTAGATTGGCTAGTGGAAGAAACATGCCACTGTTTGATAGGAAGTGATAGTTAACGGTATAACCCGGGTCAGTGCTATCCAGATAGTTGCCGAGAAAAGCCAGACCTATACTCACGCCGCGATCATGGGTATAGAGCGCAAAATCCTCAAAGCCGATCACTTCACGCACGAAATAGTCTAGGATCTCGGCATTCTCTGCCAGCATATAATCGTAGCCATCAAGGGGTTTATCGGAAAACCCCGAGCCCGGAAAATCAAGTGCCGCTATGTGATAGTCGTCTTCGAGAAGCGGAATCATTTTGTAATAGTCGAAACTGGAATTTGGGAAGCCATGGACCAAGACCAGCTTTGGTTTAGTTTCGTCTCCCCAAGTTCTATAAAAAACGTTTACCTTAGCGCCGTCATTATTTTTTGTAGTTGATGTCCATTCGAAATAATCTCCGGCTTGATACCAGTCTCTTGCAAGATCAGAATAGAAAATAAAGTCATCGTCCTGTGCCTGCAATGCCAGGGAGCCGAATAGAATAACGACAAGCAGAGATAACTTTTTCAGCAAAGCCATAATTTTTTCCTAGGGTTTGATAGTAATAATATTATTGGGAAAGCTAGCGATCGGCCAGACGCCCAGTGCCACCGAGTTGGTAATAGACTAGGGGAATAAAATCTTCCGGTCCCCAGCCAGGGTCATCGGTCCATTGAGCATCATAGGCAGCAGACGGCTGCGCCTCCATTACTTCATCCAATTTTTTCCCCTCGCGGATCATGACGAGAACTTGGCCTTGAATGTCGAGGATCATGTCACGGAATTCCACCAGTTCGTCTCGACCAACTACCTCCAAACCATGGCCCGGTATAACTTTTGTGTCTGGGCCAGCTAGCTCGATAGCCTGATCTATTGCCGCGATTGTGCCTCTGAGAGTGCCGCCGTTATATAGATCGATAATAGGGTAGCTAGTGGTGCGGTACACATCGCCAAGATGAAGCACATCCGACTTTGGGAAGTAGACGAAAACATCCCCATCGGTATGTGCGGGAGGAGCCAGAAAAGCTCGAACCTCTTCGCCGTTAAGGTGGAAGCTCATGGTGTCGTTGAAGGTTATTAGCGGCCTGGCGGCTGCAGGTTGCTGTGGGACAAAACTGCCTCCGGCTCTTGGGAAGCGACTTCTCTCCTCGAAAAAGCGTAAGCGAGTATTATCATGAGCAAAGATCATCACGCCCATCTCCGCGAGATTTTCATTGCCCCCAACATGATCAATATGGATATGAGTATTGACTAGAAAGCGGATTTTTTCATCGCTCACCTGGGCCACCGCTGCAACCAATTTGTCCGCAAGTGGCGCGAACAGGGAGTCAACCAGCAGAATGCCGTCTGGGCCTACTTGTACGCCAATGTTCCCGCCGCCTCCAGGGCGCTGCACCATATAAACATTGCCCGCGACCAGCGTAATGGAAAGCTCCACTCCCTCAAAATTTCCCTGGCTATAAGAGAGTCTAGTGGTAGCCAATAAAGAGAGAGCTGCTAAGGCGAGTAGTAATGCATTGCGGAGCTTGTCCATCTTCATTTTTATCCTTATCTGTTTTTGTTAAATGGTTTTTATTCAGATTCTTAAAGAGCTGAGGGATCTTCCAACCTGCGGCCGGGACAGGATGACCCATTAATTGCTGTAACTCTAAGCAGATTCACGCCCCGACTAGCGAATGCGGCCATGTCGGAACAAAGCACGGCGGTGAAGCGCAGGTCTAACTCGTCGTTTTCCCCTAGACCTGAGTTAAGTAGCAGAGCTTGTACGTTATTAAGCGAAAAGTTTTTCGCCAGACTCAATTCATTTAGCTCACTAAGGCCCGCCAGAGCGCTCACCTCAGTAATGTTGTTGTTCTCTAGGCGCAAAACCTTTAATGCATGTAGTCGCCTAAGCGGAGAGATATCCGCAATATTGTTATTACTAAGAAACAAATGTTCCACATCGATCATGTTGTTTAAAGCGCTAACATCCGAGATGGCGTTATCATTTAGGCTGAGCTGTTGCATTCCATCCATGCCACTCAGTGCGCTGATGTCTTCTATCTGATTGTTATGAGCCCACAATAGAACCAGATCATCTAGCTTAGCTAACGCGCTGATGTCCTTAATCTGACTGTCATAGATACGTAAATGTGTGAGCTTAGTAAGACCCGCAAGTGGACTGATATCAGATATGGCATTGAGATGAATGCGCAGCAATCGCATTTCGGTTAGGTCGGCAAGCGGGCTGATGTCAGTGATGCCATTGAACACCACGTTGGGGTCACGCCCGTCGTCCATGTCGAGATAGTGTTTAAGCTGATGAGGATACAAGCCGTGCACATGCAGTCGACGGAGCTTAGTGAGTCCAGCCAAGGGGCTGATGTCGAAGATTGGGTTTTCACTGATAATGAGCTGCTCGAGGTTGATCAAATCACTTAATGGACTAAGATCGCTGAACCAATTAGTGTGCAGGTTCAGATTGACCAGATTTGTCATGCTGCGCAGCGGGCCAATGTCAGTAATTCGGCGATTGATTAAATTCAGTCTGGTTAAGCCGGTGAGATTCTGGATACCTTCTAGGCTCTCGAAGGGTTCGTCCGGCGAGGGCCTCAGTGTCCCGCCATAAACTACTCGCTCAATAGTGGTGCCAACAACCAGTCGTTCTAACTCAGCCGCTTGTTCGCAGCGTAACGCGGCGTCCGGCGCTAATCCTAGCGCTTCATTAACCACTTCGGCTAGGTCAGCATCGGCAAAGGTGACAATGGCGTCTTGCTTGAAATCTCGGCAATGATCCGTCGGTGACAGGGTGGTTTGTGCGACCCCGTTAGCAAGAGGGCAGCACAATAACGCAAGCGCTAACAGCTTAGTAATAATAGGGCGAAGACTCATGAGTCACCTTTTTGATTTTAGTTATTGTTCTTTGGTTGAATGTGATCAGTAAATGTCAGAGCAATGTAAATACGGTAATGACATTACTTAAAAGTCATTAAATTCAATTTCAGCAACAGCGATTCCACTCTCGCCTGCAACCGCATAGAGTAAATAAGTTCTATTGGCTTCTTGATAGATAGCAGGATCCCGTAGCTGATGGACCCGTGCATCGATATGGCCCCTTTTAGACGGCTCTAAGGGCAGGTTGGCGCCTTCGTAGTCAAATTCAGGGCGCAGTACCTCTACCGGTTCAGATGCAGCCCATTCCTGCCAATCATCGGTTAAATCGATGGTGGATAGCAGGATTCGTTCCGGTTTTTGCCTCGCTTGAGTGAAGAACACATAAAGTTGATCATCACGAATCAATAGGGCGGAGTGCCGCATGTCCCTGTTGAAAAACTGAGGACCTGCTTCGAAATCTGACAAACCATCGGATGAACGATACAGGTAACCAGGCATGCTCATAGCGTAAAAATAATTATTGTGCTCGATTACACGAAAGTAGGGGCGACCTAGATCCTCCTCTCTGCCTTCAAAATTAATGCCGTCTTGAGACACCACCGCACGTGTGAATTGTCGTCCTACATCTCTGCCATGTATGTACATCACTATTTGCTGAAGATCTTCGCGCACGTGAACATCGGGTGATGCGATATGTGCATAAAGAGGCGCATTTGACCCTGGTGCTGGAGAACAGGGCGGGCAAGTAGTGGGAAATAAGGAAGCTTCTAGGGTTAAGGAGCCGGGCGAATGCACGGTCCAGGGGCCAGTCACTTCATCTGCATAGGCCATGCGAATATAGGTGCCGCGATGATCGGCAAAATACAGATAATAATCGCCAAGCGGATTCTCTACCCAATCGGGTACTTTGATCAACGAGGGTCCCTGAATATTGCCGCCCATACGCACATCCATCTCAGGCGTTATGATGGGGCCATCGGCTAAGCGGGTGACAGTGATGCTGGGTGGCTCTGCTGCCTGTGGAGCGCTAGCCAAGACAAGCAACGAGCAAAGAGTGAAGAGTAGAGCTAAGGATTTTATTGTTTTCATAGTAGCGGATTCACTGGCAGTGGATTTTAAAAAGGCCCGAACTGGTGCGTTGCCTAAGTTATAAAAGATGTTCAATTTTCGTGTTTATCGTCAAAGAGGTACCCTATCATCTTCGAAACCACACTTATGTTAGTTTCGGGATTAGCGTTATCGTCCAGATCATGAAAAAACCTGCTACCTTCGCTTTTAAAACCGCTTGGCTGTTTTCAAAAGCGAAGGTAGCTGCAGACTGATGCCCTATTTATCTTGACCGAAAAGGTAACAGGCTTCGATTCTGACCGTTCTTTGGCGGCAATACGCGTAGGCGAGTCGCTTTTGGCGGTATAGGATCAGGTCTGTGATAGACAGAAAAAATACTGGATTCACTCTCACTTTTTTTCGCGTACTCTTGTTCATCTATGGCAACGATAAAACAAAGCAGGAATTTTGTTGTTAATAGCTTCATTCCAAACATTCTGTCGCACTCGATTTATTAAATTGAAGCCCACTGCAAAAATGGTGCTGTGCAGTTAAGTGCATCTTATAGAAGGCCATTTTTGACAGCAAATTTATATAACACTCTGGGCGTCCTGCTTTCGGATTATTAATTGAATCCACCTTTGAAAATAGTGCGGCCACGATTGTAATTTTCAGGCATTGGCAAGACATCGTTAGTCCGTTCCCACACCTCATAGTCTGCCAGCATTTCTTCAAGCAGCTGCGGCTGCTCGTCTTTTAAATCGCTTACCTCACCTGGGTCGGCTTTAATGTTGAACAAATGCCACTCGGTCTCGTTCCGTTCGTTTCGATTGATCACAATTTTGTAGTCGCCTTTAAATAGTGCGCTACTACCTCCTAGCTCGTAACCAATGGGTTCTGAGGGGGAGTGGATCTGCTGGGTAGTTCCACTCAGATAATTTGCGAAGTTCGAACCGACTATGGGTTCGACTTTTTCACCATTGAAGTTGCCTTCGTGATCGTTGAGTCCAACGAGGCTGAGTATCGTGGGTGCAAGATCAGTTACAAAGGTGAATTCATCGGTCAATTCACCTTGCTGCGAGATGCCCGGTCCGGACATCACTAAGGGCACGCGCAGCCCCCCTTCGTTTGTGTGAAACTTGTAGTGGATCAAGGGTGAATTAGAAATTGACGCATTGCCTTTGCCCGACGCTAGCCAGGAGCCTTTCTCTCCCAGGGTTTCATAGTCTGTGCTGTATCCCACGCGCTCAAGCCATTTATTGAGCGGGGCATTTCCATCTAATCCATTCAACCCTCCACTTGCTGCACCATTGTCGGAGGTGAATATGAAGATGGTATTTTCATATTCACCTATACTTTTCAGATGTGACATCAAGCGTCCAATATGGGTGTCCATAGCGTCCACCATGCCGGCATAGACTTCCATGCGACGAGCGTCATAGCGCTTCTGCTCATCCGTGCTTTCGGTCCAGTTCGGAGTCCCCGGAGTTACTTTAACTTGAGAGTCAGCTGGAATTACGCCAGTGGCAATTGCGGCCTGCCGCCGCTTCTCGCGCATCACTGACCAGCCCTCATCGTAGACACCGGCATATCTGTCTGAATATTCCTTCGGCGCTTGTACAGGCGTATGAACCGCTTGAAACGGAATGTAGGCAAAGAAAGGTTGCTGACTGTTCTCATTTGAATCGATGAATTCGATAGCCTTGTCGATGAAGTATTCCGATGAGTAGAAATCGTCGGGCAAGGTATGTGGCGCCCCATCAGCGTACCAATTAGCTTGATCATAGATAGGAAGAAAAATGCGCTGCTCCCAGTTATCCGCGCCCGCGTCGGCCATGGCTATAGTGCGATCAAATCCACGAGCAGAGGGCAATAGAGATGGCGTATGTCCCAAATGCCATTTACCAGTCATGTAGGTATGGTAGCCGTTGCTTTGCAAGATGCTGGCAAGAGTTACGACTTTGTCGCTAAGTACGCCCTGATAATGATCGTAAGCCATTTGTTCAGAAGGAATCGATTCGGGGATATTCGGCACGCCATTGCGGTGGCTATCTACTCCGGTCAAAAGCATCGCACGAGCTGGCGCGCAGTTAGCAGCAGTGTGATAGTTGGTAAACGACAATCCTTGAGCGGCGAGTTGCGCGATGTTCGGTGTATTGATTTCGCTACCGAAAGGTGAAATATCAGTATAACCAAGATCATCTGCAAGAATCAAAACGACATTGGGGCGGTTGACTGACTGTGCCTGAGCCGCACCAGAAATTCCGCTAAGAGCCAGAACAGCTGGTGCAAGTATTGTAAGTAGTAATTTCATGGTTTCCCCACTAAGAGATTAGTTAAAGATTTCTTTAAACAGACTTTTTATTAACTATTGGCAAGTCTACTTGATGCAGAGATAGACTGCCGTTAAGCGTATTGCATTGACACGTTGGCCAAAAAAAGGCCAGGCTTTCGTGGGTAAAATTTTGGACCTGTCGCACAAGTTCTGCTAGTTGATTATAATTTTTGACCGACTGTATTAAATTTCAGTTTATCAAGCTCTTGGGCAGCGCCCCTTGCCAGCCCTGAGCCAGCCTTTTAGAAAGCTCTGCCACCCGACTAGCGTGTGCAGGTTCATCCGCTAGGTTGTTGAACTCCATGGGGTCCTGCTGAAGATCGTATAGCTCTTTCATTGTTGCACCGGCGCCCTCCAGAGGAGACCATTGTGTATAACGGTATCGATCAGTTCGAATGGTAAGGCCGTCATGGCCTTCGCGCCTTGACTGAGAGAAGGCCGCTGACTTCCATTGGCGAGTTGGGTTTTCCAACAAGGGGACAAAACTTAGACCTTCCAGATCATGAGCCGGTTTCGGTAGATTAACTAGCTCAGCCAATGTGGGATAGAGATCCACTAGTTCAACCAAGCCAGGCACTGCCGCGCCGGCATTGCCGCCATCGGGAAGTCGCACGATGAGTGGAACTCGTATGGATTCATCAAATTGGACGTTCTTACGCCACAGCCCGCCGTGCTCGTTGAGCTGAAACCCATGGTCGCTGGTAAATACCACAATGGTGGAGTCCGCAAGATCCAGATCTTCAAGAGCCTGCATCAATTCTCCTACGTAGGTATCCATCATTGTTACCGTCGCGTGGTAGGCGGCGATGGCTTGTTTATGTTGGCGCTCGGTGAGTTGGGCATCAAACTTGCTAATTTCAGTTGCAGGGCCAGGAATATCAATAGTGTCGCCCTCGCGTTGAGGAGGTAACTGGATCTGATCTAGTGGGTGCTGGTCGAAGAACTTAGCAGGCGCTACCCAAGGTTGATGGGGCTTGTGAAAGCCCGCTGCAATGAAGAATGGCTTGTCGCGATTCTGGGCCAATAGTTGGATGATGCGCTGCGACGTGGTTCCATCCGGCGTCATGCGCGTTAATTCATCTGTGGCACGCCAAGATAAAGGCAGGCCTAGTGGTCTGCCGCCAACGCTTCGCAACACTTCTTGTCGGTTCATGCCGTTCTCGGACCCTATCCCCCAGGTGATATCGCGCACTTCAGATCTATCTATGCCGGGCAGATATCCAGGAAAGTGAATGATGGCCTCTGGGTCACGAGACAAAGCAAAGTTGGAACTATCCCAGTCGACGATATCTTCGTAGGTGTTGTGCCCCACTTTGCCAACTCTCGCGGTATAGTATCCATTATCATGGAAGTGCTCAGGCAACAGGCGCATCTCGCCACTCATGGTCTCAAGCGGCGGTTGTCGCGTTGTATGTACTCCGTGTGTCGCAGGCCTCAGTCCACTAAGAAGAGATGCCCTTGACGGACTGCACAGAGGGTTTTGTACAAAAGCATTCTCAAAGCGAATGCCTTGGGCAGCGAGTTTGTCTAGGTTAGGTGTATTCACCGTGGAGTAGTGAGGCCGAGTCTTTGATTCGGCATAGGACCCCAGTGCCAGGTTTAGATCGTCCGCGATAATAAATAAAATATTGGGTTGAGCATTTTTTGTCATATCGCGCGCCGGCGCAGCTGCGTTTAACAAAACGTTCACTGTGAGGTCATTGCTTTGGCCAGTGGCTGTTGTGCATAAGCTTGTAAGCAGCAATGCGCTATAGAGTGCTGAGGACTTAAAAGCGCGTGTCGTTTTCATTATATATTTCATTATTTTTCCCCTAAATAATTTTCATTATTGGCAAGTTTCATGCACTGCATAAATGGGCTGTAGGGCTTAAAACTTGTGACTTTTAGCTTTTATTGAGGACTGTTCTGAATCCGATGTGACTAGTTCCAAGGCCACTGTCTTGGGCCTCCCTCGCCGCAGGTCTAAAACGAAGACAAAAGTTTTCGGCACATAAATAGGACCCGCCTTTAATCACTCTGGCAATCGCCTCACCATGATTGCTACTGTAGCTCTCTTGCTGACTTGGCCCCGTAGGATTGTCAGAGTCAGCAGGGTTGTGTTCTGGGTAGTACCAATTCGAAGTCCATTCCCACACATTGCCGATTAAATCGTGAACGCCGTAGTCATTCGCCTCAAAGCAGCCGACGGGTGCCAAACCCGCGTGACCATCTTGGGGTTTATTCTCCGCTGGAAACGTGCCCTGCCAAGTATTGGCATGGTGATGTCCGTTGGAAGCAAGCTCATTGCCATTCCAGGCAAATCTACCGTCGTGTTTGCTGTGTGCTGCCAGCTCAAACTGGGCTTCTGTAGGTAATAATCTACCTGCCCACTTAGCATAGGCCTGCGCATCTTCGAAGGCGACATGAATGACCGGGTAGTTATCCTTAAGTGCAATAGAGCTATCAGGACCGTCTGGGTGACGCCAGTTTGTGCCAGCAATCCAAGACCACCAGTTTATGACAGGCTCACCGAGAGCAGGAGGAGTGAATAGCACAGAGCCGGGTTTTAGAAATTCCGCAGGAGCGTCATCGGGCCAGTTGGCGGGGTCGGGATTGCGTTCAGCGACGGTCACATAGCCTGTTTCTTCAACAAATCTGGCAAACTGCCCATTAGTCACTTCATGGGTGTCTATCCAGAAACCCGCGACGGAGACTTTGTGGGCTGGGCCTTCCTCGGGATAGGCGGAGTTATCTCCCATAATGAATTCAGCACTTTTTATCCACACTTGCGCGCGGTTATCTGTTGAATCCACTTCAGTTATTTCAGCCAGACAAGAGTGAGTCGAATGTCCATCATCGGCCGGCTGGGCTGCAGCAGCCTGCGTAAGGAACAATAGGGCGCAAGATGTGAAGCTTACAATTTTAATGTTCATATTAGTCAATCGAAAGTTGGTTGAGCAGGCCTCATAGAAAATTTCTTCAGAGCAGGCGTAATAATGCGCTCGGAGTGGTCACACCGTTTACCTGTCAACAACGCTACACTACGAATGCTGGTTGATCGCGGACAAGTCAGTGACATGTCATGCTATGCCGCGGTTAAATCTCTAGACCTTCGTCTAGGGTGCGTGGCAGGGTTTGGTTTGTCAAATCTACGTTCGGAGTCGCCACGAGGGCCTTCAGTGATGAATCGCTAACTACGATGCTGATGTAGCTGCCTCTGTGACTGTTATCGGTGTTGCTCTGAAACAAAAGCTCTCTTATTATGAGTTAAGATTTACTCTGCATAAGCGAGGTCCGATGGGGCAGGAATCGATTAAAGAGCTCAGAAATCAAAATGGGTGGTCACAGAGTGATCTATCTTCGCTTACTGGGTTAAGTGTCAGGACCATTCAGAGAATGGAACATGGCAAGGGAGCACCGTCGATGGAAACGGCGAAGGCACTCGCCTCGGTTTTCAATAGGCCGTTTTCAGACTTTCTTTCCTCTATAAAGGCGAGTGCCAAGCTTACCGATAGCGCTACAACCGAAGGAACCGCTTCATCTCAAAAAAGCGCTGATGTGCGAACTAGCTTTCTCCACAAAGCTAAACCTTATTGGCGCCCGGCTGTGCTTATTATATTTATAGCAACGCTCTCTGGATTTCTTACTAAAACGTATTTAGAAATGGAGGTTCTCTCGGCAAACTCTGCAGACATTGCGTCTCTAAGATCCAGTGAGCCGGCTTCGAGCCCTCCGGCAAGTTTCGCACCTACAGCCTCGGCCATGCAAGAAATCGGGCGAGATCGCTTATTAGAATTTGCCCAGTATTACGGAGGCCAATCAATAAGAGCGGCGTTTCAGTTTACTGGAAAGCCCGAAGGCGCAATGCACATGAACCTTTTTGAGATGGTTATGCTGATGGATGTTGCGATAATAGTATCCCGCTGGGAGGAGACCGCTGGTTTGAATTCTGACCTTAGCTCACCCACGGTTTTAAAAAACCATTTGCAGTGTTATGGCGGATCACGAGCCCGGTCAGATTCGGTGAATGAATCTATTGCGAAAATTACCAGCTGTATTCGCGGTGCTCTGTCCGATGCTTATTGGGAGCTGAGCCCTGCTATGGACCGAGTGTTAATGAAACTTGCGCTGACGATGAGAGAAATGGGTCCCGCCCTTATGTGGGAATTCTCTCGACCCTTCCCTAATGTGGCAACGAAGCAGATCACGATTAGCCGAAAACAATCGGAGGATGTGAAGTAGTTTGATTTTACCCATTGATTTTTAAAAGGGTTTTGATAGGCGTGGTGATTTGCGATTTTATCTCTCAGTAAACGTGTGCTTTCTCCTTGAGTCTTGACGCTTCGATGATCGAAATGGGTATTATTGACAAAGATTTCTTTTTTGATTCTCGGTTCTTTTAAGATTTTTCAAATGGTAACTCTTTTTAAATTGGCATCCCCAGCTTTTGCTAATCTATCGTGAGTTTCGCTCAGCCAAAAGTTTGCTGATTTTAACACTCCAAAACGATCTTTTTTTTATGAAATAGAGAAGGAAACCCTGCTTTATCTACACCATCCGTTGGTGCTGAAAAGTTAACTCCCAGTGTGCCGGGATTTGGCTTATTACTCAGCCTTAAACAACTAAACCTCAGTGATTCTCATGCAAAATTATTCAATATGCCGTCTGGCGATAACATTGATTCAATCTTGGTTGCTCTAGTGTCAGCAGAAGCCGCCGGGATTTCAGAGCGCGTTCTACTGGGGCTTGGGAAAGGCGTTGGCTGTTTAGCCGGAGGAAATAGTGTTTGTTCTCGACTCTAGTAGTTAACTTGTCAACAACGTCCTTCTTGTATTGATTTCAGATTTGATTTTCGTTAGTGGACGGCAGTAATTGCTAAGCGGTATTATTAACAATAATTTAACAATTGCATTTTCCAAAATTGAAAATCACGGAGCCTCAATATGAAAGCCATAGTATTACAAGAGCTTAATAAGAATGCCAAAGGAATAAATTTGTTCGATAGTCTGGTGACTACCGATGTGCCGTATCCAGAGCCTGGGGAAAATGAAGTGACTGTCAGGGTAATGGCCAGTGCACTCAATCATCGTGATCTGTGGATAGTTAGGGGTTTGTATGCCGGCATCAAGCCGCCGATCATTCTTGGCTCGGATGGAGCTGGCGTAGTAGACAAGGTCGGTAGCAGTGTTGATGCTAGCTTGGTTGGCAATGCGGTAATCATTAATCCAAGTTTACGTTTCGGTGATAATCCTAGAGTACAGGGTAAAGATTTCAGTATTCTTGGCCTGCCAGAAGATGGCACGCAGGCGGAGTACGTTAGGGTGCCCGCCGAAAACATCTTCGCGAAGCCAGATTTCTTGAGCTTTGAACAAGCGGCAGCATTGCCTCTTGCGGGCATTACAGGATACCGAGCCTTGTTTACCCAGGGCAGACTGGAGTCAGGTCAGGTGGTTGTTATAAGCGGGATAGGGGGTGGTGTGTCTTCGCTAATGCTAGCGATGGCGGTGGGATGCGGAGCGAAGGTCTATGTTACTTCCGGCAGTGATGAAAAAATTGCCGCTGCGGTGGCAGATGGAGCGATCGCTGGTGTGAATTATCATAGTGAAGATTGGGTCGAGCAATTACAAGCGCTAACCGAAGCAGATGGCATTGATCTGGTTGTAGACAGCGCCGGTGGCGATGGCTTTGCTTCATTGGTTGATTGTCTGAAGCCTGGGGGTAGATTGACTTTCTTTGGCTCCACTCGTGGTTTTCCTTCTAGCCTCGATCTACGAAAAATGTTTTTCAAGCAAATTACTATCCAGGGAACTACGATGGGCAATAACGCCGACTTTGCCAACATGGTTGACCTGGTTAACACGTTGCAGATGCATCCTCGGGTAGATGGGCCCACCTCTATAAAAGATATCCGTCAGGCTTACAATAAAATGCACACAGGAGACCAGTTTGGGAAATTGGTGCTAACTCACGATGTGTGGAATTAGGCCACTGCCAGGTTTACTCTGAATTTGTCGGAGTTTGGCGCATGATCTAGTCAAAATGGTCAAGCGCCACCGGTTTTAGCCTGAAATGATCCAAACAGACGAGCGGGGGCATCATCGTCAGCTATAAAGCTATTCACTGGTGCTGCAATAATTCTGACTCGACATGGGTCCAAAGATTGTGAAAGAAAACATCAAGGCTGCAGCGATGCTTTCTGCATTGATGAGGCGTCATTAAGATTCACAGGAGCGGTATTATCTACGTAGAGCTGTTGGCTAGGATGGTGACGTGGTTGACGTGTTCCTTCCGAAGACATGAGATGGCTAGGCTGCGAACCACATCTTTAGGCGACTATTCCGTAAACATAGCGGCGAGCTGCGTAGGTTCGTTACGGATAGATTACGGAGCTAAGGCGTGGTTCGAAGAGAGCTCGTTCCAGTAGTAATCCACGGCACTATTCAATACGCCAACAATCGGGCCGAGTTGCCGTAGGAACCGACGAGAGTTAGGGGCCGGGGCATTCAGCATGATGACTGTATGTGTCGCTTGGGTAAGAAACTTTTCCAAGTAAGATTGAACCAAGCATCTTGAATATTAAATTAGCATTGCAGCTGGCAAGTAAAACCTAACCTTAGTTTGGTTTTACTTGCCAGCTATTTAAGCATAGTAATACAGACATTGTGCTGTTGCTCAGTCGTAATGTTTACACCTGAAATTTTTACAACCGTGACACGATAAAACTTAGCAGTAATGGAACATAAATTCCATTAATTTTAGCTATGTAAATCAATTTATTACTGGGCGTAAATAGGTTATCCGTAATTGACGACGACATCATAAAATGCTGAAGAGCCGAAGGATTTTGATTCATTCACATGCCCTTTAGCTCGTTTTATAAGCTCCGGAGAACAGTAATGAAAAGAACACTTTTATATTCTATGATTGCAAGCTCATTAATGAGCTTAAATAGTTACGGACATGAAAAAGGTGATTTTATTGCCCGAGTTGGAGTCGTCAACATTGATATGAGAAAAGAAAAAAGCTCATCAGTTGAGGTAAGTGGCATACCTAATTCTAGAATTAGTGGTATATCAGGTAGTACAGATTTTGGAGCTTCGTTTTCTTACATGATGAGTGATTATTTTGCTATCGAATGGATCCTTGCAAGCCCTTTCAGTACTAATATAAAAGCAGCCGGTGGGATACCAATGGTCACAGGCAGTCAAAATATAGGAAAAGCAAAATATTTGCCTGAAGTAATATCATTGCAATATTACCCTATGGAAAATACGTCTAAATTTCAGCCATATGTTGGAGTAGGTATTAACTACACACTATTTTCCAAAGAGAGTACTGATATAAGTTTGAATAACAGTGTGGCGGGGCCATCAAAGTTAAAAATAGACAACTCAGTGGGTTTAGCGGCTCAATTGGGAATGGACTATGAAATTAATGACAAATGGTTAGTAAATGCAGCGCTTTGGTATATAGACCTTGAAACTGACGCAAAAATAGAAACTACAAACATTGCTACTATTCAAGTAAATGATGTTGAGGCAGATCCAATAGTGTTTTTCCTCTCAGTAGGATATAAATTCTAGCATTGAGTTGTTGGCATGGAGTACTTATCCTAAAGGGCCGACGTATCATTGTGGCTGTAGCTAAGGCTAGGTTACTTGAGTAGAAGTTACAGTAAGTGATTCTATTTAACGCTAGTGAATGTTGAAAATAACCACTTAACCTTGGTCACAGTATATCAGTCAGTTAGCTACCCAGCTGTTGCACCATGAAGTTAGTATCTAGGAGCCGTTCGGACTCACCACTAATCTACTGCGAAAAATCAGAATTTGGCCATATTTTCTGTTCTTTCGCGTTAAATAGCGCGCTACTCTCCTTAAAAGATCAAAAAATCTGTCTCAAATCAGAGTTTTCTCGCTACGATCGACCGAGTCCAACAGACTCTCAGAAACATTAGTAATAAATTATTTAGAATAACAAATAGTCGAAATGGTTAAACAAGACCTCTTTCTTCAGCAATGATGGAAGATGCTCAAGTCAGTGGCGCAGGCGCAATCGCTTTTAGGTGTTCATGTTGCCGCGTACAATTTTTTTAACCTTGGTCGGCATCCAATGGTAGCAGGAACCTATCAACACTTTCGACTGCGTGCCTCTGTCTCTTGGCAAAGCGCAGTAGCAATGTAGAAAGGTCATTGCATTTTTTTCAATTTAGCTAATTAGCTTTTCAATATCCTTTTCTCCTCTTTTATCGCAAAGGATAGACGGAAGCACTATAAATTTAGCAGCTTACAATCTTGGCTCCACCAAAAATATATGCACATTTTCGATGCCTGGGCTTTGCCAATTTGAATATTTATTTACAAAAGCGTTATGAATCGGGGCTTTTATTGATTCGTCGCCGATGAAGCTCAAATTCTGCTGATAAATATCTCCTCCAATTTTTAACTTTACACGAGGGTCTCTTATTACATTCTGATTCCAGCGCCGAGCATATGGAAATTCTCCACCATTATAATAAGCTGAAAAAAGATAAAACCTTCCTTCATAAACCCCGCAGTAAGTAGTTACAGAGTGTGGAACTAAATATGATGTTCGCGTTTCAACAAAGATTTCGTCGATTTCATTAGTAAATGACCAGTCCGTAACTGGCTCACTTACAATATTTCCATTAATCCAAAGGCCAGGGCTTGTGTCTTTTGGTTCGTATCCCATGATTCGTAGAAAAAAAAGGGCTGCCCCGAGCATAATGAATGCTGATAATAGTGCTTTTAATGCAAGTTTTTTAATCATATTTCGAGAACCATGTGAAGTTATCGCTACCTGTGAGAAGGCCTAATGTCAAAATCACTTTTGGGCGGAAATGAAGAACCGATAACTAAAAGATGAAGAGATGCTCGCGATAAAACACTGAGGGGAAACCTGAGACATTCTCAGAATTAACTAGCGATTCGTCAGCCATACTCTGTAGTGGTGTGGCGGCATAGTTAATTTGGCCACTCAAATAGAGAAGTCATTATGCATTTTCAATTATTAGGTGACAATATGAAATGTAACTAATAGTCAGATTTTAGCCCCAAGTTTTAAACTGGAGCCAGCACACCTGGTTGTTGGCAAGAATTGTTGGCAGGAATTGTTTGGCTAGACTGGTTGCAGAAGCGGTTGATGTGGGTGTTTTGTCCATGAATAAACGGTCAATGCCATGCAAAGGTGTTATGTGCTCTTGTAAATTATGGGTCGATTTTAACTGTCAAAATATACTTTGAATTCAAATGAAAAAGTATGAGCTCACAGAGATGGCACAAATTCCAGTTGCGATAGGGGTGATCACCTCTCTAATCCATTTAGGTAGGGAGCTTCGAAGAAATAGTAACGCATTTAGAGCGCAAACCTCTCAAGGGCTGATCGATTCTTCAAGAAATGTTTACTCAAAATGGCGTTAAACGGTGATCTCTCGGAAATACGCCTAAGCGGGGAAGAAAGTTTGTCTGCGCTGACCGATGTTGAAAAAAGAAGATTCTTTGAGATATAAAATGGTAATTCGCTGTACTCCAAGAATGCTTGGATACAATGGGTGTTGGGTGTTATGGACGATAATAGTTGGCATGCTTACTCGGGGATTATTTGTAGTTCACTGAAGCCACCGGGACAATCGCAAGAGATGGTGTAGATTGCAGGGCGTCATGGCCCCGGAATCAATTAGCTACGGTGATAAATGCAATCCGTGAACAAGCACATAACAATTTAATCAAAAAAGACGTTGCAGTTTCCCCTTTATAACTTTGCCTTTTCATAGCAAGAGGAAGTACGATGCCAAAATATATCGAGCCTCGAAAGACTCTGCGTTATCTTAGCCTTGCTGCGCTGAGGGAAGTGAATCCCGTAGTGGGCGCTAACGAGCCAATGCGAGATGAGGGCGGCATTTCTGCTAGGTTTTCGTTGCGACCTAGGTGATCAAACTGAATATGCGTATTGACTACGAAGCCGAAGTTCTTGGTCGGTCATCTGGTTTTCTGCTGCTACTAATCTGTCTGTAAGTGGTTCGAATAGAGAGTCTTCCAAGAGTACGCTGTCGGAACCAGTTCGACTGCAGGGCTGCCGCCGCCATGCGGGCGCTGCGCTGTGTAAACCGTGCCGGTGACGAGCGTTATGGTAAGTTTCATCGCGGCAAATTTCCCTAGCCCCCACAGAGGCCGGTGGTCGCGGACAACTAGTGAGCTGTTACAGCGAATAATGGTGTTCTGTCAGGTTCGTCTATTTTTACCTTTATCTTCAACCACGTCTTCTAAACAGTGCTAACTCATCGAGTTGGCATCGATTTTACAATGTGAACAGAATGAACTCTGAATCTGAGGAACTGTCGAGGAGCGACTCGCACTTGTTACAATAGCGAAGAAAAGGCGACACGGTGACGACATGTTGCAGACTTTTGTTGCAGGTACCTTTAAAACTGGTTTATTCTATTTATAAATAATCGAATGATCAGTTACAAACGCATTGAGGAGGTAGAACAAATGAACATTGCTAAATTATTAGTCGTGGCTGTTGCACTGCTTGGGCTGCAGGGCGTCGTCGCCCAAGAGCAGTTCACCTATAATGAGGACGTGGCCCAAATCATCAATGAGAATTGTGTGGTATGTCACCAGGAAGGGGGCATCGGTCCCATGCATCTCACCAATTTTGATCAGGTGCGTCCCTGGGCTCCGCTTATCCAGCTGAAGGTAGCCAATCGTGAAATGCCGCCCTATGCCTATGATCATGGCATTGGCATCCAGGACTTAATTGGTGACTGGCGCCTGCAACAGGAAGAAATAGATACAATCGTGTCCTGGGTGGACGCCGGTTCCCCCAGAGGTGACGTTGACGTGATCCCACCAGTTGCTCAGGTTAAAAGTCCGGGCCAATGGAACTTCGAAGCCGAACTAGGTGCGCCGGACCTTATCGTAGCCTCATCATCTTACGATATTCCCGCTGACGGCAATGATCTGTGGCTCCGAGAGATTGTTGACCCGGGAGTAACTGCGTCAGTGGCGTCAAGCTGCATCAAAGCAGTCCAGGTGAAGCCTCGCGGCGATGCGGCGGCGGTAGTGCATCACGCGGGGCCGCGTCGTCCGCCGCGATCGTTGCTTCAATAAAAGCCATGGTCTCGTGCGTGTCCACCGACGCCCGGCGCCGGTCGACCGCCACCTCCTGGGTGGCCCCGCGGATGACCTCGGGCGACGCCGGCCCGCTCACGCGGATCACGTCGGGCGACATTGAATGAGGCGACGCCGCCGTCTCCGGAAAACTTAGGGCCGGGTCCGCTTGTGTAGAGCACGGCGTCGCGCGCTCCGTCTCGCTGAAGGGCGGGAACTCGGCGTCCGGCGCCGGCGTGTACAGTAAAGCGTCTGCATTAGCTACGACCCGCCGCTTCGCCGAGTAGGGTTGCGGCGTCGGGAGGTAGGCGCCGCTCTTGCACGGAGCGAAGCCGCGCTCGGGCGAGAGTACAGCGTCGGAGAAGGGCCCGCACTCCCGGTGGTGCCGGTCGTAGGCCGGGTGGCACGTGTCCTTCGGCGACAAATCGCCGTCCTGCCGACGCCCGGCTAGAGTCCGGACGCGCCGTTCTAACTCCTCGAACCAGGCCTGCTTCCGCCCATCACCGTCGTGCTCCTTGAAGTCCACGCGCACGCACTGGCACCAGACCGCTCTAGCTTCCACCAAGTCCAGCGTAACAGTCGCCCGCGTGTTCACCAAATCGCTCGCGTGCATCGTCGCGATCTCCGAGGGATGCACCCGCGTCAGCCAGAGCGCCCGCGTCCGCGACACGCGGTGCGCCACCTTGACCGGCAGGCCCGCGTCGACCAAGCGCTCGACACTCACAGTGCCACCCGAACTTAGGTCGGACGGCACGAGGCCTCTAACTAATGCTAGAGCTTCCGTTGCCGGCCCGCGCACCTCCTCCCGCACGAAGGCGCTCCGCAACTCCGCGTCGCGCGCCGGGCGGTCCGGGTGCTCCGTCGCTCTTGTTGATAACGCTTCGACGCACTTCTCGTAATTATGCGTATCGAAACCCAGATCGGCGGCGGCTAATAACGTGGCGTACGCGGCCAAGAGCTCGGCCTCCACCTCATCCAAGGACGGCTCCTTTCGCGAAACCTGGGCCTCCAATTCGGACACGCGCTTCCGCAACCTCCGCACCTCGGCCGGCGTGCCCGGGGGCGGCGGGCTCTTCTGCGGTCTCGGTGAAAAACCCTTCTCGCGCGCAAAGGTCTCCCAGGCCGGCGGCGACTTCTTGGACGAACTTTTTTTCGCGGGCGCCGGCGACAGCAACCTTCGAGGCGGCGTCTTCTTGCCCTTGCGCTTGGGCGGCGTCTTCTCGTCGGGGCTCAGCGCCGGCCGCACGCCGAGCGAGTGGCGCCGCATGCTTCTACGAGCCTTCCTGGCCTTGGGCAGCTCGCGCTTCTCCTGGATCGCGCCGAGGGGCGCGCGGCCGCCCTTGGAGAGCGGCGCCGGCTTGGCCTGCTTCTCGTACTCGGGCACGGCGCCGAGCGTCGCTCTTCTACTCTTCTTCTTCTTGGCCCTCTTGGGGCCGAGGCCCATCATGCGCGTCATGGTGGAGAACATGGTCGTGCTTGTGAGGGCGTTCTTGCGCAGCGTAGGGCGTCGACGGCGTCAACAGACCGCAGGCTTTGTTTGGCGCGGTAACGCGCGCTGACAGCGCAACTTTCGTTCGCTGCTGTTCGCCGCGATTACTGAGTACTGCGGAACAGCGTCAGCCACTGGATTGGGGACCGGCGCTGCGCTTTGCGAGTCGATGTAAAATGAAACGTCCTCGAAAAACCCGTCGCGCTAAAAAAGAAATCATTCATCAAAGACCGGTAATATAACACCCCATCGATACCAGCACTCCCAGACCGCTTCGAAAATCGTCATCGCGTTCGCAAATGCACAGCCTTCGCAGCGCCTGGCAGAGCGCATCCGCGCGGTGCCCGCCGCCACGCGGGCGTGCTCTTGCGAAGCAAAGGTTAGAGGCTCGACGCGCCGCCGCATCAGTTGGCTGCTACCGCACGCCATCGAGCAAGAGGCTGCCTCAGACACAAGAGTGGGCTGCTCTTGAGTCTTGACACACTCGAGTCCCCACACCAATTCAACAGCTGCGCAGAACTTGTCCTTGGAGGAGTCACGGCAGCAGCACAGATGGAGCCGACGGCCGAGGAGTACGAGGCCGCGCGGCGCCACTCGGCCCTCGGGGCGTTTGCGTCGGCGCCGGCGCCCTGGGCGCCCGCGTCAGTCGTCCGGGACGCGGCCCCGGCCGCGCCGCACCCGGACACCGGTTTGAAACCAGCTCAACCTTGG
>CAJWGN010000049.1 GCA_913031035.1 uncultured Gammaproteobacteria bacterium
CGCCTACCTCCGCTTTCAAAACTGGGGATTCAGAATTGACCTCCCTTCATCTCACCCAAGAAGGAGGCCACAGCCATCGTCGTATCATTCACGCAACAGACGCGACAGGCAAAGCCGTATTCGAGACCCTTCAGGCGAGGGCCGCTAACCACCCAAACATCCGATTATTATCTAACTGTACAGCTGTAGATTTAGTGACACAGCCACAGGCTAGCGGGAAAGCTAAGCGTTGCACAGGAGTTTATGTCTTAAATCAGGATAGTTCGAAGGTTGAAGCGATTCGCTGTAAGTTTGTCGCCCTGGCCACCGGAGGCGCCAGTAAAACCTACCTTTACACCACAAATCCCGACGGTGCCAGTGGCGATGGCATCGCCATGGCTTGGCGTGCAGGCTGCCGCGTCGCCAACATGGAATTTAATCAGTTTCACCCGACCTGTCTTTATCACCCCCATGCCAAATCATTCCTAATTTCGGAAGCGTTACGTGGCGAAGGCGCTTGGCTAGAATTGCCCGATGGCACCCGCTTCATGGCAGACTTTGATAAAAGAGAAGAGCTGGCACCTAGAGACATTGTCGCGAGAGCGATTGACCATGAGATGAAACGTATTGGCTGCGACTGTGTTTACCTGAATATTAGCCACAAGCCTGCTGACTTCGTAAAAAGCCACTTCCCCAATATTTATTCAAAATGCCTGAAGTTTGGAATTGATATCACCACAGACCGAATCCCGGTCGTACCAGCGGCACATTATACCTGTGGAGGGGTTATGGTCGATAAGAATGGCGAATCCGATATTGACGGATTATTTGCCATTGGCGAAACCAGCTTTACCGGACTCCATGGCGCTAACCGCATGGCCAGCAACTCATTGCTAGAGTGTTTTGTGTTGGCATTCGGCGCAGCCGAACAAATAAAAAATAAGATCAATGACATAGTCAAAGTCGATGCAATCACCCAGTGGGATGAAAGCCGAGTCACTGATTCGGACGATGAAGTTTTGGTTTCTCACAACTGGGACGAGATTCGGCGCTTTATGTGGGACTTTGTGGGCATAGTGCGCAACAGCAAACGCCTTGATCGTGCTAATCGGCGTATTAAACTTTTACGGGAAGAAGTGCGGGATTATTACGTCACTCATAAAGTGACTAACGACAATCTGGAACTCAGAAATCTGGCTCTGGTATCCGAACTCATTATTGCTTGCGCTATCGACCGTAAAGAAAGCCGCGGCCTGCATTACACATTGGACTACCCAGAGCTTGAGAACGAACTCCACGACACTATTCTAACGCCTGCGTCCTATTGCGCTCCTTATTTAGATTAACTCAATTAGGGTGCTGCCAGCGGATAAACCGCCGCAGGCGTCGCCCCTCATTTGCAGAGATCACCCCTGGAATTATCCATAGCAGCCAGGATTTCTTGAAAAACGATGAATCACTATCGAGACAATCTAGCTTTATAACCACCATTAATCGATCACAGCGACGGACCGTGACTTCGACTCTAACCCAGCACTTTTCATAAAGGCGAATGTGAGTTGAGAGTTGTTGAATATGGATCGATGTGATTTCATCGCTGGCTTTAAACGCCCTGAGCACAACGAACAAGCTCAGGCTAATTGCCAACGTGAACACTATAAGAATTGAGTTAAAAGCTTCACTCATCCACAAAGCAGCCAGCGCCGCACTATGAAGAGCGGTAGCAGCGATGGCGTTGATTTTGGTTTTTCTTGGCCTGAGTCGAAGCAGCATAGCTACCCATAAGCTGCCACTTGCTTTCTAAAACGTAGACGCAGGGGCAAAGACTAAAGATTAGGACGCTTTTTATGGTGTGCCAAAATTTGATCAATAATAGGTATAAACTTCTCGTCGGTAGGCTTAGTTTGCTGAAGGAGCCATACCCACAAGTCTTGGTCTTCCTGAGTCAATAGCTCGACATACAGCTGCTGATCTTGGGGTGAGAGCGTTTCAAATTTTTCTTGAGCGAACGGCACTAGCAGCAAATCTAGTTCTAGCATACCGCGACGGCTATGCCAGAATATTTTTTGCTTGTTGAACTCTTGCATAGGAAAATGCCTGCAGATTGGGTGGCTGGATTATCAATTGGACTTCGATAGTTAACTTGTAATAACTTTAATGTCGCAGGTCAATTATGCTAAAAACAGCAGTCAGTTGCGACCTTCTTTTAACAAAAAGCATAGACAATCAACAATCAATTCTCCAGCCAGACTCCTCTGGTACTGACATGAGACAACCATGAAAGCATTACCGTTAAACCATAACGATTTCGTTCAGATATTAGGCCCTGACTGCAAGAAATTTTTGCAAGGCCAGGTAAGCTGCAATATTGATTTATTGAGCCATGATAAAAGCCTGCGCGGTGTTTTGTGCAATTTGAAAGGCAGAGTAATTGCGGATTTCCGAGCAATTCAAGCAGGCGATGCGGTATGGCTGCAAACCGAAGCCGGAATGGGCCAGCAACTTATTGATGTGCTATCTAAGTATGCTGTGTTCTCAAAAGTCGAGATCTCACTAGTTTCATTGGCTGGTAAAATCATTGGACTATTTCATGGGGAAGAAATTGAGCCCTTCGCCAACCTACCGGAGAACTCCCCTCTCGCGGACTTGCCCGCTAGCGACGATGCAGCAGTCTCTGGAGAGGACTGCATTGTTGTTAAGCTCCCAGCAGTGAAGTCGAAGTATCAAATCATTAGCCTCAACACAAAAGGTGACGCCCTGTTAGCAAAAGTTTCGGAACTAGCAGAAACAGCAACAGAAACTGAATGGGCAATGCTAGACATTGAAATAGGTATCCTTCATATCAACGAACAAGACAGCGAGCAATTCACTCCGCAATTACTAAATTATGATATTTCAGGGGTTATCGACTTTAAGAAAGGCTGCTACACAGGCCAAGAAATCGTTGCTCGCATGTTTTACCGAAGCACTGCAAAGAAAAGATTGCAGCTACTGAGCAGTCCCTTAACGGCTGATGCTGCGGACACTATTATTTACAGCGAAGCAGGCGCGGAGAAAACAGCCGGCATATTGCGAATAGCGAACGTCTCAAATTCGGCCGGAGGCTCCCTTATTTTAGCTATTCTTGGCTTGCAAGCGATCGACTCGCTGCCGCCCCCTCGTCTATTGCAGGCCGAACCTGTCGAACCTGCAATTAATAGTGAATCTTTTCTACAATTTCTGACATTACCCTATACTAAATAGAACGCAACCTATCAGCGTTCGGATTTCAGTATGGATGTCAGTGCAAAAGACCTCAAACAGGCCCTGCTGCATGCCATCGAGATAGATTAGTTGGTATTGCCCACGCTGCCTGAAATCGCTCTACAAGCAAGAGAAGCTGCATCAAACCCTGACACTAATATAAAAAATTTGCTGACCCTTTTGCCAAATGATGCCGCCTTTCGGCAAGTATGGTCAGAGTCGCTAACAGCCAGCTTGTTAGAGGCAACAGCTCCATCGACAACTTGCCAGCAGCTGTAGCTGATTGGGAATCAGCTACAGCTGCAATCTAGCGCTTGGTCTGGCCATGGAAAAATTGTTTCAAGCAACCAACGAGTTGTTTTAGATGCAAAAGGTTTTTATTTTTAGAGAACGATCATTTTTGTCTAGTCAACCAACTATCTCTGGTTTGAATGATAAATTTGAATCACTAAACAGAGATCGCTGAAAAGCAGTTTCTGTAGCACCAAGCGTTACAATCATTGGCATGGTTCGTTCTTACACATTGCTTTTAGAGAACGTTAGTCCCTAAACAATTTCAGCTATAAAAAATATAATAAGCAAAGTTATTGCGACCAAATCCTCTCCGCCTCTTTTTCGTGCGGGAAATACTCGCACAAAAACAAAGCTCAGGTATAGGGCGCGTACTTAGGGCATTATGTATCTAAAACCAAACATTGGCAGATTGATATTCTTCAGCATCTTTTTGTATAGCCAAAGCGCATCCTCTTTGCGCCCTAAGTTTGGATGCCCTTCTAGATCAGCGCCTGCCTAGCCGTTAACGACTAAGCAGGTACCTATCGACTGAAATTCAAGACTTAGTTTTCATCAGGCAAGAATGAGTAGGTTTCAGCGTATTCTAACATTTGGCTCACGAAGCTATCCGGATACTCGATTCTAACATTGCTAACCACTCCATCGACGTCTGATGCGACGATTCGAGGGTTTATAAATCCGCCATAGGCAGGCACATCTAGGGTGGCGTAACGCCTCAAAACTTCGGCATGCAACTCCTGATCTACCTGCGTTCCGTAGTTCTCAACTAAATCACGCCCAGCTTCAAAGTCCCCCTCCGACTTGATCCTTTGTATTTCACGCAATAAACGTCCAAAAATCTCTCGCAGAGCCTCGTAATCGTTAACAACAAAATAGGTTTTATCCTCTTTTACCACCCGTTCAATTACATTGTCGGCTAGGCCTTGTTCATAGGACCACTTGGCGATTAGCTGACGATTACGCATATGCGCCTCTTCAACTAACTCACCCGGCTGCAAACGATAAAGCTGGGTCATCATTCCGCCTCGAATGTAAGAATCGTACTCCGATCTCCCCACATCCAAACTGTCAATGACCCCAATCTCTATCAGCATAGGGTCAAGCACATAATAAAGAGCCACTAAATCAGCGCGACCCTCTTCTAAAGTACTAGCATATTGGCGCAAGGTTTCCCGGGTGGCACCAACACCGTCGTTGATTAGACCTGACGCATGCCCAATAACCTCGTGCATATCAGTATGTAAATCACCCGCTTGCTTAGCGTGAGCCCGAGTGCGTGCAATCTCTTCAGGGGTATAGGCGAATTCTGCCAAAGATTTACCAGGAGATGCGTTATAGGCACCCACGATATTCGACAGGCTTACTGACTTAGAACCATGAGATGCACGAATCCAGCTAGAGTTCGGCAGGTTTATCCCTATCGGTGTAGAGGGTGACGCATCGCCAGACTCCATCACCACAGTGATAGCCTTGCCATCGATTCCTTTGACGTTCGCTTTTTTGTGGTCACCCTGTATAGGTGAATTGTCTTCAAACCACTGCGCGCGATCGCCAATAGCGGAGATTCGTTGAGTGGCCTCTTCATCGCGAAAAGACACCACAGATTCGAATGAACCACGATACCCTAGAGGATCGTTATAAACTTCGATGAAACCATTAATGACATCAATAGCAGAATCCGTATCAGCTACCCATGCAATATTGTAGGCATCAAAGTCAGCCAGATCACCGCTGCGATAGTAGGCAACTAGCAGCTCAAGCGCGGCTTGCTGCTTGTCATTTTCGGCAGCTGTAACAGCCCTTTCCAACCAGTAAACAACCTGTTCTATGGCCTCGGTATACATGCCACCCACTTTCCAGACTTTTTCAGTGACGACGCCATCAACCTTAACCAGCTTTGAATTAAGACCATGAGACACAGGCTGATCGTTATCATCTGCTGATTTTGCCGCGTAGAAATCAATGACTTCTTGCTCGGTAACGCCTTCATAAAAATTGACAGCGGAGGTTACAATCTTGTCGACCCCAGCGGCGGTATTAACCTTTTTGACATCAATGCTAGGATCAAAAATGATTGGAGTCAGCTCAGCAATTAATGCTGCTGCATTCTGTCCTTCACGCACCGGCAGTTCGCCCATCGCCGCTACACTAGCCACAATATCTGCGAAATAAGCATCAGTGAAAAGCGGAGTAAATTTTGCATTGGAGTAATGATGATGGATGCCATTAGCAAACCATACCCGCTTAGCGTAAGTCAGGAAATTCTGAAATTCTTCACTGTCACGGTCACCCTGATAGTGCTTGATAACCTCTTCCAGTGTGCGGCGAATCCGTAGATTGTACCTATAGTTTTGGTCATACATCATATCTCGGCCTGACAGTGCCGCCTGAGATAGGTAGTAAAGAAGCTCTTTTTGCTGAGCACTTAATAGATCGAACCCTGCTGTGCGGTATCGCAATATGCGTACATCAGCAAACCGTTCAGCTGCATAGTCGAATTCACCTGTGATGGCTTCAGGCGCATCATTTGTTTCTGCAGCACTCATCTGTGCCATAGGCTCAACTTCTGCGGTCGGCGCGGTAACAGCCAACTCGTCAGCGGTGTCTCCACAAGCGATTAGCGTAGCCGTTAGCATGGCGGTACAAAGTAGACGCAGGCTATATTTTAGTGATGAGACCTCAGTGACGTTCATTATATTTTCTCCAGTACCAAGAATTACGAAGCCCCTCTTATTGCCCGGGCTTTGCTAGGATTTAGTTAACTCGTGAATTCTAACTTGGAAGATGCTTGGTTGCGAGGTTTAGGAAAAGTGCCTTTTGGAATGTCTGCGTCAAACTGGGGTAGATCGACAATCCACTCAAACTCTTCACTATTGAGAGGGGCTCTAAAAAGAAAGCTAGGGCTGAGCGGCGTTAAGAGTTCGATTGAAATCGACCATCGTCTCCAAAGTATCAGGGCAACCGTATGCAGAGAAGCAATCAACAGAAACCGTGATCTGGTAATTGCCACCCTCGAGAGGGCTGCGATCAACGGTCACTCCCAAGCCACTTTGAGAGATGATATTACTAGTCGACATGATGCGTGTCTCGCTCTCGCTTCTAATGGCAAAATCCGAATTCTTCACAACCCAGGCACGGGCAATGGCCCATTTATCCTGACAGTTCTGATCATTGGAACAGGTTGGGATGGTCCGCGCATATTCAGCTCTTAATTCAAGAGTCTCAAGGGAAGCCGCGCAAGCTGAAAGCACCAGGGTCATAAGTGCTATCGCGCTATAGAATGTAGTTTTCATGCGGATTGGGCCTTTACTTGCTTATGATCAATTACCAGAGTGTAGATCTCAGTAAAATCAATAGCAATGCCGACACCAATGGAAATCGAAAAGCTGGACTTGAGAAAGGGTTTTGGTAAGCCAATAAGTTTAGTGGTGCCCCGGAGTGGATTCGAACCACTGACCTGCCCCTTAGGAGGGGGCCGCGCTATCCAGCTGTGCCACCGGGGCATGGTGCGCAGTATACCTAGACAATCGGGCTCTTTCGACCATCAAAAGCGACTAATTGCTCATCCGAACCCGCTTAATTTTGGTATTCGCATGATTTATCCGTACTATTGCCAAATTATAACGTTGGCATCATCAGCAAAAACATGACGACACCTACATTTATCTGCAGACCCTTCGACGAACTCACCACACCCGAGCTCTATTCACTCCTCCAGCTGCGCTCAGAGGTTTTTGTCGTTGAACAAAACTGTGTTTATCAAGATGTGGATGGCTATGATCAAACCGCGATCCATCTGCTTATGTATTTAGATAACGAACTTTGCGCCTATAGCAGATTAATTCCGCCCGGCATTAAATACGAATCTGCGTCAATAGGCCGAGTCGTGACGCAGCGCGGCGCCCGCGGCGGTGGCCACGGCACAGCACTAATGGAGTCAGCCAAGGCACACTGCAACCGACTCTGGCCTGAAGCCGGCTTGACGATTTCGGCCCAGGCTTATCTGGAGAACTTTTATAAAAGTTTAGGCTTCAAAACCGATTCGGAACCTTATATGGAAGATGGTATTCCTCACATCCAAATGCGCTTAATTTATTAAGCTGGGATAGCGTCTACCGCGCTTCCTCAGACACAATGTGGCTCTGAAAAAATTTACAACCAGTCAAAGGGCACAGGGTTACTCGGAGTAATCATTACGCTGGCCTAAATCATCACTGAGATACTGAACGAACTCCCATTGAATAACGTTGTTAACAAAGCAGCAACCTCCCCATCCGAATTGATGGAAATCGAGGGCACAAGCATCGCTGGGAATGTGCCCAGCAGCTTCTAGCCGACGAATAACCGTATCAAGGTCATCTAAAGCCTAACCTGTATGGCGAAGAAAGTTGGGGTCTGACTCAACGTCACTTTCAGTCAAGGCAATAGTGTTATCCGCCCCTTCCACATATCCTCAATTGCCACTTGCCGGCGCATTACCGCTGCATTACCGCTGCCGCGGAGACTGAACTCACACAGTGCCGCAATCAAAAATGCTTCCGTCTTCGCCGAGTTTTTCACGCCCAGATGAGCATGTTCTATAATCTGCATTGCAATTTTTTCATGCAAAGTGGTCATTTATAATAATAAACAAATTACTTTACTAATATAAAATAAGCGTCCACAAGTTAAACAAAGTGAAACCTTTGAATAATCTGCCGATAGCGTTGTATCAGCCGATAATCTGCCTACCTACTATTAATCTAAATTATCTGTCTGCAGACGCCAATCATAGGAATAACGACTTGGAGCTATCTAAATCACAGCTGACCTTGCTTGACAGGCTTAAGACCCGCGGCCCGCAATCAGTGAAAATCTTATCAAATCAGTTAGGTATGACCACAATGGGCATTAGACAACACCTACTTGACCTTCAATCAAAGGGCCTAGTCGCGCAAAGCGACGCTGAAAAACAAACCCGCGGCAGACCCATACACCTGTGGACATTGAGCAAAACAGGCCACAGACGCTACCCCGACGGGCATGCCCAGGTCACCGTCGAGCTAATCAACGTAATCCGAGAGAATTTCGGCGAGAACGGGCTAAACCAAGTCATATCACAGCGCGGCGAGCAAGCGACAAGCAACTATCAAAAAGCATTAGCTAAGCCACCCACTGATCTCGCCTCAAGAATAGCCGGCCTCGCAAAACTTAGGAGCTCGGAGGGCTACATGGCGGAAGTTCGTCTGCTTCCTGACGGCTGGCTTTTGATAGAGAACCATTGCCCTATTTGCTCAGCCGCACAGCAGTGCCAACAGTTTTGCAAAACCGAACTGGATACTTTCCAAGCAGTTTTAGGCTCTCAAGCAAGCGTTAAAAGAGTAGATCATCTTTTGGCCGGAGCAAGACGCTGCGCTTACAAAGTCACGCTCAAACCCAATTAAAGCCAAACTAAATCCAGCCTAAGCATCAACATCAAAAAACTACGCTCATACCTAGCATCAGCCCGCCATACATTAGCCAGCTTAGCTATGCTTAGGGAACCTAGGATCAGAGAAATACCCCTATTTCATGAGGGATAAGAAAGATAAACCAACAGTATCACAGCTTCTTTCCTGTTATAGTACGCGCAATAAATAGACAATAATCTCAGAGTCCTCCATGGCAAGCAAAACTCGCATAGCTATTACAACATTTGCCGTTGTCGTGATTTCTGCCGTGGCATTTACTCCCAAGGTTATTGGCCTAGGAATCCAAGATCTCACCATCAACAACTTGGTGGCTTTGATACCGCCACAAACGAATAGCCAGCTGGCCATAGGAGAAACCAGTTTTGACAGTGGCTGGTTTGGCAGCACCGCAATTATTAACGCCATTTATACTCCCATCGGTATGGAACCAATCGCCGTTGATTTTGATTTTTCAATCAAGCATGGCCCCCTTTTAAGCACAAACAACGGACTTCGCCTTGGCATCGCCTATGCTGAAATCACGCCAAGAATAGCTGCCGCCCTGCCCGTCTTTGAAACAGCCAGCACGGTTCAATTTCCAGATACCTTGATAGAATTATTTGCAGATTTCAGCCAGTCATTGCTTATACGAGTAACTGTAGATCCAACTAGCCATACCGGAATTTATGAAGAATTTGAATTTGCCGGCCTGTCTGCCAGCTTTCTTGCAAGAGCCGACCAGTCAGCCGAGCTGCTTATCAATATTGGCCAATTAACGATCAGGGAAAGCCGAAACAACTTGGATTTCACGATTGAAGGTATAGAGGTGATTTCAAAGAGCACCAAAATAACCGATATTTTAGCACCCACCTCAGCAACCTTTTCGATACCTAGCATCAAAAGCTCTGCCCCGGTAGCCTTGGCCATCGACAACATACTTGCCAGCTCCCAGCTGCGCGCCTCAAGCAATCCGAGTGCGATTCAACTTAACCAGCGGATAGCTACCCAGAACATAGCCGGCGACAGCCCCCTGCAATCTTTCGACTGGCAGCTAGAAATTGACCAAGTTCAGCGACAACTTGTCTCAGACTACTATAACTTACTCTCCGACCTTCAATCACAATCGAAAGTCGATGCTCAAGCGGCAGCGCTTAAGATCAACCAAATAAGCCAAGAGTTATCCCTATTGGTATTCAACAACCCTCTAGTTATTAACAATCTTGTTACAGCGAAACTTTACGACGGCATGCACAGAGCAGAATTAAAGTTACGCTGGGACGGACTACCCAAGCTGGGCAACATTGCTGCGCTTAATTTAAATGAAGCCATTGCAGCCATTGACATGTCATTAGATGTCTCTCTTGATTTTAACTCTATAATGAAAAGCCCAGTTGCCGAGCAAGTAGAGTCCTTCGTAAACCAAGGCTTTATTTTCATCGAAAACGACAAAATCTCAGTCAAAGCGACACTGCGTAACAGTCAACTCATGCTTAACGGCGAAGACATTCCGCTAGATCAATTTTTCTAGTCATAGCAGCAGCCATACCTTAGCCAAAATTTTTCACCACAGCGAATAAAGTATTAAACATGAAAAAAAATAGCAGCAAATCCCCATCACCCAACTCCGACACCCCCAGAGAGTTGTTCGCTTACCCCAAGTATTGGGCCGAGTGTTTTGGCACAGCACCTTATTTACCCATGTCAAAACAGGAAATGGACGCTTTGGGATGGGATAGCTGCGACATTATTATAGTGACAGCTGACGCCTATGTAGATCACCCAAGTTTTGGCATGGCAGTGGTAGGTCGACTACTTGAATCACAGGGCTTTCGCGTTGGAATTATTGCTCAGCCAGAGTGGGACAGTGCCGAACCTTTCAAGATTCTAGGCAAGCCTAATTTATTTTTTGGGGTGACCGGCGGCAACATGGATTCACTCATCAACCGCTATACGGCAGATTTAAAAATCCGTCACGATGATGCGTACACCCCCCACGCAGAAGCAGGTAAACGCCCCGACCGCTCAGTTATCGTTTACAGCCAGCGCTGCAGAGAAGCCTACTATGACACCCCTATCGTTATTGGTGGTATTGAAGCTAGCCTTCGCCGTATAGCACAGTACGATTATTGGAGCGATGCAGTGCGGCGTTCAATCTTGATAGATTCCAACGCGGACATACTTTTATACGGAAATGCCGAGCGGGCACTAGCAGAAGTGGCCCATCAAATTGCTGAAGGCAAAACAACAGAAGAGCTAACTTATTTGCGCGGTACCGCGGTTGTGAGAGACGCAGTCCCTAACGGATGGACAGAAATAGATTCCACCCGTGTTGATTGGCCGGCGAAAATTGATGAAATCCCTAATCCCTATGAGTTCCATGAGCGCGCAGAAAAAGAGAAGAAAAAACAAAAAGAGAGAGAGGCCAACGGCGAGGCAATAGAATTTAACCCAGATGTAGATGAGCCACAACCTATGCGGATTGTGCCTATGCCCTTGCATAGAAATGCAGGAATCGACCCTGATACTTGCTATATCCGGTTACCCTCATTTAAAAAAGTAACTAATGATCCGGTTCTCTATGCGCACGCCTCTCGTGTCTTGCACCAAGAAGCAAACCCTTACAATGCAAAAACTTTAGTACAGAAACACGAAACCAAAGAGGTGTGGGTCAACCCACCACCAATACCACTCACCACCGAAGAAATGGACTTTGTGTTTGACCTGCCCTTCCAGCGAAGACCGCATCCTAGCTATGGCACAGACCGAATCCCTGCCTATGACATGATTAAAACGTCCGTTAACATTATGCGCGGCTGTTTTGGCGGTTGTACTTTTTGTTCCATCACTGAACATGAAGGACGCATAATTCAAAGCCGATCAGAAGATTCAATACTTCGAGAAATTGGAAAAATTCGCGATCAAGTTCCCGGCTTTACTGGCACGATTTCTGATCTAGGCGGCCCCACGGCCAATATGTACAAGCTCAACTGCAAGTCCCAAGCGATTCAAAAGACGTGTAAACGACTGTCCTGTGTCTACCCCAATATTTGTAAACATTTAAATACCGATCACAGTCCGACGACTCAGCTGTATCGCAAAGCAAGGGCTATTCCTGGAGTAAAACGTGTAGCCATCGCATCCGGGCTGCGTTATGACTTAGCACTAAAAGACCCTGAATATATTAAAGAATTGGTAACCCATCACGTCGGTGGCTATTTAAAGATCGCCCCTGAACATAGCGAAGACAAAACGCTTTCCAAAATGATGAAGCCAGGTATCTCCGCCTACGATGATTTCAAGATTCTTTTCGATAAATTTTCAAAAGAAGCGGGTAAAAAACAATATTTGATTCCTTATTTTATTGCCGCCCATCCAGGCAGTGATGACGAGGATATGCTAAATCTCAGCATGTGGTTAAAAGAGCGTAAGTTTAAACCAGACCAAGTGCAGACGTTCTACCCATCACCAATGGCACTCGCTACTGCTATGTATTATTCAGAACGCAATCCGCTGCAAAAAGTGCGCTATAAAAGTGAAAAGGTTAGTGTTAACAAAGATCTCGATAAGCGACGGCTGCAAAAAGCATTTTTGCGCTACCATGATGAAAAGAATTGGCCGATGATTCGAGAGGCGCTAACAGCAATGGGTCGTACCGATCTTATTGGTGTCGGCACAGAACATTTGGTGCCACCGATAAAACAGTCTAATCGCAGCAAGTATGCTGCAGCAAACAAACAGCAGAATCGAGACAGAGGTCGGCGACGTTAAGAGCGAACTTGAAGATTGATCTCTTCATGTATCGTCCAGTCACCGCTTTCGCAGCTCAGCACTAGTTTTCTTTGGTGGAGTCGCTATAGGTTGGCGACTCATAGTCCAACCAGAAATGAACTTCGATGGAATTTGGCAGCTCGTCAATAACTTCATATTCGTATAAAGTTAAGCGAATCCATTGGGCATTGCCTATGACTCGCCTTCGGCTCGCTCGCCAACCTGTCACGCTACTTTGATAGCGAGGCTCAAATCCTGAAGAATAACGAGAGAAATAACCGTCCAACTGCTGCTGCCATGCGCAAACCCAACTATCAACGCGGGTCTTAACCTTCGCCTCAGCAGACAAGACTAGGTTGAGTTCAGTCTCTACAGGCGTCGTTTTTTGAATTGCCACAGTGACATCAGCGATTTCAGGCACGGCAGCTGGGGTCTCTTCATCTAAGATCTTATTTAGCAAAGCGTCGCCCGGCAGGATGGCTTCTTGCAGGAGGGGTTCTTCGGCTTGTCTAACCCACTGTTCGGGAAGTTGTAGAGCTAATGGATGATCTATTTCCTGATTTTTTCCCTGGCCAACTGCATCCTCAGCGCGCGCTGCGTCTTCTGTTACTGGCGGCGCGTCATTTAGAGATTCGCCCTCTGTAACAGCTAAGTTTTCGGATAATTCAGCACCAGCAAAAAGCGGCTTATCAAGAGATAATTCAGGTTCAGAGAGTCACGCGTTAGACCTCAAAGAGCTCTGATTCACATTCTCAGGTCCAGGTTGAATTGAAGCCGCCGCACTTTGATCACTGACAAATTCGGGCTCTATTATAATATCTGCTGCTAAACCTATTTCTGCGGCCGTCACCAAAGCTAAACCGGAATAAGAAATGGGGTCTTAACACTCTTCATCATCTAAAGAAAAAACTGAAGCTGGACGAAATAAAGAAGGCATTAGCTGAACTGGGGCCAGCTCTTGGCTTGCAGCCCAGCCAGCGTTTCTAGCCGAATCCAGTATTGAGTCACTAGCCACCCCACTGCCAGCCAAAGCGACAATCCTTAAATCTACCTCAGTGGGAATGTTACCGGAAATCTCATTCTGGGGAGTGAAAGTAGGTGTGATAGATGCAGAAAATGGCGATTCACTATCACAGGGCTGCCGTGAACCCTGATTAAGAGGAGCCCCTCAATTGAGCATCTGAAACATAAATCCCAAGGCCGCAATGGTAAATACCGCGGCGATTAGGCCTACCACTTTCAGTTGGTTTACATTAAAAAACTCAGCGACAGGCAGTACCTGCTGAATATTTGAACTTTTTATTTGCTCAGCCAACTCAAGCTTCGTAACCATCTGCTGGCCAACATTACCGGCGTTAGATTGAGCGATTAACTCAACTAGCAAGGTTGCCGGCCCAGGATAACCTTTACTTGAACGGTACAATAAATCTAATGCGTCTTCGGAAAGCTGCAAACCTGTCGAATCTGTTTGTGCGATACCACTGGAAAAAAACTGGGATAGTCTCTCTTTATCCATCGGTTGCAGGAGATATTTTTGGGACACATTCAGGAGCAACGACTTAAGCTCTTTTTTATTCAGCAAACGCTCATCCAACTCCGGCTCACCGCATAGCAGAACGTTTAACACCCGCTTCGAACCTGTTTGAATTTCAGCCATTCGATGAATTTCTAACAAAGTAATATCTGAAAGCTGGTGAGAATCATCAAAAATAAGTAGTTTGGGCTTTTCGAAGTTTATTAGGAACATGTCTTCCAGCTGTCTGGCGACATTATTGGTAGTTGGCAACTTAAATTTTTGCGCGAGAACATTGCGCAGCATTTCAGGAGATTCAATGGGGTAATCAATGAAGACGACGTCATACCCCTTTCGCAGCAAATAAAGCGCCAGGGTTTCGCAAAGGGCACTTTTGCCCGATTTAGCACCTCCCATGAGCTGGACAAAGGCCTCGGGCTTAGTCAAATCGTGGCAAAGGCTCTGCAGTATTTGTAAATACTGGCCACCACTAAAGTAAAAAGATCGTTGTCTCATTTAGCCCTTGCCTGAGACTGACTTAATTTTGAGTCCGATTAAATCAACTAAGGTTCTATGTTTATTTGCCTTTGATATGGTACTCAATGTTAGACAATATCCCACGGAGAATATTCATTTCCATAACATCGATCCTTATTCGACTAAACAACCTTCTCATACGCTGCATCAGTTGCCTAGGATTTTCAGGGTCATGAAACTTGATTTTGATCATGACCTCTTCTAAATGCTCGTAGAAGTGCTCGACCTGCTCTCCCGTCGCTTTCTCTCGGTCCCAAAACTCATCTTCGGCTACGGCTGCTTTCCCCTCAAAAGAGGCATCACATTTAAAAACCTCATAGCAAATCACCATCACTGCGGCGGCTAAATTGAGCGAGCTACAGTCAGGGTTGGTTGGGATTTGAACGTGATAGTTACAAAGTTGAAGCTCGTCATTATTAAGTCCCGCGTCCTCGCGTCCGAAAACCAATGCGGTTTTACCCTCAGTGGATTCAGTTACAATTTTTTGGGCACAGGATTCTGGAGTCACCATGGGCCAAGGGATTTTTCTCGATCTAGCACTGGTGCCAATCACCAAACCACAGTCGGCTATGGCTTCCTCTAATGTATCGACAACAATGGCATTCTCGATCACATCGATAGCGGAGGCAGACCTGCCTCGTGCGACGCCGCTGGGAAAATCCTCTGGCTGAACTAACACTAACTGCGTTATGCCCATGTTTTTCATTGCTCTAGCTGCAGCGCCAATATTGCCGGGATGAGACGTGTTAACTAGTACTATTTTAATGTTGTCGGAATTTTGCATTTCAATCTTGCTTCTGTAATCGATGAAGCTGAGATTATAGCAGGATAAGGGCTGAGCTATTAATCCCTTGAGCCTACTGAAGCATCAACACAAGTCTCTGCTTTTAGAGTACTTCACTTCTTTGCTATCATTAGATCTTAGCAGCCGTAGCTGCCCCGCTCTTTTACAAATTATCAGGAAAAACCATGCATGCATTAGCAAATATTGCGCTGCGCGCGGCAAATGATGCCGCAGAAGCCTTGGCCCACGCCAGTGAGCGATTAGATCGCATTACAATTATTGACAATAACCCTGATAGTTTTGTGACCAGCCTCGATGAAAATGCGGACAAAACGATCCGCTACCACATCCAGAAAGCCTTCCCTACTCATAGCATCAACTCAAGAATCTCCGGATTTAAGAAGGGAGTGGAAAAGTCCACGGTTTGGCTAATAGATCCGCTCGTCGGCGGTCAAAATCTCGCGGTAGGCTACCCAGCCTATGGCGTCTCTGTAGCTTGTCAGATCAACGGCGTAGTTAACCATGCCGTATTCGTAATACCGGGCCTCAGAGAGGAGATCGTAGCTAGCCGTGGCAAAGGCGCTCAGCTCAACTCTAGGCGTATCCGAGTTAATTCAGACCCTCACTTTGGCAGCTCTTTATTTGGCTACAGCTGCAGCCCTGAGTTCATTAACTCCCAACTAGCCATGCAGAAAGCTGTCGCTGCACAAGGCGGTAGTGCACGAATCTCTGGGGTACCTGAAATTGACTTAATCAATACCGCAAGTGGTCGACTTGACGGCGGCTGGTCAAATCAACGAGATACCCACGCGATGGCAGGAGCACTTTTGATTCTTCAAGAAGCTGGCGGCTTAATTGGCAGTGAAACCGGCAACCCAAAGCTAAGCGATGCTAAAGAATTGGTCTACGGCGGCCCTAGCGTGTTTAAACAATTAACCAGAATAAGAGCAAGCATTAAATAATCGGAGATGAGCAGGAAGGCAAAGCCAACCTGTTTTAAAACTGACTATTAAGCCCTGCTGGGATGGGATGATTCTCACCTGGGTCAGTTTAACTTTCACCAATGCCAGCAGTCCTGTACTGTACTGTACTGTTAGTTAAGATTTGTTCGCTAGTATCTACAAGCTCGGCAGCTGATACGCTGAGTCCCATTATTGCTATTAAAATCTAGCAGGTAACTCATTTAGATGTCGCCCAGGGCTAACAAGCGCGCAACAAAGCACAACGACCTAACCGAGGGATCGATACAAAAATCATTAGTACGCATGACCATGCCAATGATCATTGGCATGCTCATGCTATTCACTTTCAGCCTTGTCGACACGCTCTTTATCAGCTTTCTCGGCACTGAATCTCTTTCTGCCATCAGTTTCACCTTTCCTGTAACTTTCACCATCATGAGTTTAGCCATAGGCTTAGGAATAGGTGCTTCGGCAGTGGTTGGTAGATGCCTCGGAAACGCAGAACTAAAAAGAGCCAAAGAAGCGGCCACGGTCATTAATTATATTTCCTTCGGGCTGGCTGTAATGACCGTAGGAATTTGCTGGTTCTTTATGGAGGACCTTTTCAGACTGATGGGCGCCAGTGAGTCATTAATGCTGCTCATTCGCGAGTATATGGAAGTTTGGTTTGTTGGTAGTGTTCTCGTAGTTTGCATCATGACTGGCAACAGTGTTTTGCGAGCCACCGGAGACACAAAAACACCCAGCATTTTGATGGCCTCAGCAGGTCTAATCAATGCTATTTTAGACCCTCTCCTCATCTTCGGATACGGCCCCTTTCCTGAACTAGGTATTCAAGGCGCAGCATGGGCTACTGTTATCGCCTGGACTGCCGGCTTCGCATATTTAATGTATTTGCTAGTTTACAAACTAGAGTTAGTCAGCAGGACCTTCCCCAGCCGTGCGGTAATGATGTCATCTGGAAAAGACATGTTGAGAATAGGCATTCCAGCGGCTGGCGCCAATATGATGACACCGGTAGCCGCTGGCATTATGACCGCTATAGCTGCCAGCTATGGCGATGCTGTTGTAGCAGGCTTCGGCGTAGGAGCCAGACTGGAGCCTATTGCCACTCTAATTGTACTTGCCATGTCATCCTCTCTACCGCCACTAGTGAGCCAAAATTTCGGGGCTAATCGAGTCGATCGTATTGAAGAGGCTTATACGATGTCTCTGCGTTTTCTTTTGGTTTGGCAGCTGTTTGTTTACGCATTGCTGGGATTAGGAGCTGGGGTGATTGCATCGATCTTTTCCGATGATCCTGAGGTGATTGCCACGATAAAAATATTTTTGTGGATCATGCCTCTAGGCTATGGCTTTCAAGGGGTGATAATCCTTACCAATTCTTCTCTAAACGCACTACACAAACCGCTGTCTGCGCTATATCTTAGTCTGGGCCGCTTTTTCGTTTTTTATGTTCCCCTTGCCTATTTTGGCAGCCAAACTTTTGGCCTCTCCGGCTTTTTCTTTGGCGCAGTACTTGGTAACTTCCTCATGGCTATAATTTCTTGGCGCTCTTTTCATCGTGCTCTGGACGGCGAGAACGCATTATTGGCCAGCACTTCATAAACAAAATAATCTGCCCTAAGCGGTCTCTTTTCCTCTACCACAAAAAAGCCGAGTCGATTACTCGGCTCGGCTTTTAAACTTTCTTACCACTGAGGGCTAGGGTTTAGGCGCTATTTCTGCTTTTTCTATTTTTAGCACCCCATACATTAGAGCCCCTAAAAAATTAGCTACAAGTGATTAGCGGGTGCGTCTGCTACAAGAGAGAAGCTTTTATCATTAACAGAGGCTGACGCCGCATCACCAGAATCAAACTCATCATCGCTGTAAGTTAAGCGATTGTTCGCTGTCTGAAATGCCAACATCTCTTGGCAAATTTCATTGTATTCCTCGGCGCTGAGCAGATCCGGCCTCTCTTTCATGTTGAGAGTAAATACTTTGTCATTAACGGCTGACAAATAATGAAGATTCTTTTTTTCTATGTCTAACAACCCTTCTTTTTTCGCCATTTCGTAAAGCGGTGTTCCGCGCAGGGGGATATAAGGGAAAAAGAAAAAGTGTTCAGGCGATATCAACTGATTAAGCTTCAGCGTTTCACGCATGTTTGCAGCGGTCTCTAAAGGTGCCCCTACAATGTTAAACGTTAGGCGATTAATACCGGCACGCTTGCAGTTTTCTGCAGCAGCAATTACCTGTTCGTTCTTCATCTTTCGACCTAAGAATTTCGACCTGTATTCCTCATCGCCGCTTTCAATCCCAAACCAAATAGTATGACAGCCAGCATCTGCTGCAAGTTTGCAAAAGTCTTCGCCCATCACCTCAACCCTAGAATTAATTGAGAAAGGTAGATGTAACTGTTCTTTATAAAGAGCAAAGAATGCTCGAACAAACTTTAGATTTGATAAAAAAAGCTCATCCCAAAATTCAAAATAACCAACATCATATTTGTCACGCAATCGAATCAGCTCATCCACCATATCCTGTGGATCATATTTGCGTAAAAAAGTTTTCTTAACCTTCCAGCCTTCCAACAGCGGCGTATTACAGCAGTAGGTACAGCGATACGGACAGCCTCGACCGGTCATCACCGGCAGCACAAGCTTTCCCTTTGGTCCAAAAATAGAAGAGTTTACATCGTTGAAACCGTCTTCTTTGGAAAACACATCGTAGTCTGGAAAAGGCAATGCACCTATATCCCCTATTTGGTGAGGCTCAGATTCATACACATCCCCATCGATTAACTTTTCCCACATACCATCAGCTGGCCCGTCTTTACTGCCGCGCAAATGTTGAACCAAGTTGCCAGTGGCATATTCTCCGTCGCCAACACAGATGTAATCCACATTTGGGTTTTCTATGGTTTGCTGTTGAGAAAGCATGGCTTGATAGCCACCAATACAAATGGGCAAGTCAGGGCAGAGTTTCTTTATTTCTTCAAAATATGGCTCCATTGGATACCAATGGGGGCTCATTACTGAAAATGCGATCAAATCCGCACCGCTTTCCTCGATGCTTTTCGCATAGCTAGCAGGGGAGTAAACCTCCGCGTCGCGAAGAATTAAGATAGGTAGCAAGGTTACTTCTATCCCAGGGAAATCTCTTTTGAGATAGGCAGAAATACTGGCTACTGGCATCGAAATTTCATTTCCATCGGGGCTATAGAAGGAAAAAACGATTTTCAGTTTTTCGCCTTTTTTAGTTCCAAACCATTTCGACTTTGCCTGCGGATAAGCTGGCCGCTCAGTGCTTATGGCTATTACATCAGCCTTAGAATTCATTAATTAACCTTTAATTTTCTTGAGTGCCTTAATTTGAGCATTTGCCAAACCGAAGCACCCAAACCCTTGTGATTTTACTCAAAAAGCCCACTAATTTGATTTTGTTAGTTATCTGACAGGCATACCGACAATTAAGTTCAAAAAGTATACCATCAAATTGTGCCAATGGTCATTAGCTAACTAAACAGAAAATCCCTTATAAAACCTGTGGTTACTGATTTTTTTTACCTATGCCTCGTTCACAGCGGCATTGTTTTCCTTTATTCTGCTTCTTAGTTTATAACACAACACTATGATACTTTTATGTCACTACTAACGAAGCGATACAAATCACATGAACGCACTAGAAGCCCTTCACACTAGAACCTCCTGCGCTCGCTTAACTGAGCCAGCACCATCTCCAGAGGAATTGGATAATATTTGCAGGGCAGCAGTGCGTGCAGCAGACCATGCACTCCTCACGCCATGGCGTTTTCTTTGCATTCGCGGGCCATCGCTGGATAAGCTCGGTGATTTATTTGTTGCCGCCTCGCTAGAGGCTGATTCAACACTAGGCGAGGCCAAAATAGCGAGTATCCGCCTCAAGCCGCACAGGGCACCACTAATTATTGTCACTGTCGCCAAACACCAAACCCACCCAAAAGTCCCCCCTTTCGAAATGGATTTATCGGCAGCGGCAGCAACTCAGAACATGCTGTTAGCAGCTCATGCTCAAGGCCTTGGCGGCATGTGGCGCACCGGCTCCATGGCTTATAACGACACTGTAAAAAAAGGCTTGGGGCTTAGAGATAACGAGAATATCACTGGCTTTCTTTATCTCGGCAGCAGATCTGTGCCGCCTCGAAAACTTAGCCCTGCCTTGCTGACAGATTATTTTTTGGATTGGTAGAGCTTATTCGATAGCCCTAATTTACAAGGTTGGATTAGTAATACCAGATTGGATAAGCCTACTTTGCTGAAAATGCGGCACAGCATTGCGAAGTCGAATACTGCCACTTTCCGACACGGAAAAATGCCCAACACCGCAATGCAAAGCTGCATTGCGGTGTTGGCTACAAAAACTACACTGTTCATTTAGCTGACAACTGCACAGTAGACGCAGCAGATTTTATTGCAAAACTGAGAAAGCAAACTTTTGTGAATGTTTTGATCCAAACCTCGACGCCTACTCTGAAGCCGCTAATTCAAAAACTATAATAGCCAAAGTCAAACTAGCCGAGCTGTTCGGAGAAAGCTCGGGGTTAAAAGGATTAGGTTTTTATAAAGTAAAGAATATGGCTCTTGTTATTTATTAGAATTTAAATAGTAGACTGTCAAAAAAGTGCAGTAAGCACTAACCGCAGCTTTACATCTTATCCCTCTAATTGTTCTAGTCCTTTGATTGTTTTACTCTCGACCCTGCCCCAGGCGATTGCAGCGATCTAGATAGCGCGGCAATCGGTCTACATTAAATTTGGAGAACTTCCTATGTACAAGTCGCTCAAAAAACGCACCGCCGCTTACATGCTTTGCATAGCAGGCCTATCAGCATGTTCTGGCGAGGCAGATGTTTCTGCAGAATTAGCATCAAACCTGATAACGGCCGAAGGGATGATCGATGCATTCTATTCGTTTGATGCGAGTAGTTTGCAACCCTTTCTCAGTGAGGCCGGCGAATCGCAGGCTAGCATCCTTGGTTACCAAGCTTGGGCCGAAGGAGGCAATTACAAAGTCTTGGTCCGCGCGCCCTGCGTAAGTGAATCAGCGGATACTATTAGCTGCTCAATCACTGTTCAGGATGATCCGGTGGTGGCACTAGAAACCGGGTTTGATGTTACAGATACCTTCCACGTAACATTCGAAGGAGCTGTCATCAATGGGGTCGAAACTAGCTCCAATGATCAGCCTATTTATTTCGAGGCCAGGCAATGGGTTGAGGCTAACTTACCTGAGGTGATTGAGGGCCCGTGCAAACGCGAAGATGGCATACGTGTAACACCCGGCGACTGCGCTAGAGCCATGCATGTTCCGAAGCTCAAGCCTTCACAATAAGGCCGCGGCACGTGTATCCCCAAAACGACGGCACACAGGCAACTTAGCCCAACGAACTGGCGA